>JAIDTO010000019.1 GCA_029060625.1 Muribaculaceae bacterium | reverse complement strand
ATTCACCCTAAGGTTCAACGTTTTTGTCGCGATAGCTTATGTCAAGGAGTTCAGCGGATGCAGCTTCCGGATTGAGCAAGCCGAGATAATCCATATAGCTTATGTGGCGTCCGCCCATGCTTTTCAGATGCTCAGTCTCAATCTGAAGGTCGATGACTTTTCCACCATTCTCCATCATCCATCCGCACAGACCGATCAATGCAATCTTGCTGCCTGAAGGTATGTAGGAAAACATACTCTCACCCATAAAGCATCCGTTGAGCCAAACACCGTAAAGACCTCCCGAGAGTTTGCCTGTCTCGATGTCCCATACTTCCACTGATTTCACATAGCCTTGTCTCCAAAGTTCGGTAAATGCTTTCACAATGTCTTCTCCGAGCCATGCCCCATTCTTATCTTCAGAGCGCCCATTGACAGTGCGGCACGCTTCGATCACTTCCGGAAAAGCCTCATTGAAAGTGATGCGATATTTCTTCTTGTTGAGCAAGGTCCGCATGGAATGTGAGATGTGAATCTCATTGGGGAAAAGCACAAAGCGTGATAGGGGTGCCCACCAGGAGGGGGTGGGCTCAGTAAAGTCAAACCAAGGGAAAATGCCAAATGAATAAGCGAGCAGCAGGCGTCGGGGATCAAGGTCCCCTCCTGAGCATAGAGGCCCTTCAAGGCTATCGGCTATGTCGTCGGTGGGCATTTCAACCTCGAGTCCGCTGAGATCGAACGCCTCCCGCATGAGCAGACAAGCCCTGTAGCGAGGATCGGGAAACCATAAAGCTCCACATATTGGCTCATTGTCTATGTCATAGAAAGCCAATATGCGTTCTCCCGTTTCTGTATAGTAAGCGCAGCAAAGTGGCAGATACTCTTCAAGTGATTTCATCTCTTTCATAGTGCGCTAAGCGTCTTCAGTTTTGACAACCGGGATGATCCTAACCTCATCAAGTTCGTTCACATCGGCCACGGCGTTGCCACCCCCGTTGAGGGCACCAAAGAGGATTTCGCGGCTCAGGGGCTTTGTTAGTTTCCTTTCAATCACTCTATGGAGTTCACGCGCACCATATTCGCGCGTCATGCCCTCCTTAAGCAGGGCCTTCCTGGCTCCTTCGGTTATCTCAAGATCCACTCCTTTTGCCTTAAGTTTTTCGAGAAGTGAGCGGAGAGCCTTGTCGAGGATCATATCAGCCATATGGTCGTCCATATCATTGAAGACCTCGATGGCTGTAAGGCGGTTGATGAACTCCGGCTTGAATGTCTTCTTCACCTCCTTCAGCATAGCCTGTCCGGAAGAGACATTGCTGCCGAAGCCTACACTGGCTCGAGAAGCATAACGTGCTCCTGCATTGGATGTCATTATTAGCACCACATGGGAGAAGTCTGCCTCCCGGCCACGGTTGTCGGTGAGGCGTCCGTTGTCCATCACCTGCAGCAGTATGTCATAGATATCGGCATGCGCTTTCTCTATCTCGTCGAGAAGAAGCACACAGTTTGGCTGCTTTATTATGGCATCGGTGAGGAGCCCGCCATCTTCATACCCAACGTAACCTGCCGGTGAGCCAATTAGTTTTGCTACGGCATGTTTCTCAGTATATTCACTCATGTCGAAGCGCACAAGCCCGATCCCCATCTCGCGGGCGAGGACCTTTGCGAGTTCCGTCTTGCCCACACCGGTAGGCCCCACAAAGAGGAAACTACCCATAGGTCGGTTCTCGTCGGTCAGTCCGGCACGAGCCATAAGCACCGATTCTGCGACATCTGTCACCGCAGAGTCCTGTCCGTAGACACTCTTGAGGATTCTCTCTGTGAGCGAGCGGGTACTCTCTGTCTTCTCCTCCGTCATGGCAAGGGCATCAACACGCGCTATCTTCGACAGCACCTCTGCAACAAGTGCTTCGTCAACTATTCGGTTGCCATCTTCATCAGGATGCAGTTCTCTCCAAGCTCCCGCCTCATCGATAAGGTCGAGAGCCTTGTCAGGAAGAAATCGCCCGTGGACATGGCGCGCGGTCATGCGAGCAGCAAACTCCATGACCCCGGGAGCATACTTGACTCCATGGAATTCCTCATAACCGGGTTGCAGCTGGGTGAGAATTTCGGCTGTCTCTTCTACACTCGGTTCGCATATCTCAATCTCCTGGAAACGGCGGCTCACCGCACGGTTTCGTCCCATAGATCGCTTATGGTCTTCAAACGTGGTTGCTCCGATGAATCGAACATCGCTCTCCTCAAGATAGCGCTTCAGTATGTTGGAGGCATCGAGTGCACTCTCACTCGAGGCGCCGGCACCCATCATAGTGTGAATCTCGTCAATGTAAAGAATAGCGTTTTTCTCTTTCGCTGCGCCGTCGAGGATTTTCTTCAATTTCTCCTCGAAGTCGCCACGATAGCGGGTGCCTGCCACTAATCCACCCATCTCCATCCGATAGATTTTTGCTCCTTCCAGGCGCTTGGGGACTTTCCCTTCACAGATCATGCGAGTGAGCCCATAGACAATTGCAGTCTTGCCGACTCCGGGTTCACCGATGTGAAGGGGATTGTTTTTTTCTTTCCGGCATAGCACCTGTATGGTGCGCTCGAGTTCCTTCTCGCGTCCGATGAGTGGGTTGTGCTGATCTACGATGTCGTTGAGGCAGACCACTTCCTCATGCCAGTCTCGAGAAGAGTCATATCCATCGTTTATCCATCCCCGTGTGTCGAAATCACCATCTACAGTGTAAGGTTCGAATGAATTTCCATCAAGGAGATGCCTATCATCCTCCAGGCTCTTATTCATCATTTCGGTAAGCGCTTCAGCTGTCAGTTCTTCATCATTGCCTGAGAACCTGTTCTCGTGCGTAAAGGCTCCTATGAAGCCTCCAATGTCGGTGATTATTGAGTTGAGCGCATAGCAGGCGGTGGAATCCTCAAGATGGAACAGGGCATGCAGTGCATGATCGATGTCGGCCTCCTCCTTTCCTGCACCTACACAATGCAGCTCGATGTGGTTGAAAAGTTCCTGCATCTTGTCTGAGACCGGGATACCGGGATGTTCTTGCTCTTGCTTGATTTCTTCCCAGATATCTTCGGGTGTCTGCTCAAGCCCGTTGACATATCCGTTTATCTCACATTCTATCCATACGCGGTTGGCATCAGGCAGATGGACAGTGCATTTCTTCCAAGCCGGGAATTGCATTATTGCGAGTAGGAAGTGCTCAGGGGTGAGGAACTGATGGCGCATGCTGTAGGCAATCTCGCAGGCGGCCGTGATGCAAATTGAGAAATTATGGCTGTATTCCATTAGAATGGTAGTGTTTCTTCTTCTATA
>JAIDTO010000189.1 GCA_029060625.1 Muribaculaceae bacterium | reverse complement strand
GAACAATCGGTGCTTTGCGCGAGTCGCACCAACATAATATCGGCGCAGTTCTTCGTTTCGGATGATCTTAGGCTGGGAGATGAGCATGAAAACATCGTCAAATTCACGTCCTTTGGCCTTGTGGATAGTGGACACCACTACATCAGCACCTGAAAGATCACAAAGATCCTCGATAGACGATTCAAAGATAAATTCCTTAAAATCGGTATAATATTTTGCTTTGTTTGTCTGCTCAAACAGGGATAGACAACGTTGCAGATAATCAAGACTTGACGAATTAGCATACATGGCGAATGTCTTTTGTTTCGCCTTTTCCCAAACCTCGTCAGAAATAATAGGCGTATGGCCGGCTTGGTCTATTTGTTTTAGAAACATACGGACTTCAGCCAGATTATAGAATCGGAATCCATCCATATTCTGCACCAGTCTGCTATTTAATCCATACTTGCGCAACAAAGCCACCAGTATTACAGCCTCTTCATTTGTCTGAGTCAATACGCAAGTAGAACCGTAGCGACGATGACTCAATAAATCATCAACAAGAGGCTGATACATCGTATTGGATGCGTGATGGCGTATGAAGACAGCCCCATCTTTATGATTCATTGACACGATAAGATTCGTCTTCATTCTTCCCGCAATCCCATTTGCAAGCACATTAGCAAAATCAACCACATGGCGTGTACTCCGGTAGTTTTCAGTCATTTCAATAAATCGAGCATTGTATTCTTTTAGCAGCTGAGTCATATAGCGCGAGTCTGAACCACGGAACTCAAAAATATTTTGGTCATCATCCCCTACGGCTATCACGCGCATCTCCTCGTTGAATGACATGAGGGCTTGCAGCAAAGCATACTCTTCAGCACTCATATCCTGTGCTTCGTCGATGACTAAAACAGTTTTTGCTATCCGATTTGGCTCCACTTCCCCATTTATAATCATCCAGGCTGCCTTTGCCACAACACCTTTAGCATCATCAAGACTGCCAATTCTACCCAACAGGTCGAAACAATAGGAATGGAAGGTCTTTATTTCAACAAAGTGGGCAGCATTGCCGATGAGATCCAACAACCGCTGTTTGAACTCAGTGGCGGCAGCCCGCGAAAAAGTGAGCATCAACAGCTGTTCATGCTTGACATCTTCGAGCAAGAGCAATGAGGCGAGCTTGTGCACCAATACTCGTGTCTTTCCGCTACCGGGGCCCGCTGCTACCACTATACAGCGAGATTCCTTGTCGGATATAATCTCCATCTGTTTTTCCGACAGGGCTCCGAAAATATGCGTGTACTTCTCAGGAGTGACATTACGCTCTATCTCCCGCATGCGCTCGCCTTTGAAATATTTTGAGACAAACCGCTTGTAATCCATCTGGAAGTAATCGGAAACATACTGTAACGCTGCATTATAGTCTCGCACCATCAGATTGGCATATTCGCCCACGATATGAATCTGCTGAATCTTTTGCTTGTAGAACTCGCTGAGCATGCGGTAATCGTCTTGTTTGTAACGCGATCTGTTATCTTTGATACGGCGGATATCCATGGCATTATAGAGCACAAGAAAACCACCTTCAAGTTTCAGAGCTCCAATCTTTGACAGATAGAGCAATGCTTCCTCTACTTCTTCCAGACTCACATCACTCATGCTCTCCATAAGTGTGTTGCCTGTGGTTTTCAAATCATTAAGCAATTCCACTACAGAGAATCGCACATCATTATTTCCTTTGTCTGCTTCGACATTACGCGCAGTAGGCTTATATAACCATCCGATTGTAAACTGACATATTTCCAGCCGTTTCTCAAACCGTCTCATGGTGGCTGCCATATCTGCCTGAGACCATAGCTGAATGTTATGTGCGCCATCCTCTTTCTTACGTGTGTAGCCCTTGACAGTCAGAAAAAACAATAATGTACGGATATCTTTTTCTGTTGCCGTGTCTACGCCTTCTTTTTGAGCATTGTCGTTAAGCTGCTTGTAGGATATCCGACATATCTCTGAAGACACATGTCCGAGTATGTATCGTTCGAGTTTAGAAAAACGTTCCAACAGACGTTTCGATTTGTTTTCAGAATCCCCGGTATCATGGAGATAGGCAGATATGTCTTTTGAATCGGCAAGAATACCTTCTTGGCGCATACGCACCACGCTGGATACGACCTCACTCTTGCTTAGCCCAAGGATGTCTGCCAGATAATCTATGCGCGATTCTGCTTCTGCATCCTGAGCTTTGACTGTGTATTTCTGCGATATCAATGACTTTATGATGCGCACTGCTTTCTCTACTTCCTCGTTTTCAAAAAGTAAGGATTCCGTAATGCGCTGGCGGGCTTCCTCCATGTTCTTTACCGTTATACCGGTGGCATATACATGTGGAACATTGTTTCCTCTCTCCAGATAACCGGCTTGCTCCAGGGCTGCCAAAGCCGTTCGCACACGAGTCTCTATGTCAGAAACCGAGTCATCCCAACCTGCCTGTCGTGCAATTTCCAAGGCAGAGCAGCACACACGCATACGTTGCTTGGTCAAATCCTTCACAGCTTTCCATACCTGTTGAATCTCACTGATACTGAGTTTCGTCTGGTTGAGCAGGATGAAATGTTTATCAAGATCATCATCGCTATATAATACAAAACAGCGGGCTTCAAGCTGCGGGTCACGACCGGCACGACCGGCTTCCTGAACATAATTCTCTAATGAATCAGAAATATCGTAATGTATGACCAGTCCCACATCTTTTTTGTCTACCCCCATTCCAAATGCTGAGGTTGCAACAATTATGCGTACCTGGTCGTTCATGAAGGCTTCCTGATTGGCAATCTTGTCTTCTACGTTCATCTTGCCGTCAAATGGGAGTGCCTTGAATCCATCTCG
>JAIDTO010000188.1 GCA_029060625.1 Muribaculaceae bacterium | reverse complement strand
TCGCAACGGCTTTCCAACTGGGAGGCCGAACAGCTTGCTGAGTCTCAACAAAACTATGCAGCACTTGACGCACAGGCTTGCATAAAAATCTTCAAACACCTGAAAGAAGGTTTTTTCCATCCGGAAGAATCTGCATACCGAATTGAAAAAACTGAGGAAGACAAAAACAGCATATGAGAAAATACAAATATATCTGGCTTCCCACACTCCTTGGGCTTTACTTTGTGTTTATGACCATATACTTTGGTCTTGACCTTCTTCGCTCGGGTGAAAACTTCAGGTTCTGGGCTACTATCGGCGCTGAGACCGCAGTACTCATTGCTCTTGTCTTCTTCCTGAAAAAAAGAGAAAGACTTCGCAGCGAAAGAGAAAAAGATATTGCTGACAATAATAAGAAAAGGAGCTGAAGATGGTCTACGAGGAGATACTCAAGACGCTTGAAGAAGAGAATCGACTGAGGAGCATACCCGACACATTGGGAGGCATAGACCTCATAAGCAATGATTACATGGGGCTTGGATGCCGCCACTCTGAATTTATAGAAGAATTTAAAGAGAGATACGGAAATCCTCCAATGTCGGCTTCTGCATCAAGACTTCTTCAGCGCCATCAGAATGAACATAATTCTCTCGAGAGAATGCTCGATGGGCTATTTGGCAAAAAGACCCTTTTGGTTAATTCCGGCTATCATGCGAATACGGGAGCCCTATCGTCATTGTCAGTACCAGGCACCCTTATAGTCAGCGACAAGCTCATTCATGCCTCAATGATAGATGGAATCAGACTCGGACATGGCGACACGGCACGTTTCGCCCACAACGACATGTCGACGCTCAAGCGCATTCTTGACAAGAAAGCCTCAAGCTATAAGCAGGTGATAATAGCCACGGAATCGGTGTTCAGTATGGATGGAGACATCGCACCCCTTGGCGAACTTGTGGAAATAAAAAGCCGGTATCCGAATGTGCTTCTATACGTGGATGAAGCACATGCATTCGGAGTGTTTGGCAATCGTGGATTAGGTCTTGCTGAAGAAACAGGATTAATGGATGATATCGATATCATCATTGTCACTTTAGGGAAAGCGGCTGCAGGCTACGGTGCCTTTATCGCAAGTTCGCCCATTCTTCATAATTATTTTCTTAATTGCGCAAGGAGTTTTATATTTTCCACCGCTCTACCACCTAATGTAATTGCCTGGGACGCTCTGATGATCGAAAAGCTCATAAGCATGAAGGAAGAGCGAAGAAAACTGAGAATGTTATCTGAATGGTTCAGGGAGGAGCTCGAAACCATCACAGGAAGAAAATGCCAGAGCAAAAGCCAGATCATACCCGTACATGCAGGAAGTGCAGAAAAAGCCATAGAAATGGCAACGAAGCTCAGGGAGTCTGGCATTGATGCCCTTCCAATCAGGCGTCCGACGGTCGCAGCCGGAACTGAGAGACTCAGGTTGTCACTTTCTTCAGAATTAAATAAGAATGATTTGGAGAGAGTGATTTTTGCTTTAAAAAGTGTGGAGTGAAAGTGTGCCATTTGAGTCAAGAATGGCATAGGAGTATGTCTTGATCCATTCACCCAAGACGGTAAGTTCGCATGTATCGCTTAGCTGAATCTGTTTCAAAATATGGAGATGGCCGTAGATGAAATGCGATATATCGGGATGCTCGGCAAGATAACCACGAGAGAAAGTTTCAAGCTGGTCGAGAAGTGGATGCCAATCTTGACCTGCCTCCCGCCCCGTGGCACGACTATGCCGACTCCACGAATAGGCAAATGGAACTGTCCATCGTGGATGAATAGCCGAATAAAAGAACTGACATACTTTCGACCGGAACATTGAGCGAATGAAACGGAAGCTCCAAGGATGCTCCCCTACCCCATCGCCATGTGCCATGTAAACTTTCTGTCCGTAGATCTCTTCCACTACGCTTCCATCAATCACCCTGACTCCAAGTTCATTTGGAATATAATCGAATATCCAAATGTCATGATTGCCAATGAGCCAAGTTATCTTGATGCCGGAATCTGAGAGCTCAGCGAGCTTTCCAAAAAAGCGCACGAATCCTCGGGGCACTACGTATCGGTATTCATACCAATAATCGAGAATATCTCCAAGTAGATAGATAGCCTCAGCATCTTCCTTTATCGAATCGAGAAATGCAACGACACGTTTCTCCGACTCTTTTGAATCGGGGAAATATGGGGCACCGAGGTGCAGGTCGCTCAGGAAGTAAGTCCTCACAAGAAACCGAGTTCGAGTTTTGCTTCTTCCGACATCATCGACTGATCCCAGACCGGATCAAACACAAGCCGGAGATCAACTTTTTCAGGACCCTTGATGCTTACGAGTTTCTGGCGCACATCCTCAAGGATGAAGTCAGCCGCCGGACAGCTTGGTGCTGTCAAAGTCATATCGACATGAAGTGTCTTTGTGTCAACTTCATAGTCTATCTTATAAATAAGCCCGAGGTCATAGACATTGACCGGAATCTCAGGGTCGAAGACAGTGCGGAGCATCTCGATTGCCTTCTCAGTGATACGCAATTCTTCTGCCGTACGGTCTTCTATGATGTTTTTATCTTCGATATTATCCATTTTATATTTTCCTTTTATATTGAAAACAAGCTCCAACTCTTAATAGTTGTGGATTTTCTTGAGGATTTTGATGAGTTTGCGGGCAAGAGTGCGGACTTGGTCGTCGGAAACTGCAAGGTATGGGGGCATCAGATAGGCGTTGTGAGCAAACGGGCGGATCCATACGCCTTCTTCCACACACATCTTTTGGAATTCTCCAAGCCATGTGATATAATCATGAAGCTCGATCACCCCAATCCCTCCAAGAACTCTTACTTCCTTGACATAGGGAAGGTCTGCAGCAGGGGCAAGTTCTTCTTTCAAAATAGCCTCGATTTCCTTAATCCTTTTCTGCCAAGGACTCGCAAGCAACAGTCGGGTGCTTGCCAGAGCCACCGAACATGCCAATGGATTTCCCATGAATGTCGGTCCGTGCATGATGCACCCTGCCTCGCTTGAGGAAATCATCTCAGCAACTTTTTCTGAAGTGGCAACAGCAGAAAATGTCATATATCCTCCCGTCAGAGCCTTGCCGATAAGCATTATGTCGGGTTCCACTCCTGCGTGTTCCCATGCGAAGAGTTTTCCTGTGCGTCCGAATCCTGTGGCAATCTCGTCGAAAATGAGGAGGATTCCCCTTTGGTCACATTCCTTTCGGAGTTCACGCAGATACTGGGGATGATAGAAACGCATTCCACCGGCACCCTGCACGATCGGTTCAAGTATTACTGCAGCAATCGTATCTCCGTGTTTATCGAGAAGTGAGCGCATAGATTCAAAATCCTTTGGATCCCATTCATCATGAAATCCGCATTGTGGAGCTTCAGCAAAAAAACGGACAGGAAGAGCAGGACCGAAGGCTCCATGCATACCGGTAACAGGGTCACAGACCGACATGGCATTCCAGGTGTCGCCATGATAACCGCTCTTGATTGTAGCGAAATTCGTACGTTTGGGATCATTCTGAGCCTGCACTGCCATCTTCATGGCAACTTCAGTTGCCACAGAACCTGAATCTGCATAGAATATGCGATTCATGGATGGTGGAAGGATGTCGAGAAGAAGCTTTCCGAGTTCAATTGCAGGCTCATGGGTGAGGCCGCCAAACATCACATGGCTCATCTTTCCTATCTGCCTTTCGATTGCCTTATTAAGCACCGGATGATTATAGCCATGGATAACACACCACCAAGATGACATGCCATCGATAAGTTCGCGTCCATCATCAAGAGTAATGATAGCGCCATCGGCATGGTCTACCTTATAGGTTGGGAGTGGATCATGAGTAGATGTATATGGATGCCAGAGATGCTCTCTGTCAAAATCGTCATTTAGCATAAGGGTTGTTTTTACGTTGCAAAATTACTAAAATTAATGCACAATTCATAATGCATAATGCACAATTCATAATGCATAATGCATAATTTACATGCAAAAAGGGCCTAACCACCACGGTCCGGCCCAATTTATGAGTTTCTACAGGTAAAAAATCTTAAGGTAAAAAGATTGTTTAGATTCTGAGTGCAAAGATAAGGTAAAATTTCTCTTTCTCCAAATTATTTTTGACAAAATGTCACAAATATGTTGCATAACATATAATCACACCTACATTTTGACATTTCATCCTCAAAAAATCGTACAATTTTATCAAAAATATGTTTTACAACATATTTTTCGTTTTCAATGTTGTCTGCGTTGTCATCGTCGTCCGCGTTGTCGGCTCCTATCTTTGAATCAAGGGAGAGAGCAGGAAGTCTTCCTTCCATTGCGTTGAAATAGCAAACAACGGAAAAGGAGATTTGCAAATAATAGGAAAAATCATTATATTTGCAATCTCATCAATAGAAATTGAAATGGCACGTATCAAATACCCTATAGGAATCCAGACTTTCAGTAAAATCGTATCAGGAGGCTACATGTATGTTGATAAGACGCATCTGGTCTATGATGTTACTGATAGATATGATTATGTCTTTCTAAGCCGCCCTCGTAGGTTTGGGAAAAGCTTGCTTATGTCCACTATTGAAGCGTATTTCAGGGGTGAAAAAGATCTTTTTGATGGTCTTGCTCTTGAAAAACTGGAAAAAGACTGGGTGAGCTATCCTGTCTTTAGATTTGATTTCAGTCCAGCAAACTATATAAATACATCAAGATTGTTGTCCCTCATAGAAGGATGTCTGAAAAGTATAGCGCAAGACTATTCTTTGTCTATCGATAGGTCAGACTATTCGCAGATTTTTGCCAGCCTTATAAAACAGGCCTTTTTGAAATATGGCAAAAAGGTTGTAATATTAATTGATGAGTACGATAAACCTCTACTTGATTGTCTGCATGATCATGACCTAAATGAAAAACTGAAAGGAGAACTTCGTAGTTTCTATTCGGTAATCAAAGCATCGGACCAATATATAAAGTTTGCTATGCTTACTGGAATCACGAAGTTTGGAAAACTTTCTATCTTTAGCGGAATGAACAATCTAAAGGATATCTCTTTGATACCTCGCTATAACGACATATGCGGAATCTCCGAATCGGAATTCCATAGAAATTTTAGAGCATCAATAGAATCTTTCGCCGAAGAACATGATATATCTGAAGAAGAGGCATGGTCAGCATTCCGCACAAAATATGATGGCTATCACTTTGCTTCCAAAGGGGAAGGAATTTACAATCCTTTCAGTGTCATTAATGCATTCGATGATAATGAGCTTGATGATTATTGGTTTGAAAGCGGCTCTCCTTCATATCTAATACGACTGATTGAAAAAAATAATTACCGACTTGATGCCATAGATGATCAAAGAAGAACTAAGCTGGAACTTAGCGATATCACGGATACAAGTACAGATTTTGTTCCACTATTGTTCCAATCAGGATACCTTACAATAAAGGGCTATAATCCCGATACGTCTAAATACCTTCTCGACTTTCCAAACAGTGAGGTGGTGACTGCATTCTGGTCTTCTCTTGCAAACCATTTTCTTAGAGGCATAGATGGACAATCGGCATTCAATCTAAAAAAATGCCTAAAAGATATAACCGAAGGAAGACCCGAAGATTTCATGATCAGCATTAAGAGCCTTTTCGCAGACACTAATTCTGAGATAGAAAGAGATAAAGAAATCCATTTCCAGAATATGATGGCGATTGCTGCAAAAATGATGGGGCTTACTGTGCGGACGGAGATTCATTCAGCCAAAGGAAGATGCGACATGCAGATTCTCACTTCTCGCTACGTTTATATTTTCGAATTCAAGATCAACGACACTCCGGAAGAAGCTATCAAGCAAATTCATGAAAAAGGATATGCCTTACCATTCGAAGCCGATTCAAGGACAATCTTCTTGATAGGAGCAAATTTCTCAACAAACACTCGCACTCTTGATGGTTGGATAATCGAAATGTTATAAAATTAGCATTACTCTCCGATGCCAAAACAATTCAAATGTCCTTGTAGGGACGCACGGCTCGTGCGTCCTCCCCAAGTTATATCGTAATAAGGACGCACGAGCCGTGCGTCCCTACAAAGACATCGGAATTTACTGGCTTTTTTATTCGGAACGGAGGTGATCGATGGGATTGCTGCGTGCCACGCGGAGAGTATTGACAACGACAACACACATTAT
>JAIDTO010000187.1 GCA_029060625.1 Muribaculaceae bacterium | reverse complement strand
TCTCCGGTGACGCTGAATACGCGGGTTGTCTCGTCGATAAGTTGCCTTACTTTGACGCCCGGAAGTTCTTTCTCTCCGTTGAGAGTATAGTCAAGATGATCTGGCAGAGAGGGGTCATCATCGCCGGGCTCGTCTGTACCTCCTTCTTTGGATACCTGGAATCTAAAGTCGATGCTTACCATATAGGCATCCTCTCCTTTTACTAAGAGTGCTGTGCCGCTCCATTGTTCCCCGTCAACGGGGAAAGTGACTGAGTTGCCCGGAGCTACACCAAAATATGAAGCCATGCTGACCGGCATCCAGTAATCTTCATCCTCAAGTGCCGGAGCTTTTGCTTTTACTGCTTCAGCATCTTCTAACTCCTTTTCGTAGTCTGAGCGAACCAACATATAGTCCCATCCTTCCGGAGTTGGAAAAGCGAGAGTTATTAAGTCTGCATCTGATTTTCCGCTGACGGTTATTGTCAAATTGTTTGCAAAATCGTCATATGGTTCCATCGTTTGAGTGACTGTAACTCCGGGAAGCTCTTGTTCACCATTTAATGTGATGTTGAGCGATTCCGGATATTCAGGCATATCTCCTCTCGGGTCATCAGGCTGATCGTCTCCGGATCCTCCTGTTTTAGAAACATTCATCTCAATGTCGATGGAATTGCTCCAGAAAGAGTCTCCTTTCACCAAGTAGATTGTGCCAAAGTTGTCTTTCCCATCTACAGGGAAGTTGAAGGAATTCCCTTTTTTAAATTTCTGGTCTATCCTGTTGATCGGTAGCCAGAGGTCTCCACTCCTTGTCGTGAATGGTGAGTTTCCCCCGTCAAGCATGAGATCAATCAATGCATAATCCCAACCTTCAGGAGTCACAAAGTCCATTGTGAGGGCATCTGCATCGCATTCTCCTGTGATCTTGATAGTCAGAAGTGGCGCTCCATCGTATTGAGATATTGTCTGGCTGACGTTTACTCCCGATAGCTCTTTCTCACCGTTTAAGGTGAAGTCAAGCGAACTCGGGTAGACAGCTTCGTCTTGAGCTATAGCCATTGCAGCTCCCGCTGCAAGTGCCATACATGAAAGTAATACTTTTTTCATGAGCTTGAAAATTGTGTTAATAAAATCTGTTTATTGTTGCAAAATTAATAAAAATTTTTTAGGTTTGCTAATTTTTTTACAAAAATGATTCCAAAAGTGGCGGATTCTTTCAGTGGCACCTTTTAATTATTTACATTTTCAAGTTCAGCCAGTTTATATCATTGACTGGTAATGGTTCCCTCTTTCAGTCAGAGAGCGAAGCGAGAGAGCCTCAGCCACGTTGCTTTCCATAAACATACGTCGGGTCTAAGCATTAAGTCCGAAACCCAAGCAATATTATTTGCAAAAATAAAAGAAATTTACTAAATTTGCATCATAATAATTAGTAATCGATGCAGAATCAAAGGCGTTTGCCCTGCATTTGATGATTTTTTAGAACTATTTTTATATGAAAAAATTTTTTACTTTTTCTTTTGCGCTCGCCCTCTGCAATGTTGCTGTTGCTGATGATGTAAAGGTGCTTACGTGTGGCGACGGCACTCCCGGCATCGATGAGCCTCAGCTTATGGCAGAAGCTATCTCTCCTAATGGTAAATACGTATGTGGTGCCATTGAATTGGGTAATGGTGTTTTCGTAGCAAACACTGAGACATCTGAGGTTAAATGGGTTATACCTGAAGAAATCGATGATGATGGTGCGGAATTGCGCGGCATAGATAATTTCGGAATGGCTGTGGGTTATTCAGGAATGTTTGGCATATCTTGGCAGTTTGATAAAGAAGACGTTACTTACTTAGAAGGTCCGAAGGGCTCTCGCGGTATTATTGGTGAGGCTCTTTCCAACGATGGAAGTATATTAGTGGGATCTATCTTGGCTTCTCAATCGCAAGCGGCATACTCAAAAGATGGTGGCGTCTCATTCTCTTGTCTTCCTATGCCCCCGGAAGAAGATGTACTGAAGGTGTTGAAGCAGGTTCCTGAGGCATATGCTGCTAAGCGTGTCAGCGGAGACGGAAAAGTGATTGTGGGATACATTGGTAGTTTTACTATTCCTTGCGTATGGGTGATGAATGAAAATGGCGAGTATGTCCCCGATCTCTTTCCTGTAAAGTTTCTTAAATTGTCAGACGATGATTTGGAAAATGAGGAAAGACCATTGTCAGGCATATCTGCAATGTATTTAGCCCTGAGCAACAACGGTCGCTATTTATGCCTGGTGGGATTGATCCCCAAAGGGGATGAGAAGTATGTAGATGTTCCTATAGTCTATGATATACAGACAAAGTCTCTTACCGTATATTCTGATCCTCAGGAAATAGATCTCGGTAATGAAGGTCTATATCCGTCTGCTATCTCTAATGAAGGAACTTTTATCGGCACAATTGGTATGCCTGTCTTTGGCTCATCTGGCTGTTTCATAATGAAAGCCGGCGCCTCTCAGGCTGAATTGTTTGTGGATGCTTTCCCAGCTTTCAATGAGAGGTATGGCGAATCTGACTACTTAGGGTATAATGTGTGCACTGGCATATCTGCCGACGGACGCTATATTACAGGATATACATATTATGCCGAGGACTATAATGACCTTTCGACTCCTGCATATTATGAATCTTACATCATCGACCGTGGAGAGGTTGGCACTGAGGCTGTAGACGCTTTGACTTCCGGTCAGAAATATCCTGAGGCTGTATATTCCATTGATGGCCGCAGTCTGCGTGGCATGACAAAGGGCATCAATATTATCCGCAATTCTGACGGGTCAGTTCGTAAAGTCCTTAAAAAATAAATTATCTATATAAAATGAAAAAGATATTTACACTTGCACTCTCGATTGCAGCCACTGCGTCGCTTTCCGCAGAGAGTATCAAGATTTTTAAATGCACTGAGGATGGAATCCCTGGGCAGACGGAACCAGAGCTTATGGGGTTCTCTATTTCTGCCAACGGCCAATATATTTGTGGCACAATCCAAGCCGGTGCCGGAGGTTTTTCGGCTGACACCCAATCTGGCATAGTGAATTGGATGATGGCTGATGAAGTAGGAGGGGAGTTCCGTGGAATTAATAATGAAGGTTTAGCTATTGGCTTTTTAGACGACGATGGAGTGAAGGTGCCATTCGGGACTTTGGAGGCTCAAGTGCTAAAGGCACCATCCGGAGTCAGGTCAATTCTTGGCGAATCATTGTCTGACGATGGCGACGTGATGGTCGGGTCATTCACTGAGGATTCTTTCAATGTGATTGCGGCATACTCTGCAAATGGATCAGATTGGAAAAAACTTCCTATGCCATCTGATGCCGAATTGGGCAATCTTAAGGAGCATCTCAATGATATGTCGGCTGCAAAATTTGTAAGTGGCGACGGTAAGGTGATCTTAGGACACCTTGGTAGCTTTACTTTTCCTGTAATATGGATATTAAACGAGGCAGGGGAGTATGAACCTGATTTCTTCCCTGCACGATATGTGAAGGGTACCGATGAAGATGTTACTGACGACTCTAAGGAACTTCTCGGAATGAGCGCTTTTTATACTTGCATGAGCAACAACGGTAAGTATGTAGGTGCCCTCGGAACAATCAGTGATGAAAATTTTGGACTCCGTGTTGTCCCTGTGATATATAATACGGAGGAAAAGACATTAAAGATCTACAAGGAACCCCAGGAGATCGACTATCTGAATCTTGGCCTTTATCCCCGTGCTATAGCCGACGACGGAACATTTATTGGTATGATCGGGGTGTCTCTGATCGATGGATCCGGATGTTTCATCATGAGGGCTGGTGAGGAAACTGCTGAGTTGTTTGTAGACGCATTCCCGGCATATGCCGAGACTTTTGGAGCGTGTGATGAAGTTGGATATAGCGTCCCCACAGGCATCTCTGCCGATGGCAAGAAGATTCTTTGTTACACTTTTTATAGCGACGATTTGTATGGTGGTGATGATCCTGCCTACTATGTGACTTATGTGATTGATACTGACGCTAATGGGGTGGAGGAAATCAAGTCAGCTTATGATCAGCAAATGCATGATGCTGTTTATTCGATCGATGGCCGCAAACTCCAAGGAATCACAAAGGGAATCAACATTGTTCGCAATTCTGATGGCTCTGTAAAGAAGATTCTGAAATAATAATATCATAAGCTCAGTAGCCTCCAAGAGGCGCTTTATGATAAAGTTATAGATATAAAAAGGCGTGGATTTTTCCACGCCTTTTTGCTATACTTCTACCTTTACTAATACTGCCGCCCTCCCTTCTGAGAAGGGCTTTGCTTGGACGAACGTTTTCCTGAAGACAAACTTTCCATCTTTATCTGCGTAGCCAAACTTCTTCCCTTTGGGCGTTGGATATGGTTCTTCTAAAGGCACTGAGTCATCTGCCATGTTTTCCGGTTCTGCGTCTCCCACTTTTTTCCCTTCGCGATCGATGTATTTCCATACATCGTCGAGCATCACCTTTGCTTTTCCATCGTGGAATGGTCCCGCATACTGATATTGTGGTTCGATCACAAATTTCCCTTCCCGGTCGATATATCCTCTCGCCCAATCCACATTGACACACGCAAGGCCCTCATGGAAATTACGCGCTGAATGGAATCTTGGTTCTATTACCATTTCCCCCTCCTTGTCAATATACCCCCATAATAGTTCTTTTCCCATATATTGGATATTAATTGTTTGATTTTAAAATATTATATTTTTCAAGAGTCAAAGTATGTGGTTAGCGCACTCCGTGCGCGTCCTTTCTCTAATCATAGAGTTATTTCACCAAGAAGTCAAGGCTTTGCAGGTCTTTGTCGCGTGATGAGGTGCCGTATAGTATCTGATAGCGCCCCGGCCTTGTTGAGAGCTCGTCGATAGTCGGGTCATAGTATTCGAATGCCTCCCCATCTAATGTCACTACAGCTTTCCCTTTCTCTCCCGCATTCAATGCAATCTTTTTGAATCCCCTCAGCGACTTTATTGGGGCTTCAGGATATTCAAGGGCCTTGACATATACTTGTATTGTCTCTGTTCCCTCACGATCTCCTGTGTTTGCCACAGGGACAGTAAGTGTGACGCTTTCGTCGGCTTTCATCGCTTTCTTCGACAGCTTTCCCTTGCCTACTTCAAAGTCAGTGTATGATAGTCCTTCTCCGAAGGCGTACATCGGATCTCCTTTGAAATAACGGTAAGTGCGATTATCCATATTGTAGTCAAGGAAGTCAGGTAGATCATCGTTGCTGCGGTAGAATGTCACCGGAAGTTTTCCTCCCGGGTTGTAGTCTCCGAAAATAACTTCCGCAAGTGCTTTTGAGCCACCCTGACCAGGATACCATGCCTGGATTAATGCGTCATAACTGTCTTCAACGCTTCCGAATGCGATAGCCGAGCCTGAACAGTTTACGTATACAACGGGTTTGCCGGTAGCTCGCATTGCCTTGAGTAGTTTCTGTTGGATCTTTGGTAGTTCTATGTCAGCCTTGTCGCCCCCTTCGCCTTCCATTTGGGCTGAGATGCCTCCGATGACAATGATGGCATCCATGTCTATCATCTCAGATGCAAGATCCTTGAATTCTATGGGCTTGCGCTCGCATATGTCTCCACGCAGCAGAGCGAAGTTGCCGTTGCCGTGTTTGTATTCTATCACGACTTCATATTCTTCTCCCTCTTTGACGGGAAACGACTTGTATTCCGGCTTTCGGTTGAATCCAAATCCTCGGCGTCCACCGGGGGCAGCTTCCTCCACTGTCTCTCCATTCACTTTGAGTGTGTAGCCGTTGTCTGTGGATAGAGTATATTTCATATCGCCTGTGAAGGTAGGCCGGATAGTGCCTGAGAGGCGTACTGAAAGGGTGTCTTTGCTGATTCCTTCAGCAAATCCCCATGCTCCGAACGTACTGAAATTGATATCCTTATAATAATCGGTCCTGTCCGGGTTTCCGCTAAGGGAGTTGTTGTTGAAAAATTCTACTAAGATTCCCTTGCCATCGTTGAAATCCCCTAAGTGTGGTATTGTGGCATATTCGTCGTCAAGTTCACAGCCTTTCCTGTAGAGAATATTAGCATCCGGAATTGCATTTCTGATTCCCTCAAGAAGGGAATGGGTATGATCTTCTGTAGGCTTTCCTCCGTAATTGCCGTTGAGCAATTCTGTATCATCCGCATTCGGCCCGACAACGGCTATATTTTTCACGCTCTTTGAAAGCGGCAGGATACCGTCGTTTTTCAGAAGCACCATCGATTCGCGTGCGGCCTGGGTGGCGAGTTGGTCGAAGGCTTCGCTGCTTATCGTTTCAGGCCCGAGATTTGCCCAGGGAAGCATCTCGGCAGGATCGAACATACCGAGTTCGAATCTCCCTTTTAGGGTCTTGCGCAGATGTTCGTCAAGGGTGGATTCGTCTATCAATCCTTTGTCAAGGGCCTCGGTAAGCACCATGAATACTTTTCCGCATTCAAGGTCTGTGCCGTTGAGCACAGCGTCCACCGATGCGCTGAGAGGATCGGGATGTGTCTCATGCTGTCCTTTTGTATAATAGTTGTTTATGGCATCGCAGTCGGTCAGCACTATTGCATCATAGCCCCATTTGCGGCGAAGAATATCTATGAGCAGTCGGTCGCTACTGCAGCACGGCACACCTTCATAGCGATTGTAGGCACACATCACCTCCCTGACATTTCCTTTCTTTACCAATGCCTTGAATGCGGGCAGATAAGTTTCCCAAAGGTCACGTTGAGAGACTGAGGCATTGTAGGTGTGGCGAAGGGGTTCCGGACCGCTGTGCACAGCGTAGTGCTTAGCGCAGGCATGGGTCTTGAAATAGCGGTCATCATTGCCTTGCATTCCAAGCACTGTCTGCACACCGAGCACTGCATTCATGTAGGGATCTTCCCCGCAGGTCTCTTGTCCACGTCCCCAGCGAGGATCACGGAAGATATTGACGTTCGGACACCAGAAAGTGAGTTCAGGATTTCCCGGATAGTAGATCACTCCCATCGGTACATTGAATACATTATGGTCCGAACGGTTCCAGTTGGCGCGTGCCTCATCCGACACGGCTGAGAAAACATCGTAAAACAGTTTGTCGTTGAAGGAAGCAGCCATACCGATTGGCTGCGGGAAAACGGTGTAATTATCCTGTCTCACACCGTGACATGCCTCGCTCCACCAGTTGTAGGATGGAATGCCAAGTCGGTCTACTGATACCGACTTATTCATCATCAGTCCTACTTTCTCTTCCGGAGTAAGAAGAGAGATAAGGTTTTCCACTCTTTCTTCATTAGATAGAGATGGATTCTGAAACGGGTACTGATAAGCGAGGGGAGTGGTGGCTGGTAGTGTCTGCACGTCCGCTTCCATTGATAGAGCACCGAGTGTGTTGCCGTCGGTATCGGTCAGTTCCACGCTGCGGAAAGTTTTTCCTTTTGACGTAGCAGGCGATAGTGCGACCATGACTTTCATCTCCTCTCCGGGAGCAATGGATTCAGCCGGATAAAATGCCTGGATGCATTCGCAGCTTGGAATTGCCTTGCCGATCTTTACAGGCTTGTCTGAAGTATTCTTCATTGTAAAAGTGTGGCAGACGGTCCCCTTCGACGGGTCTATCGTACCGAAATTCCACTCGTAGGAGTCGAACTTCACCGGACTCTTTCCGGTCTTTGCCTGAATCGGCGCAGCCAATAGCAGCAGCCCGATAAAAGCAACATTAAGTTTCTTCATGTCAGTGTTTTTGTGTTTTTATGGTAATATTCATCTCCTCCTCCATTCACCATCCTTTATACTTCATACTTCATACTTTGAAAACTGTCATGGAATGTACTTTGCCTAATGCAAAATACATTCCATGACAGTTTTCATCGGTCTCAACCCCATTGCTTCATAAAACTTATGGGCATTAGGATTGCAACTCCACACATTCAGAGTCACATTGTAGAAACCATTGTCTTTAGCGTATTTCTTCACATATTCGAATAGACTCTGCCCCACATGCTTGCCTCGTTGGCTTTCATCCACACACAGGTCATCAATATAAAGGGTCTTGATCGGACGCAAGTTGACACATCCCGAATGATCTTCAATGATACAGAAACAATAGCCTGCAAGGTTATCTTCATTGTCGATTGCAACAAACACAGGTGTCCGTGCATCATGCAGAATCTTCTTTAATCCTTCTTCGTCATATTTGGTAAGACCCTCTATGAAAATGTCAGGGCGTCCTGCTGCATGAATATCATTGACTTGACGCAGCAACTTCATGATTCCTTTTATATCTTTTTCTTCAGCGTTTCGTATTTCCATATCAATAAATAATTTATAATAATATCCCTTTCCCCTCAACCCACAACCCTTAACTCTTACCCCTCATCAACCCTTAACCCTTACCCCTCAACTCTTTACTCTTTACTCTTAACCCTTAACTCTTAACTCTTTACTCTTAACTCTTAACTCTTAACTCTTAACCCTTTACTCTTTACTCATAGAAAACCTAATATTTTCTCCAATACGTTCGATTTTTCCATCCCTCTTCATTGTCTCCAGAGCCTTCTTGAACGCAGCATCCACATTGGTTCCCCTTCGCGTAAATCCCATTTTTTTAGAGGCAATCATCGTAAGCTCGTCCTGATTTAATGCCACTTGTTCGTTGAGAGTCTCAATTATTGAATTGATAATCTCAGCCTCCGGAATATCTGATATATCGCGTCCTGAATCCGGCCTGTAGAATTTGCAGTCTAAGCAGTCCTGATCATTTATCCACAACGCACCGCTGCTGTCTGTGAAGAAATTCCCTGTCAACGCTCCTAAAGACTTTTGCAGTGAAGGAGTCACACGCCCTCCACGCAACGATGACATTCGTCTGCAAAGGTTCATGAACGTTATGGGTTGCTCCGTGGCTATGATCTTGTGCATAAGTTCGAGATCGGATACCTCTTCAGCCTCACTGCTGTCGATAAGATAGTGGATATATTTCTTAGCGTTAGTATTCTTTTCCTCCGCTTTTTCCTTTGTGATGTCGAATACAGGAATTTCATTCTCTTCAGTTTTTTCGGTTTCTGCTTCTGAGAGTTTTTCGATGATGCGGTTGACGACACGCTCTTTGTTGCGAAACCAATCCACGCTCCAAACTCTCATTACTTTCCAATTGAGACCACGCAAGACAGATGGTTGCACCACCTCGCGGTCTCGAGTCGTATTTGTGTCTCGATAGTTATGGCCATCCAGAAGAATACCCAGCGAGAATCTGCCCGGACTGCCATTCTTTTCTATAGCCACATCTACACGGAATTTTGATCTTCCTACATTGGTTATCGCTTGGAATCCATGTTTCCTTAGTTCGGAAGCAATTTCTTCAGCAATCACAGAATGGCTATGGTCGGTTTTAGCCTGCGACAATGTCGGGAGAGTCTTTGTCTCTGCATACTCCAAGAAATGCTTCAATCCCTCCACTCCTTTGGCTTTTGAACGCCGAAGGTCGATGTCAGCAGATTTCAAGGTAGAGAAAACATACATCTCCTGTCTGGCTCGGCTGACGGCTACGTTCAGACGTCGTTCGCCACCTGCATTGTTCAATGGCCCGAAGTTCATTGATACCTTTCCATCTTTGTCCGGACCATATCCTATGGAGAAAAGAATTACGTCGCGCTCATCACCTTGCACATTTTCAAGGTTCTTGACAAATATTGGCTCATACATGCCTGAGGCTGCTTCCGAAAGGTTCTTGTCTTGCTCCAGGCGTTCTTGAAGTATGTCTTCTATAAGCCCTTGCTGCATGACGCTGAATGCAATCACGCCAATGCTGTGCGTTCTTAGTCTTGCGTTCCTGAGCCTGCGCTCAATTTCGTCTACTATGGCTTCTGCCTCAACTTGGTTACATCGGCGACCACCCTTTTCATAGTAGCCTCCCTTCACCGGTATGAAATGCACCTTGGTGGCTTTGTCGTCTGAAGATGGGAACGTGATGAGCGACCCTTCATAGTATTCATTGTTGGAGAATGCTATCAAGCTTTCGTGCCGGCTTCTGTAATGCCAGGAAAGTTGCAGTGATGGCATGTCGAGTGTCCGGCAGTCCTCAAGGATACTTTCCATATCGTCGATGCTTGCTTCTTCTGTGTCCACATTGGTAGATGAGAAGAAACTCGTGGGAGGCATCTGCTTGGGGTCTCCCACCACTATCAGGGCTTTTCCTCTGGCAATGGCTCCCACCGATTCACTCGTTGGCATCTGCGAGGCCTCGTCAAATACTACAAGGTCAAATTTATCTGCTCCTATGTCTATATATTGGGCTACGCTTATAGGGCTCATGAGCATGCACGGGCATAGCCTTGGCAGTAGGGTAGGGAGCTGATCGAATAGGTCGCGAAGTGACAGCCCGCGCCCTCCATTGCTTATATTGCGGTTGAGAAGTCCTGTCTCGCTTCCGTTGCCAACGGTGGCATTATCAGCCATCCTTGGCACTCGAGAGGCAAGTCGAGCGTAAAGCTCTTTGCGGGTAAGCTGCTTGAATTCTTCGGTTAGCTTCCGGTATGTAGCTATCTTTTCATCAAAAAGCATTCCTTCAAAAGCTGCAAGCTCCTCAGACTTGGCGATTTTCTCTTCTGCCTTGTGGATGAAGAGAGCCTTTAGGAAAGAGCCTTTTATTGATTCTGCAGCTATTTCTTCAGCTTCCAAGGCATCTGCCACGCAACCCATTCCGCTCTTCTTAAGGTCATCACTTAGTTCATTCCAGTGTAGCCAGTCGCGCATCTTCGAAGAGTTATCTGCCCATTTGGCAAGCAACGCAGATTTCTGGCCGAGATAGGATGACTCGGGCACTTCATCAGTGCCATATTCAGTGTTGAATCGATTCTTTATTATCCGGTTGAATTCTGCTATTCTCAAGTGCTTTTGCCTGTACGTAAGCAGGTCGTCAACTAAAGCATCCACTTCGTCTGCAATGATTAGAGGATTATGCTGCTTGAGTTTCTTTATAAAACTCCGTTTCGCAAAGAATCGTGGTATGAACCATTTTGCTTTAGCTCTTCGCCATTCTTGTCTGAGCTCTTCAGGGTCTTCATCAAAGATGGTTGCATTGTTGTCGCGCATCAGTTTCTCACGAAGATGTTTGGCTCCCCTTAGTTGATCTGATTCCTTTTGATAGTTGCTCATGACTTCAGAGTCTATCTTCATCTCCGATGCTGTTTTCTCTGTTTCCATAAGCATCTCACGTTCGATGCGCAGTCCTTTCAATGGATGCTTCGATGGCTGCCCCACAAGTCTAACCACCGTCTGAAGTCTACTTCCCAAAAGTTCATCGATTCCGTCGATTCCTTCTGTTGAAATTAGAGAGTCGATGGCTCTGTCGTATTTAAAACCTGGAATAGGATCTGATTTGATCGATTCTGCGCGTATGATGCAGTCGTAGAGGGAGAGCCCGTCTGCTTTGTCAGGAGTGTGGAGCGCATCTATATATGTCAATAGTTGTTTGCGCCTTTCAAATATCTTGTCTGCTTGATTAGCAAAATTTCCAGGGGCTGCAATGTGCACCACTTTGAGTGCTTTCTCAAGCTGTTGCAACACATGCCGTTTCGTCGATTTGTTGGAGTGGAGTTCAAGGCAGAATGCGTCGAGCCCAATCTTTTCGAGTCTGCTTTGCACCACACTCAGTGCCGCCATTTTTTCTGCCACAAAAAGCACACGTTTGCCGTGGTAGAGTGCATTGGCAATCAGATTGGTGATGGTCTGTGATTTACCGGTGCCAGGAGGTCCGTACAAAATGAATGAGTTGCCGGCGGCAGCTTCTATTATTGCTGCCATCTGTGATGAGTCTACGTCTACAGGCAGGGCTATCTCTGCCGGTGATGAGTTTCTGTCTATTTCATTAAGGTCTGGTGCCGATGAGTCTTGAGTCCATGTCAGCCGGTTGGCTACGAGACTGCTGATGATATTGTTTTGAGACAGTTCTTCCCTGTGGTTGTGCACATCGTTCCACATCAGGAATTTGCTGAAGGAGAAAATGCCGAGAAGGCATTCTTCCTCCACGTCCCAGCGTTTCTGTCCTCTCAGCGCATCGCGAATGATGGCGAAGATAAGGGGCACGTCGACTCCACTCGAATCCAGTGGCAACGGATTTAGACCACTGATATTGATGTCGAAGTTCTGACGAAGAAACTCCATTAATGTGATGTTGAGACTGATTTCCTCATCGCGTGTGCGGATATAATAGTTCCCTTTTTTATAGACCATCTCCACGGGAAGAAGTAGGAGAGGGGCATATCTTGGTGTAGTGCTTTGTTCCGTTTCATACCAGCGCAGCGCGCCGATAGCGAGAAAAAGGGAATTGGCTCCACTCTCTTCTATGGCATTCCTGGCTGCTCTGTATATATTTTTAAGCACATTTTTGGTTTCGTTTTCGGGTAGAAACGTGTGAAGAAGTTGATGCTCGATATCGTTGGAAATCAATTCATGCAGCTCTTCGTGGATTTTTGATCTCAAAAGATGGTCGACAGCTCCGAAATGAATCTCCACATTTGGTTTCGATGTAATGCGGTATTCGTTTCCATCCTGCAGATGATCTTCAACCCTGTTGATGTCAAAAGATATGAATTGAATGGCCCTGCGCCTGAGTGATAGGTTGAGAAGAGTATTCCGCAATGAAAAGTCGAGTAGTTTGCGCTCCCATATGTCAAATTTGGTTAGGTTTTTCCCATTTGCCGCGATATGTGAAAGGTCATAGCGGTCATGTTCCTTTACATCAAGTATGCATCGGTCATGCTCGATTCCTTCTGTCTCCAATGTCAGGGAGCCTACATTTTCTATTCTCGTGGGAAGAGGGCGTATCCTTTCCAGTCGACTTCTCTTTACATCTATAAATATTTCGAATTTGTCGTGGTCGGCAAGGTTGTGGGCAGCTATCTTCATTGCTTCTTCGAAAGATGCTTTCTCTTGTGTTGCCATTGTGCATTCCAGCACCAGCATCTCATCTATCCCCTGCGCACAGTTTTTCTCTATGAAAGCAGGGTCGTCGCTCACGCTGCAGGGATAGCAGTCGTCTACGAGCCATACGCCAAGATATGCATGACCTTTCTGGAATATTATGAGGCAGTTTATGCCAATAGCTTCAAGCACCGAGGCCATCAGCAAAGTCAGCTCCAGGCAATTGCCTATCTTTGACGCTATCACTTGGTCAGGCATCGTGATTCGTTGCCCGGCATCTTCGTAGCTGGCAGCCATTTCTCGGTAGATGATACCCGTTTCATGGATTCCTGCGAAAACGGCGGCCACTTGCTGGCGCACGTCTGCAGTATTGCCTGCCTGATATGCTTTGAATGAGGAGGATCCGGAAATACTCTTCAATATGGCAGCACTTTTCAATGTTAAGGAATCTATTGCCGGATTGTTGGGAGTGATGAATGAGGCAATGGTCTGCGGAAGAATGCCCGTGCCGGTCCAATGATCATATGGCATTAGTTCCAGCTCAAACGATGCTTCTCCTATTATCTCGTCATTGCTTTTGGCAGTGAGTCTAAAGCTTGTTGAGGCTCGCTCTGTGATTGAAGCGAGCGGCTTGGGATTGGGATTTATGCAGAAAGGTATTATCCTGACAGTCTCTCCGGGATTGATTCTTCCTATCGGAGTGCTTTCGTAGGTATCGACAAACTCACCTGAGCAAGACACAGTGACATTTTCGAGTGTCTCTTCAGAGACATTCGTGACTTCGACCGATTGACAAATTGGAATCCTATTGTGAAACAGTGCGTAATTCGATATTTTGAGATAATCGGCTGTTATTCTTACTTTATTTATATCTTCCATGGCAATCTAAATCCTAATACTCAAGTTCCGGTTCTGCTGCTATATTGAAATCATCAGGATAATCATCATATGAGCGGGATTTCTCTCTCTTTATCTTTTTGGGTTTTGATGTATGCTCTTGTGAGATGATTTGTTCATACAGTTTTTGAAGGGTAACTTCTCGTTTTGACTTTGTGTTTACTTCACATTCCCATATTCGTATCACTTTCCATCCGGCAAGTTCAAGGTCCACGTTATTGACGTAGTCCCGGGCAATGTTGCGCGAAATCTTGGCTTTCCAAAAGTCGGTGTTTGTGGAAGGCAAATGATAATATCTGCATCCTTTATGCCCATGCCAAAAACATCCGTCGATGAAAATCGCCACCCCATACTTCTTCATCACAATGTCTGGCGACCCGGGAAGCTTCTTGTCGTTGACCCTATAGCGTAGCCCACGCGAGAAAAGATACTTTCTCACCATTATTTCAGGCTTCGTATCTTTCCCCTTTATGGCCGACATGCACCGATGCCGTTGCTCAGGAGTCATCTTATCCGTCATTCTTTACTCAAAAGGCTATTCTTCCCACAAAGATAATGAAAATTCATATTCCCTGCAAATTAATTCTTGACTCTACCCCTGCTCCCTTATCTCTTATCTCTTCTCCCTTCCCCCTTAACCCTTAACTCTTAACCCTTAACTCTTCCCCCTTAACCAAATGCTTTATGACCCTTGCCGGATTCCCCGCAACAACGCTGTTGGCTGGTACATCTTTCGTCACGACACTCCCTGCTCCAATCACACAGTTATCCCCAATCGTAACACCCGGAAGGATCGTCACACTTCCACCGATCCAAACACTATTACCAATGGTCACAGGTTCAGCCCACTCCACACCCGTATTTCTCGCTTCCGCCTCCAATGGATGGCATGCCGTATAGATGCTCACATTTGGTCCGATAAACACATGGTCGCCAAACGTCACAGGCGCCTCATCAAGAATCGTAAGATTAAAATTTGCAAAGAAATGGTTACCAATATGTATATTGCATCCATAATCGCACCTGAATGGACGGTTGATATGGAATGTCTCACCACAAGTTCCTACAATGCTACGAAATAAAGCTATCCGTTCCTCCTTTTTTGAAGGATGCAAATTGTTAAACTCCCAAATCTTTTCTCTCGTCACCTCAAGACGACGCAAAAACTCAGGATGCACCGCATCATAAACCTCCCCCCTCAGCATCTTATCCCATTCTCTCTTAAATGTATCCATATCAATGATTTTATTCAATTATTTAATGTTATATCAGCGAGTTCATCCTCATAGTCCTGCGCTAAAAATCGGCTGCACTGCTCAGCCAATCCTATTATCTTACGAATTCGAGGCTTATTGTATTCCATGAGACCATGGGCCGACAGATACTCCAATGTCTTTCGCAGCTGTCCTGTAAGAGTCCTGAAATAACTCTCGCTGTAGCGTCCTTTCGCGCTCGCCACTCTCGTCACTTCCTCCATAAAATATAGCATAAGATCAGCAACCGGGGTAGGATCTTGCACAATGGTGCTGAAAGTTTTTATCAGCTGGTTGCAGTCGCGCATCTTCGGTCTCCGTGCCTTTCCTGTGCGTCCATAGCATTTCAGGTGTATCTGTTTGCGGTATTTCTCGCTCAGCGCATCAATATCTGGATTGAGATAGAAATCAAGCCATCCCTTCGCCTCCTTGCTCGCCTCATACACCTGCAGCAGTATCTCCCCGACCTGCTCACTCGGAAGCTCAGCAATATATTTCTTAAGTTTTGTCTTCGACATGTGTCTTGTCATTTTTCAATACTTCCACAAAGATAGTGAAAATTTATGAAAGTCTTACAATCATACGATTTATTATTTCTTAGGAAATGCCAAATCCCCAGGCTTCTCTAGCCGCATACTTCGCCTTCCCAACTCGTCTTCAAAAGTCAAACCAAAGATTGTGCCGTTGCGGAAGCCGAAGGTTTCAAATTATCTCCGGACCTAATTGTTGCATACAACTTGTGCAAGTAATTTATTTTTTATATCTTTGCAGAAAGAAATCGTTATTATGATTGTCCTTAACTGCTTATCATTATGATTCGAAATATTTTCTTTGCCTTACTGCTCATTATCCACATCAGTTGCTTTGCCCAAACTTCAAAGACTGTCTCTAAAACCCGCTATGACTGGAGCGGATTAGCCGAAAGTATAACTCAAGGCAAAACTAACAATTACGATAAAGCTTACGCCATATATCGATGGCTTTGCGAAAATATTGACTACGACACTTCTTACTCCATTCATAAAGCAGATGACGCTTACAAAAAAAAGCGTGGTGTCTGCCAGGCTTATTGTGAGATGTTCTTTAGGTTGGGGAATGCTGTAGGTCTCGATGTCGACATAATCGGAGGAAAAGCGAAAGACAAGGATGGCAAAATATTTAAGGACGGTCACGCATGGGTGTTTGTCCGCACAAACGGCGATACTGGAATTCTTATAGACCCTACATGGGGTGCCGGCAGTGTGGATAATGGCCAGTTCATTCGCAGCGAAATGGACGATAGTTGGTTTCATGTGGATCCGAAATGGATGATATTCACACATTATCCGGATAGCGAATCTTATCAGTTGCTTGATGATAACGTAGACTATTCATCATTCATCTCGCTTCCTTCGCTCGATCCTTCTCTTGGGAATTTAGGATATAATGCCGACGAGCTGCTTGCTTCTTCTCTTGACGGTAATGCTCTTGATATTCCTAAATATTTATATAACAGTAAGATCAAGATAGTGAATGTCCCTCTTCCCGGAACTCTCAGGGTGGGAGAGCCCTATGATTTCATCATTGAGCCGGAGGATGATTACGAATTTGTAATCATAAATGAAGAGGAACAAGACAATTCATGGGAGCTCGACAACCGGAGTCATCGGATTAAATTTGTTCCCGCTGAAAGTGGTAATCTCGTGGTCGGATATAGACATCGCGGTTCAAACGACAATTGGACACACATGATATCGTACAAGGTGGCAGATTCCACTTCTGGAGATATCTCAAATCTTGAGATGATAGCCCCTCATAAATCGCCTGTATTCAAAAATCTGCTAAATTTTGATTCCAATAGGCTTCGTAATCGTGGCGTGGATATGGGCAAGCTGCTTGCGATGGTGAGACAAGATAATATCATGCAGTTGCCGCTTATTTATGATGCTGGTGATTTCAAGCTTAACGATGTCCCATTGAATGGCAAACTTAAAGTAGGGGAGTCATATCGTTTCGCTTTCTCACCTAATGAAGAAGGTGATTGGGTGATCATTAATAACGGTGTTTTTCTGAGAGAATGGACACAAGATCCGTTGAATAATTCTTGGGTAATGACAATCATTCCGTCTGCCCCCGGCAAAGTGGTATTGGCATTCAAACCATCCGCATCCACGGACAACAAATTTTCATACTGTGTGGAGTATGATGTAGAAAACTGATCTCGTCCTCATCAGTCAAACTAAAGATTGTGCCGAGGCGGAAGCCGAAGGTTTCATCCCTCTTGCCCCTGGCATCTTGCTTCTGAAAAAAGAGCCTTCCCTTTGTGCAAAAATGAAAAGAGTTATTGTTATAGGCTGTCCCGGAGCAGGTAAAAGCACTTTTGCCCGCAAACTTGCAGCGAAAACCGGATTACCGTTACATTATCTCGATATGATTTGGCATCGGCCCGATAGGACTGTTATCGGACGTGAAGAGTTTGACGAGCAATTAGATAAACTCGTGAAAGAAGATGAATGGATCATCGACGGGAACTATGCCCGTACACTTCCTGTCCGTCTTGCTCACTGCGATACGGTATTCTTCTTCAATTTACCATTGGACGTATGCATCGAAGGTGCAAAATCACGATTGGGAAAGAAACGCATTGATATGCCCTGGGCTGATGACGAATTGGATTCTGAATTCCTGCAATGGATTATAGACTTTCCCCGACACGTTGTCCCAGAAATAGAACATCATCTAAAAAACTGTAATAAAACCATAATCCGATTTCATACCAGAGAAGAATCCGACAAATTCCTCAATTCCTTAAAATAAGGACGAACAAACCTAACAGTGTCATAGGTTGATGATATAAAAGCGACCCATCTTACGTCAAACAGAAGCTCACCGCAAATGCTTTAGCATTCGCGTGTGAGATTGAAGCGCATGTCTGCCAATGGCAGGTGCGCGGTGGCAAAGCCATCAATACCCACCGCAAAGATAGTCATTACCTCCATATTATCAAAGCAATATCCAAATTCTAACATTCCCGTCCATACGCCGCGCCGTACAAAACTCCTAAATCGGACTCTAGGCGATGCGAAGCAGCCCGAAATTCTTTGTATACTTGAAACAACCGAGTCGCGAAGCTTTCCAAAGCATTGAAACTCTGCTCCTTTGCTCCTTTGCGTGAGATTATTTAGAACTTGTTATTGTTGAGTAATGTTATACAAGAAACTCTTTTGAAGAATGAAGATACAGTATTGCTCCGATCTGCACATGGAGTTTCATGATAATATGCGCTTCATGAAATCACTGCCATTGGAGGTGGTAGGCAATGTGCTTGTCATTGCCGGTGATGTCGGGTATCTCGTTGACACGACAATTCCGCATCGTACTAGTCACACACCATCTTCCTACATTCGTAGCTATCGAAGATAGACACAAGGGAAGTGTACTGAATGCCGCCTATGCCACCGAACTCGGTAACTACATTACTGATAGCAGAATCTCCGCATGGATTTACGGACATTCCCATCACCCTACCGACCTGATGATTGGCGACACCCACCTTGTCAGTAACCCTCTCGGCTACTTCTTCTGTGGCGAAAACACCAACTTCGATGACTGCGCCGCGATTGAAGTATGATTATCAGCCTTTCACTACCCATCTGGAATTATTCTTTTGACCTTTACGTTCTATTATTCCCTTATCTTTTAAGGACTTAATGATTCGGTCAATGGTGCTATCAGAAATACCTGTTGCGCTTGCAATTTCATCAATTGAAACTCGTGGATTGCCGGTCATTATGTCAACTACGGATTTCTCTTTTACTGTGAGTTGAGGTTTAGGAGCATCGTTTTGAGGTTTAGCGTCTTCGGAAACCTCATTTTGAGGTTTAGCGTCATTCCACCGAATATGTAGATAGCGGTTCTTCAGCTCATTGTTTTCCCCAACAATGAGGTTGCGGAGGAATAAAACGAGATATTCTATAGTTGGCTCAATACCTTTAAGGACGTTACGATAGTTTGCTCTAACAAGAGCATTGCAGAAATACCAAGAATGCTCTTTGAACATATCATTGGTAGCAGGAATGCCCATTGAGCGAAGATATTTTATCAAGAATACGGCTGTTGTCCGAGTGTTACCTTCAGGAAATGGATGGATCTGCCATATCCC
>JAIDTO010000186.1 GCA_029060625.1 Muribaculaceae bacterium | reverse complement strand
TTTCAGGCGTGCGGTCATCTCGTTGCTCGCCTTGAAGTCCCGGTATTCGAGTTTCTGAGCCATAGTTGGGAGGGCACATAAGAGTGCCCCGGCCATGACGGCTATCTTTAAAAACTTCATTGCTTATTGTTTTTTTGGGTTATTGCTTTTAAGTTGTCATCGTTGTCATCGTTGTCATCGTTGTCATCGTTGTCGTCGTCTCGGTGAAAACGATGACAACAACGACAACGATGAAAACGATAAAAACTATTTCACCATCACCTTCACGCCGGCTACAATGTAGAGGCCGCGGGTTAGGCCATCCACTTCGAGTGTCTCTCCGGCCTGGAGGTCAATGACTCTTACAGTTGCTCCTTCAGGTGTGAAGATTGCAGTGTGGAGAGTGCGGCTGCTGCTGATGCGCATCATGCCCGGTGCCGGGGTCTCCACTATCACGCCTCCGTCGGTAGAGACAGTCGGGCGCTGGATTCCACTGCCGTCAGGGAAGACGGGGATTGCTTGCGGCGCACCCGGAGCCCATACATATGCCCCGAATGGGAGCGTAGTGGCTTCGGCTGTGAAGGCGCTTCCTGCATATTCTCCCTCTTTGGCATTGACGTTCATGGAAAGGATATCGGTTTCCTCCAGAGGCATGAATGTGCCGGTGAATTCAGCGCCATCCTTCCATGGGGTGGTCTTGGGTGCCGATTCCGGAGTGCCGAGCAAGATCTCGCCGTCTGCAAGGAATGTCACCTCCCCGTTGAGGTTGCTGCTCTCCACATACTCCTTGTTGTTAGGCATGGAGATGATGTAGGGCACGCCTGCCTTTACGGAGTCAGCCTCCTCCCAGCCGGCTTCGCTGGAGCTGTAGAGCCAGAAAGGCTTGATGCCACCGTAGGGGTCGTTCTGTCCGTCCCATGCTGCGAAGGGTGCGATCACTCCCTGTCGCTCGTGAGAGATAGTCTCAGCGGTGAAGGGGAGCACGATAGTCTCCCATCCTGCGCAGATGTTGATCTCCGTCGGGAGTTGGAAGTTCTTCTTGAAGTCGATGTGTCCGGTCGTCACGGGCATGTGTGCCTGGAATGGACATCCGTCATAGAGATGTATCTCTTCCGCACGTCCGCTCACTCCGATGCCGGCGGGGTCGGTCGGGATGCCGTCGGGGGCATACTCATATGCTACGGTGTTCGAGGCATCTTCCGGAAGCATTTCAAGGTTGGGAGTCCAGAATAGGAGGTTCGGGTTCCCGGTCTCTTTCACGCGTCCGTCTGGAATGGCACGGTCGGTGCGTCCCCACATCAGGGTGGTCAGGCGTGGCATTCCGGTGAGCAAGCCTTCGGGATATTCATTGGAGAATATGGTCTCAATGCCTGTCCCGGCAAGGGCTCCGGCGTAGTCTTCATCAGCTAAGGCGTCTACTTCCATATGCAGAGTCTTGAGCTGTGGCAGCGCAGCCACCACATCGATGTCGGCTCTTGAGAGCTCGCCGCCGAGGCGGAGATATTCGTAGGAATCTGCTTTGTCACCCCATGTGCCGAATGCCTCGGCAAGACGGTGACCGTTTCTTGCAGCTGCCACGCGCCCTGTGTTGTAGACGTCGATGCGCATCTCAGCTGGATCACTGATAAAGGCATTCTCAGACTGTACGCGGGCTGTCACATCGCAGAAATTGTCGATCTCCGTGCTGAGGTCAGCAGTTCCGTTGGCAATGAGCTTGCCGTCGATGAAGAGCTGGCGCTCAGCGGCAGAGGCAGCCGGTTCGCCGTTTGCGAGTGCTACGCGCAGGGTGTGTCCGTCGTAGGTGATGGCCGGAACCATGTGGAATACGATCTCATCCGTCATTGCCGGGGAGTCGTAGCGGTTCTCGTCCTGAGCAACGGCAACGGCAGTGACGTCGGTCATTCCCGGTGTCACGTCGAGAGTGACGGGAGCCTGGAGACTCTGCAGATTGCCGTCGATGGTGACATTGACCGGTAGGGAGTTCGCCTGGGAGATGGTGATCTTCCTTCCGGCAAAATCCTTGGTTATAGTCGGCATCGCCTCCTGCCAGTCGGCAAGCACAAACCGGTAGCTTCCTTCATCGGAAGACACGAACCCTGTCTTGGTGGCAATGAAGCGCACTGTGCAGTCTGCCGACATCGCTATCGGGGCTGAGTATAGTGCGGATGTTGCCGTCGGGGCTGTGCCGTCGGTGGTGTAGCGTATCTGTGCGGTGTTGTCTTCGCATGCGAGTGTCACCGCATGCTTGCCATAGGCTGCGGTCGGCTTCGGGAGCTTCATGTCGGATACCTCATACACGGTCACATCCGAGTCGAAGTAGTCGCTGTGGAAGGCGCGTGCAGTGAAGGTCATGTTGCCGGTCAGGTCTACAGGAGCGGTGTACACTGTGCCGGTAGTGGCGGTAGGTTCTGTGCCATCGGTCGAGTAGCGGATGGTTGCCCCTTCTGTTGCAGTGGTCATGGTCACCTTGAGTGTCTCCAGACTGTGGGTGATAACCGGAGCAGCGACCTTATAGTCAGCAACCCTGAAGACGAATGTAGCAACGTCAGAATTATTGAAGTTTTCGCGAGTAGCGATGAAGCGTACAGTGCAGTCGGCTGTCAGTGGCACGGGAGCGCTGTAGAGGGTAGAGGAAGCAGTCGGTTCGCTACCGTCGAGGGTATAGCGGATGGCTGCCCTGTCGTCGCTACAAGAAAGGGTAAGCTGCTTGCTTGCATAGCTTGCTGTAGGAGTAGCCACTTTCTGTCCGCTTATTACGAGCGATGCCACTTCAGAGTCAAAGAGACCGGTGCGGAATGCACGGGCATTGAAAGTGACGTTGCCATAATATGTCACTGGAGCTGTATATCTGGATCCGTTGGTTGCAGTAGGCTCAGAGCCGTCTGTAGTGAAGCGGATCTCTGCATTTTCAGTGGCACAACTGATACTGAGTGAGGAGTCGATCGGATTGTAGGTAAGCACCGGAGTGGCTACCATGTAATCCTCCACAGCGAATTGGAACAATCCTACCTCAGAATCATTGTAATTCTCACGGGTTGCAAAGAATTTGACAGTGCAATTGCTTGTCAATGCAATTGGAGCGGTATAGACAGCAGAGGATGTAGTCGGATCTATCCCGTTAGTAGTGTAGTATATTGTAGCCTGGGAGTCGGCGCAAGCCAAGGTCAGCTGCTTGTTGGCAAAGCTTGCGGTCGGCGTCGGCACTTGCTTGTCATTGATCACCAACGAAGCTGTCTCCGAGTCAAAGAGGTCACTGCGGAATGCCTTGGCATTGACAGTGAGATTGCTTGCTACGGTAATGGCTCCTGTATATTTAGTGCCGGTGGTCAATGTCGGGACACTTCCGTCGAGAGCATATCTGATTTCTGCATTCTCGGTGCCACAAGTTATAGTGACGGTGCCGGCTTCCGTATTATATACGAATACCGGTTTCTCGACCTGATAGTCAGCCACTTTAAACTGGAATGCCGCTACCTCCGAGTCGTTGTAGTTCTCACGCTGGGCAATGAACTTCACAATGCAGTCACTGGTCAATGCCAAAGGAGCATTGTAGAGTGCAGATTCTGATGTCGGGTTCGTGCCGTCGAGCGTATATCGGATGGTTGCATTGTCATCCTCGCAAGAGAGTGTCAACAACTTATTGGCGAAACTTGCCGTCGGTGTAGCTACAGCTTGGTCGTTGATTACCAAGGAGGCAACCTTAGAGTCAAGCAGGTCGCTGCGGAAAGCACGGGCCTTATAAGTTGAGTTGCCTTCCACCTTAATAGGGCCTTCATACTTAATGCCGGTTGTAGCGGTAGGGTCAGTTCCGTCTGAAGTATATCTGATTTCAGCGTTCTCTGTTGCACATGTGATAGTCAGCATTGAATTCTCAGCATCATAACCGAATCCCGGTAGTGCTACCTGATGGTCTACAACTTTGAACTCGAAATTAGCCACTTCCGAGTCGATGAAGTATTCTCGCTGTGCTATAATCTTGACAGTGCAATCTTGGGTCAAGGCTACAGGATCTACATAAAGGTTGGATGCCGATGTAGGATCTGTACCGTCGAGTGTATATCGGATTTGGGCATTCCCATCCGGGCAAGAGAGAGTCAACACCCTGTTAGCAAAGCTTGCAGTCGGGGTCGGCACCTGCTGGTCGTCGACAGTCACTGAGGCTGCATCCGAAGCGAAGAGATCGCTGCGGAATGCCTTGGCTGAGTAGGTATGGTTGCCTACTACGGCTACCGGGCCTTCATACTTAACGCCGGTGCTCTCAGTAGGAGCCTCACCGTCGATGGTATAGCGGATCTCGACATCCTCTGTCGGGCACGCCATTGTCACCGTCAAAGCTTCCGGGTCGTAGGTCAGGACAGGAGCTGCTACCTGATGGTCTGCTACCTTGAATTCATAAGTTGCTACTTCAGAATCATTGAAATTCTCACAAGAAGCATAGAAGAGCACAGTGCAGTCAGCATTCAATGCCACAGGACCGCTATAGAGTGTCGATTGCGCTGAAGGTTCCGTTCCGTCTATGGTATAGCGTATTTGAGCCTCCGGATTCGCACAAGCAAGAGTCAGCACCTTATTGACAAAACTTGCTGTTGGTGTCGGCACCTTTTGGTCGTCGACAACTACAGAAGCCGGTTCTGAGGCGAACATGTCGCTGCGGAAAGCCACGGCGGTAAAGGTCTGGTTGCATACCACCTGAGCCGGTCCATCATATAGGGTGCCGGTAGTTTCGGTGGGGATGCTTCCGTCTCTTGTATATCGGATCTCTGCATTCTCTGTCTCGCAAACCATGGTCACGGTCAGGGTCTCCGGATCGTAGGTGAGAACCGGAGCTGCCACCTGATAGTTGGCAACCTTGAAATCGAATGACCCTACTTCTGAGTCGTTGAAGTGTTCGAGAGAAGCATAGAAACGCACTGTGCAGTCTTCAGTCAAAGCCACAGGACTTTCATAAAGACTGTATTCAGGCATCGACAGTGTGTCGCCTGCTGCATAGTAGATCTTCGCGTCTGCTTTCTCACACGAGAGCGTCAGATGCCTGTTGGCAAATTCAGCCGTCGGTGTGGGAAGTTGGAAATTCTTATAGACATAGTTGAAGACAACTGTATCTGAAGAAGCATACAAGTCCTTGAAACCCTTTGCCACAATTCTGCTGTCGGCTGTCAGTCTGATGGGAGCAGTGTAAAGCGTCGATTCTTCTGTCGGGATGGTTCCGTCGAGAGTATATCTGATGCTTGCTCCTTCAGTGGCAGTAGAGAGGGTCAGCAAAGGATTCTCAAAGCTATAGGTCGGTTTCTCTACAATGAATCCTTCTGAAGCATACTCACCGAGTGGGGAGTCAAAGAAGTTTGTGTGGGTTGTATATGCCTTGATGATATAGTTGCCGTCTAATTCCAAAGGCTCTGTGTAGAGCATGGAAGAAGTGGTCGGCACTGTGCCGTCGGTCGTGTACCATGTCTGTCCTCCACTCACTGAAGGAATGATCTCAAGTTTCCCGTCTTCATTGATTGTGAATGTCGGGGCAGGGATGGTATAGTCTGCACGACGGAACACGAAAATGTTGATCGGTGAGTCAGTCAGACCCTCCTTGCTTGCATAAGCCTTGATTCGGCAGTTTTCCTCCGGCAGGAAGGGGGCGGTGAATACATCGCTTTCCTCCGTCGGGTCGGTGAAGTCGGTCGTGTAGCGGATTATCGCGTCCGGAGTGTCTGAAGTGATGTTGAGCTTCAGGTTCTCGAACGTGAATACCGGGGTTGCGGTCTTGTAGGCTGTCACCTGATAGCTTACTACGGGTGAGTCCTCCATACCCTCCTTGTAGGCGATAGCCTTCACGAGAAGGTTGCTTGGTACGAATACCGGGGCTGTGTACACTGGGCTTGCAGCCGTTGGTGTAGATCCGTCGAGTGTATAATGGATTGTCGCGCCCGGGGTCTCGCAGAGAATCTGGACGTGAGTGTCATCATACATACCCATACGGGGCCATAGCACCATGTTTTCCGCCATACCGCTGTCCGGATTCGGAGTGCCGGGTTCGCCGGGACTCGACGGATCGTAGATATAGTCACAGTTGGCAGTCAAAGTCACGTGCCGGTCAGGCATAGTATAGACGAAAGAGTATGTATCTGCCACAACATTACCTTCCTCATCAGTCCAATTTTTGAAATGATAATAGGTATTAGTACTGATGGAAACAGAAAATTCTGATCCAACATCATGGCTTCCCGTACCCCAAGTTATACCTGCACCTTCAGGATTTGTCTTGACGGTTAAATTCCTTTGAATATTAGGTACACTTGGTTCTCCCGGGCTAGTCGGGTCATAGACGAAGTTAGCTACAAGAGTCTGGTCTCCTTTGGGTATTGTAAAATCCAATGAAGAATCTGTCCCAATCTCAATTCCGTTTCTTGTCCAATTGACAAAACGATAATTTGAATTAGAACTAACTCTAAATGTATGGGTTGTGCCAACCTCATATTCCTTTACGGCTCCTTCATACATGTATCCTCCCTCTTCGGGATTCATCTTCACATCAATAAAAGAAACAGTCTTGAATTCAGGAGTACTTGGTTCGTCAGGTGAGTCGGGATCATATACAAAACGTGCTGTAAGATTAACATCTTTTGCAGGCATCACATAATCGAATTCTGCAGTTGTTGACACTACAGTCCCTTCATCATCTTCCCAATGAAGAAAGCGATACCCCGAGGTCGTGTATATTCTAATTCCTACATTGGAGCCAAAAGCATGCTTTCCATCTCCATATATTGCATATCCTGCTTCTGAGGGTATGCATTGGGTAGTCAGGGTAAAAATGACCCCCGGCTCCGGCGGATTCTCCGGATTGTATTGGGCTTTCGCCGTCGTGCCCCATAGCAGGAGCACGAGCAGCGGAAGCATAAATTTGAGTAACCTCATATCTTAAGGGGGTTAGTGATTCTTATTTTACGATTGTCTTGAATGACTTGCCATTCACCTTCACTACATATACACCACCTGCTACGGAGATCTCAAGCGTTCCGTTTTCAGCTGTTGTGTTGGTGACGATGCTGCCGTCAGTTCCGAATACTGCTACTGCAGCTCCTGCAGGTGCAGTTACGGAGATTGAGCCTACATTGCCTGCAACCTTCACTGCAGTTGCGTCAACGCCTTCTACAGCTGTGGTGGCTGATGCGAAGCGGATTGAGAAGCGCTTGTTGTCAATTCCGGTCTTCGATGCGCTGAAGATATAGTCCCCGTCAGTGAGGTCAAATTCAATACCTGTCTCAGCGTCATAGAGCCAAGTCTGGCGGTCGGCACGAAGGGCAGCGATGCGGTAAGTGCGGTCGGTAGCGGGGAGAAGTACGCCAAGGGCTACGTTACCGTCCTCATACGGACGTTCGTTGATGGCCATCGGGTGGTTGTTTTCGCCAAGTGTGTAAAGCTGAGCCACGTTGGCATCCATACTCATGAACTTGGAGGCATCGCGTACTGTCTCGTAACCAAGGGATGCCTGTTCGTTGAGCACCACGCGTGTGTAGTCATCAGCAGTTTCATTGTCGTTGCAGTAAAGCTCAAGGTTGAGCTTCTGGCGGTTTTCATCCTTCACGATGGGACGCGGAGCACGAGAGCGGTCGATAGTGGTGTTGACCTGACGACCTACAAGAGGCATACCGGTGGAAAGATCAGCTGTAGCTTTCTGCACAAAGAATGGCTGCATTGGGCGGAGTACGAATGTATCGTCACCGCGGTCACCGTCATTGAGAGAGTAAGCGCGGTAAGTGCTTCCATCCCAAACTGTGATGGGGGCCTGCATGTCGATATAATAGATGTCGTAGTAGGTAGGATAGGGGTTGGCAACGAAGTTCCAGCCGGCATTTGCCTCTGTCTCGCATGCGTTGTCTGCAAGGTCAAAGGTAACAGCATTAGCTCCGAAGAACTTGTCGTTTTCGGCAGTAGAAGCTGCCGGCAGATAGAGCCATCCGGCACTGCGTGCCTGTATGATGTAGCCCTGACCGGCCTTGAGGGTGCCGTCTGCAGGAACGTTGATCCAGTTACCGGAAGTTGCGTCTTCGCTTGCACGACGAGCTCCGTCGTAATAACGGATTACCCATGAGTCGGTAGCTGGATAGCTTACTTCGCTCATATTAACATCTGTAACAGGAGAGAAGAAGTACCATCGGTCATAGTCAGGCACATAGAATTTAGATACAAGACGACCGGCAGAAACCGTATTGCTCTGGCTTAATACCACAGAGGGGGCACCTTCGCTGGTATTATATGTAAATTCATCAAATGTCTGGTTCGAGTCGCTGTCGAGCGTGAGGACTCCACCTTCCATCATTTCTACAGAAGGATTACCTTGCATCGCAAGAGTATTATTCAAATTAAGTGTTCCGCGGATAGCCCAATAGTCGTTGATTGAAGCTTCATCACCCTTTACGGTGTTAGTAAACCAGTACCAGTATGAGTCTGCACGGTATGTATCAAATGCAAAGTCCGGAACAACCAATTGAACTTGGCTCTTATTGACTCCAAAAAATGGTTCGTAGGAACTATTATATATTGTCGGAGGGGTAGCGCATGGAAGCACTATCTTTTCCAATGAGATGCAAAAAGCGAAGTTCATATACATATTACAACAATGAGAGTTCAGATGTGCCGTCTTCATGTTCTCACAATGCTCAAAGGCATACTCGCCCAAGGTGACAACATTCTTTGGAATCGTAATTTCCTCAAGTGCTGAATATGAGAACGCCTCTGATCCAATATATTCCAATGACTCAGGAAGAATTATTTTTTTTATATTAGTCCTATGGAAGTCACAGACATCTATACGCTTTAGATTTTTGGGAATATTTACATCTTCAAGTGAGTAGCAATACTGGGCTATTCGACCTCTCAAATCAGTGAGTCCATCTGATAGATGAAGTCGTTTCAATGAAGTGCATTCATAGAATATTGAACTGCCCCTTGTCGAATAATCATTATAAATCCATCCATAACCTAAGGTTTCCACTGAATCAGGCATATCAAACTCTATGAGACGTGTACCTGCGAATGCAGAGTGTCCAATGGTTTTCAAATTAGAACCTTCTTCAAAGTCAATATACATAAGATTGGATCTTCCCCATGCTACATCACCAATAGACTCAACTGAGGCAGGAATAGAGACCTGATAGAAGTTTGTGTTACGGAATGCTTCGTTTCCAATTGTTTTCAGGGTTTCAGGAAGCATGACGGTGCTGAGTACCTGAAGATCCCTGCATGCTCCGTCAGGAATAGCAGTAAACTTAGCATCTGTAAAGTCAATGGCTTTGATACTGGTAGGAAGTTGTATCTTCTCCCAGTCATCGGAATTCATAGCTCCATGAATTTTAAGAAGTTCCATTTCCTGAATTGGCCTACCCTCCATCACTTGTGTAAGTCTGGTGCCAAGTTCGCCAGGATTATTAAGGGTAACTTCGTACCAATTCTGGTGCAGGCAGACATCGCGAAGCATCATATAATTGTCATAATAAGAATCAGAGTTGTCTCCAACAAACTCCACTGTATGTGTGCCAGGGTAAAGTACTACAGACGCGCTAGCCCAAGTGTCGCTTGATCCATTAGTGCTGTATAACACGCCATCCATATACGCTTGACATTGAAAATATCCGTTACCTTGTCCAACTTTCATGTCATAAGCAAACAAAGCCGGTTTGTCAATAGTGAAGGTAGTGGAGATCTTTGTAATCTCATCAGGAGTACACATCTGAGACCTCACGAACCCGTTATCAGTCACCCATGTTTTATCAAGGTCGCTTTCATTTGTAAAAGTCAAGGGAAGAGAACCGTCCTTGAGGCAAGCCGTTTCAAGCTCCTTACATTCCATAACTTTAAGATTTCTAATGGAAGAGTAATAGTAATGAGATCGGCTGGTAACAAAATTTCCGATGAACTCTATAGTATGGGATCCATCTGGAAGAAGATATTTCTGTGAGCCGTCTGGCAAATACGACCATTCATAATTGTCTTTGACTCCGACATCCTCTCCATCGATAAATAGTTTAAGATGGTCATTTGTATAATCCCACCTCCAACCATGCGAAAAAGTAATCTCTGTAGGGTAGGAAGATGTGTACTCAAAAGACAATGATGAGGTCATTTCCGTATCATCTGGATTGGACGGGGTACGCACATAAGAACCATTGCCATCAGTATCAATATACCACGGATGCTCTGCATCATTAGTCCATCTTACCGGCACAGAGCCTTCTACGAGGATTGCCTCGCTGATTTCGTCTGACGAAAGTTGTGCGTGGGCTGTGCCAAAAGCGCACACTGACAGGAGCAGGATCGCTAAATAGCGAAGCCGCTCTACTTGTTTAAGTAAAGTACTTGTCATTGTTAGTTTGTTAGTTTAATTGTTATTTATTTGTTGTTAGTTACACACTTGGATTTCCAATAGAGTTTGGTCAGTCAGTAAGCTTCTCAATCTCGTATCAGAGAATACAATATGATGCAAATTTAGCAATAATTTGTGGAAAAGCAAAATATGCTTCAAAAAAATCCTTAATTTGCGATTGAAACTTTACCGTTTTTACGTATGATTTTGTATTGATAAATTTTGATTAAGGTCTTTCAGTAGCGAATTTTGGTGTTTTGGCAATAGTAAATGGCGCTTTATCCTAAAATTTCATCAATCACCCAATTTTTCGATTTTTTAACCCTCCCTCATCCGCTTTTAACCCTTGGCTCTTGCCCAATGCTGCTAAAATTAGCCCCGCATTGTCATTGCCCGGAGGGCAATAATCTTGTTAACCGTGGGCCTCAGGCCCACGGAAAAAGTCATCTCCATCCATCTCTACCCCGGAGGGGTAGCACTATTTTTACCGACATTGGGCTATTGACCAAAAAGACGCACAATGATATCCTCCGAAAGCCCCATTTGCCTTGCTTCCAGAATTTTTTCAGCAATAGTTTCCGCTCTACCTTCGGCTCTACCTTCGGCTCTACCTT
>JAIDTO010000185.1 GCA_029060625.1 Muribaculaceae bacterium | reverse complement strand
ATAAAGACTTGGCGAGTTCTTGATTTTAGCCTCCGTTTAGTACGAACTGAAAAATACTTACTTTTTCAGTGCCCTCCACAAGATGTGGGATTTTTTTACGTTTTGAGTTTTACGTTTTACGTATGCCGATTAATATAAAGTGTTAAAAAAATATTGGGCGTTTGTAAACCAACAGGCGAAATAAATGTTAAAGTAATAAAGAAACCCTAAAAATACTAAAAGACATGAAAAATTTAGATGATCCCCAAACCGGCCAACCGAAGGGATTTCGCATTGGCTTCAATATCTTCATGATGATAGTCTATATCGCAGTTGGTATATTGTTCTTCACCGGCTTCTTTGAAAGCATTGACACTACAGTAAGCTACATAGTAGGTGGATTGCTTATTGCCTACGGTATCTGGAGAGGCGTGAGAATGTATATCGTCAACAAAGACGAGTAGCATTTCATTGCCGCCACTCATGGAATAACCAATAAAAAAACTACCATGAAGAAACTTATTAAATCGCATAAACTATTTAAGGCATTGTCGCTCGGAGTAATCCTGGCGGCTTTTGCCGTTGCCTGCACACCCATCAAGAGGGGTGAATACGCTGATGGAAGCGCCACTATGTATTGTGACGATGGATTCCGTCATATTCTGCAGGAAGAGATTGAAGTGTTCGAGTATCAATATCCCAATAGCGCTATTATACCCTTCTACGTTGATGAGCAGACTGCAATGGACTCTCTGCTTGAAAACAAGACACAGCTCGTAGTCACTACCCACGAGTTGACTCAAGACCAGATAAAATATATCAAAGACAAATATCGCAGGGTAGTTCGCCAAAGCTGTATCGCAGTAGATGCAGTGGCTTTGATAGTAAACAAGGAAAATCCGGTCAACACTCTTACCTTGTCGGACATCAAAGAGATTATCAGTGGCAAGATTTCGAAATGGAATCAGCTTGCAGTGCCCGACGATGCAAACATACGTCTCGTATTCGACAATCAGGGCAGTTCTACTGTCAGCTATATGCGCGAGAAATTCCTTGGAGAAAACGGCAAGATTTCCGACAATCCCAATGCATTCGCACAGAAAGACAATGCAGAGGTGTTTGATATTGTCAAGAAGGATAAAAACGCCATCGGTATAATCAGCGTCAGCTGGCTCGGAGCTGACCTCAGCGAGGCCAAGAACGTGCCTGTGGAAAAAAGAATGGCTGACTATGCAGTGGAAAACGACACTATTGCAACCAACCTCACTACGGAAGTCAAGATTCTGAAAGTGGCTAACCCGGTTGAGGAGAATGATTACTCTACGGTAGCCTACATGCCATATCAGGCTTATATCAACAGTGGCGAATACCCGCTCTTTAGAAAAGTCTATATGATTAGCACCGCCACGGGAAGCAGTGTCCTAAACAGTTTCTATCAGTTCAGCAAAGGCTTCATAGGCCAGAAGATCATATCCAAGACGGGTATCCTCCCCTATCATATGAGCGCCCGGATGGTAAACCTCCAATGACACCTTCACCATTCCGAACATTAGAACCTGACATGACAAATCAACAAAACCGACTTCTTAGCCTCGATGTGATGCGAGGCTTGACAATAGCGCTGATGATCGTGGTCAACAACCAGGTCGGAAGCGGCAGGATGTTTCCATTCCTCAACCATGTGTTGTGGGATGGACTTTCTTTTGCAGATCTGGTATTCCCGTCGTTTATGTTTATCATGGGAGTATCAGCTGCCTTTTCTTTAAATAAAATGCCCAAACGCGCAGCGGTCCACAAGTCGATAATGAGAGGATTCAAGATTATCATCGTTGGTATCCTGCTGACTTGGATTGCACGAGGAATCTCAGGAGTGGAAAATCTTTTGGAATTTGATACATTGCGCCTGACAGGAGTACTGGTGCGCCTCGGCGTATGCTATATGTTTGCATCCCTTATATACTTAGCGTTAGGACCCGGCAAGAAAATCATTTGCGTAATCGGCTGCATATTAGTGATCTACACTTTGATACTTATTATCTTCGACGGATTCAAGCTATCGGAGGAAAACATAATAGCAAGGATTGACAGATGGGCAATAGGTTGCGAACATATGTATCACAAACGTGTCGGAGACACTCGCATTTGCTTCGATCCTGAAGGCTTGTTGTCAAATCTCCCGGGCATTGCCCACGTTCTGATTGGCATGCTTTGTGGCAATCTCATCATGAAAGGGAAGGGAGATCTATGGAAAACTGTGGCTAAGCTTTCTCTTATTGGCGGAGCTCTGATAATCCTCGGCTTCTTCTTCAATCCTATGATTCCAATAAATAAGAATCTGTGGACACCAAGTTTTGTGTTTGCCACCTGTGGAGGTGCAGCTACAACACTCGCAATTCTACTCTGGATGCTCGACATCAGGAAACTGAGAGTGCCATGGCTCGTGAAGCCTGCATGCGTTTTCGGTCTCAATCCACTCGTGCTTTACTGTTTCAGCTATCTGCTTGAGGAGTTTGTGTGGAAAGTCATCATAAATGGACAGTGTTTCCCCGATTGGTTCTCCATGCTGTTTGGTGGAAACGAGTTCGGATCACTCGCATATTCAATTTTCCTTGTGTTAGTGTGCTTAGCAGTAGGATTACCTTTATATCTTAAAAAAATCGTCATTAAATTGTAAATACTTATTAAAAACGGGTAAATTTATTAATTTTCTTGCAATTTTTACGAAAGATAACTAAACTTGCTCTAAAAATATTTGTCAACATCATAGAAATTCGTTAAATTTGCATTTGAGTTTCCAGTCGGTGATGACAAATCCCGATAACATAAGAGAGAATAACAAGACGAAATAACAAACATTAAACCGTATATCAATGAAATTAAGAACATTATTCGCTGCTTCTCTTGCTGCTATCGCAATGAGTGCATCAGCGCAGACACACTTGGAGGGCGCTGAATACTACAAAGCAGACCAGCTTGACAACGCAAAGGAACTGCTACTTCGCAACCTTAACAACGCAGGGACTGACAAGGCAATCGCAAACTATTATCTCGGACTCATCGCTATCGACGAAAATAAGCTTGACGAGGCCCAGAAGTATTTTGAAGCCGGAGTACAGGCCAACCCCGATTATGGTTATAATTATATCGGTCTCGGAGGCATGGCACTGAAGAAAGGTGATAAGAAAGCTGCCGAAGAACAGTTTAAGAAGGGAGAAAGCCTTATAAAGAAAGATGCCGGTGCAGAAATTGCAATTGCACGCGCATATTATGACGCAGACCCGGTGCTCTACGCAAAAGAAATCGAAAAGAGAGTAGCAAAAGCCCGCAAGATCAACCTCCAGGCCCCTGAAATCTACATCTTCGAAGGCGACCAGGAGAAAGACAAAAAGAACTGGGGCGGCGCAGCCGGAAAATACGAGATGGCAAAGAGCTACAATGCAAACGCAACTGAGGCATATGTTAAGTATGCGAATCTCTATACTCAGGTCAATCCGCAGTATGCTGTGGCAATGCTTAAAGAGCTCCTCTCAGTAAACCCGACATCCGCTCTCGGACAGCGTGAGCTTGCCAACGCATACTACAACAAGAAGGACTTCGCCGACGCTGCACGTGAATATGGCGTTTACGTACAGAATCCCAACCACTTCAAGCAGGATGAAGACCGCTACGCCCTTCTCCTTTTCTCAAGCAGTGAGTTCCAGAAAGGTTATGACTATGCTACCAAGCTCCTTGCAGAGAATCCCGGTAACTTCACAGCACGTCGTTTCCAGTTCATGAACGCTGCCAACATCCCCGCAATGAAGGATCAGCTCGTTCCTATGGCTGAGGAACTTCTGGCTGCCCACAATGCAAATCCGACTGCCAACAAATTCGCTCCCATCGACTTCACTCTGATCGCTGAGGAATTCACAAATGCAAAGCGTACTGACGAGGCAATGGCAGTGCTCAATGAGGCTATCAAGGAAATGCCTGACAACGCGAATTTCAACAAGCAGCTGGCGATGACCTACCTTGAAGCAAACGACTTCGGCGGCGCATCTGATGCCTACGAAGGATATCTTGCAAAACTCGAGCAACCTGACTTCAACGACTACAGCCAGCAGGCCACATTCAGCTTCTACGCCGGAGTCGAAAAGAAGCAGGACAATCCTGCCATGGCTGAAGAATACTTCAAGAAGGCTTATGACTATGCCACAAAGATGGAGGCTGCACTCCCCGGCAACTATAAGCCCTACAAGATCTACGGCGACATCGCCCTGCAGCGTGCTGCTAATGACGCAGAGGTGAAGACTGCTGCGTTCCCGATGTACAGCGAGGCTGCTACACTTCTCGAGAAGAGTGAGAATCCTTCCCGCTATGCAAGAGACGCTAAGAATATCTACAACTACCTCGGCAATTATTACCTTGACCAGAAAGACGTGGCCAAGGCAAAGGAGAACTTCAACAAGTATCTCCAGTATGACCCCGACAACGCTGACTACCGTAAATTCGTAGAAGGCCTTAAGGAATAATACCGATTGGCAAAATTTTCAATCTAAAATACTGAGCATTCGCTCCGCAAAAGCGGGGCGAATGTTTTTTTTATCTAATTTCACCTGAAATTTTGCTTAATTAGCAAATTTTAATTAATTTTGTGTTTTTATGAGGGGGATAACGGATAAATTAAGACATAATAATTCATTTAATATACCAAGCAGGTATGGCAAGAGAAATCAACATTAAAAAGGGACTCGACATTCCCCTTGAAGGAAAAGCCGGGGGAAAGCCGGAACCAATCAAGTCAGGGCTAATC
>JAIDTO010000184.1 GCA_029060625.1 Muribaculaceae bacterium | reverse complement strand
TCCTGCATCATGCCACGCCACTTTCCATTGCTGATGGAGTCGTTGTAGAAGCTGGTGAGTCTTTCATCTCTTTCGAATAATTCTTTTACGCGGTCTGCATATTGATTGGCACGCGCATCTCCTTTATCGGCATAATAACGGTTCTGCTCCGCTGCCACGTACATTCTTACCACGCCAGAGGAAGCTATGGCAGGGTAGTAGACGAGTTGGTAGAACGCATCCATAGCCTCCGGTGAGATTTTCTGCTTTATTTGCTCAACTTTTTTCTCGAGCGCAAGCCAAAGGGAATCGATACGTTCAGCTTCATTGTAGTTCTCGACACTGAATATTCCGGCTGTCTGCACCTCCGGTTTTCTCCACAAATTGTATTTAGGATATTTTGCGAGCACATCAGCTACCTCTTCGGCCAAATCTGAGCCAAAAGTATCGGAAGCCCAGTCTTTGAGCCATTTACGCTCATCGCCTGGACCAACTTTTTCCGGGTCCCACGCATAGTCCATTATGAAATCAATGGGAAGTTCCTTTGGCTTGAGGTCTCCTACATTGATTATCCAGATTCGGTCGATGCCGGACTGATATGCGAGATTGAGCTGTTCGCGAAGTTTTGGTATAGGTGAGGTGTTTATCCATCGGTCGTTCCAAGGCCCACCATTCATGTCAATGTGATAATACATTCCGAATCCCCCTTTTCTATCTTTTTCTTCTTTAGGGGCAGTGCGACGTATATATCCCCAGTTGTTATCGCAGAAAAGTAGTGTCACGTCGTCCGGCACATTGAATCCTGCGTCATAATATCTCTGCACCTCTGTGAAGATGGCCCAAAGTTGCGGAACTGAATCCGGCCTTCCATAGATGTCCGAAAGAATGCCACGTTGAGCACTGATGACATTTCGTAGCGTCTCCATATTGTCGTTGTCATCACCCTTTCCCATAGCCACATCTCCATCTCCTCGCATTCCGATTGTGACAATATTGTCATAATCTTTATTGCGTTCCATTCCCTCCCTGAAGAATTTCTCAATATTTTCAGGATTAGTTTTATAGTCCCAAGCGCCTATTTCATCTTTTCTTCTTGTATATTCCTTATGGGCACGCATCATTGGTTCGTGATGGCTTGTGCCCATCACTATGCCATACTCATCAGCAAGACGGGGACACTCCGGATCATCCTCATTGAAAGCAGTGTCCCACATAGCGGGCCACAGATAATTGGCCTTGAGGCGCAGAAGAAGTTCAAACATATGTGCGTATGCCTTTGAGTTGACACCTCCATGCCGGTTGACACACCATCCGCCAAATGATGGCCATTCATCATTGATGAAGATGCCACGATATTTTACTTTTGGAGATGGTTGCACCACTCTTCCTTCATTATATTCAAGTCTATCTTTATGAGAAACCGGCACATCTGCCCAATAATACCAAGGCGAGACCCCTATGTTTTTGCTAATATCGTATATTCCGTAGATAGTGCCGCGTTTGTCGCTCCCGGCGATGATTAGATTTCCATCGATTACATCTGTCACATACGACTCCCATTCACCTTTCACTGAATCTACATGAAGTTTACCTTTGTCTATGAGAGCGTCGATAAGTTTGCTTTTCCCAATAGTACCTGCAATAATATTCCCCTTTTTAATCGGACTGTTAGGATAGACTGCCGATTTTACTCCTGTGACTTTACCAATGTCGTCAGCAAGATCGGAGGCAGCCCTGCGCACTCCTGACCAGTCATTCCCATCCACTACAATTGGAGCAACCTTCCCATTGTCAGCAATGATAAAGATTTGCTCGCTTTTTTTTGCGGTCAATGGCATCATGATAATAAATGTCATAATGACAGTAAGAATCTTTTTCATGGTATTTTAAAATGATATGTTTTGATATACAAAATTAATAAAATAGTTCTTATTTTAAAAATGAATGGATGCAACATATGTAATGGAAAGATAAGAATTTGTAACTGTATCTTATAAACATCTCCGAGACAAAGAGACGCTCATGAATATCGTA
>JAIDTO010000183.1 GCA_029060625.1 Muribaculaceae bacterium | reverse complement strand
CCCTGTTACAGGCGTGCAACAATTCTGTAACAGAAAGGTTCAATCCAAAATTTCAGCCAAGCCCTAACAAGCTGATACAAATGTATATGCAACCGTAACATTTTGTAAAATTTAAAGAATTTCATACTTTATTAGAGGAAATCTTAAAAAAGCAAAATGACAAACCAGTTCCACCCTCATTTCAAAAGTCTTTTTCCATCTGCAAGGGGTTTGTCGCAGGTGAAACAAGTATGCGCAGCCGGTTTGTCGCAGGTGAAAAAAGTATGCACAGCAGGTTGGTCGCAAGATAAAATTTACCCAAGTATACATGTATAAATTCGCATAAAATGCAATTCTATCCATCTATATTGAAAAATCTACAAAATTGTTCGGTTTCCCAGTTATAATGGATATAAGTGTTCAGACAATAAAAACTCCTATTGCTCTTGCCGAATCTGTGATGAATGATGTTATAAATAATAAGGAGGTTACAGTTCCTGTGACTTTAGAACTTGAGCCCTATGGCTATAGTATCATCATGAACTAAATTCATAATTATGAAGAGAAATCTTTTTATTGTTTCTGCATTATTTACCGGTGCTTTGAATATGGCGGCGGTGAATATCTCATCCCCGAATGGAGCCCTGTTGCTTAATGTCGATGTCGACTCCAACGGGACACCGGTGTATTCCCTTGATTATAAAGGGAAACAGCTGATCTCAAACAGCCGTCTCGGTATCAAGGCCGATGAGACTGCTTTTACCGATGGATTCCGTATCGAGGGAATCGACACAGTGACAATCGACCGCACATGGGAGCCTGTATGGGGTGAATACGCCACAGTGCGAGATCATTTCAAGGAGCTTGCAGTGCGCCTGAAGGCTAACAATCCGGATAGGGACCTGACTCTGAGATTCCGTGTATTTGATGATGGATTGGGTTTCCGCTATGAACTTCCTGTGCAGAAAGGGTCTAACTACCTTACTGTGAAGGATGAGCTTACAGAGTTCAATTATACCGGTGACCATAAGCTTTATTGCATACCTGGAGACTATGACACCGATGAATATCTATGGTCAGAAACTACATTCACTGATCTTCCGGACGCACTGAAATCATATGGACGCCATACGGAGGCTCAGCGAGTTGATGGGGTCACAATACAGACCCCTATGCTGATAAAGACCGGTGACGGAGTGTATGTCAATATGCATGAGGCTGCCCTTGACGGATATCCTGCCATGCTGCTTGACGTGGATCCTGCCACATACTCGATGAAGAGCCACCTTGTGCCTGACCGTCTTGGCGTAAGCGCATATCTTCAGATGCCTTTCAATACTCCTTGGCGCACGCTGATAGTGAGTGATGATGCCCGCGACATCCTTGCCTCCCAATTAGTGCTCAACTTGAACGAACCGTGCGCAATTGAGGACACATCTTGGATTAAGCCCATGAAGTTCATGGGAGTATGGTGGGAAATGTTTACCGGTAATGAAAAGACTTGGGCGTATTCTGACGATTATCTTGCAAAGCCGGGAGTGACCGACTACACGAAGCTTAAACCAAACGGAAGGCATCCTGCCAATACCGAGAATGTGAAGAAATATATCGATTTCGCTGCAAAACATGGTATCGACGGCGTGCTTGTAGAAGGTTGGAATGAAGGATGGGAAGACTGGGCAAGCTATCGCAAGAACCGCCAGTTCCTTTTTGACAAACCTTATCCCGACTTCGATCTTCCTGCCCTTCGCGACTATGCAAAGGAGAAAGGCGTAAAGCTTATCATGCATCATGAGACGGCAGCCAATGCCGCCGACTATGAGCTGCAGCTCGACCGTGCTTTCCAGTTTATGAAAGATAACAATTACGACGCTGTCAAGACGGGATATGTTGGTGCCATAATCCCTCGTTCAGAGCATCATACATCGCAATGGATGGTTGATCACGTGCGCCATGTCATAGAGCGTGCGGCAGAATATGAAATAATGGTCGACAGCCATGAGGCTCCGCGTCCTACAGGCCTGTGCCGCACTTATCCTAACTGGGTTGCTCAGGAGTCAGCAAGGGGTGGCGAGTTTGAGTCGTTTGGTGGCAATCCACCGTCGCACACATGCATGCTTCCGTTTACCCGTCTTAAAGGTGGACCGATGGATTACACCCCGGGCCTTTTTGAGACAAAGTTGAGCTACTATGGTGAAGGTAAGGATTCTCAGGCAGGAACTACGCTGGCTCGCCAGCTTGCCCTCTACCTTACTATGCCTTCTCCTCTGCAGATGGCATGTGACCTCCCTGAAAACTACGAGCGTTTCCCTGATGCCTTTCAGTTTATCAAGGATGTTCCCGTAGATTGGAAAGATTCCCGTTATCTTGAGGCTGAGCCTAACAGATATATTACAGTGGCGCGTCTTGATAAGAATTCCGACGACTGGTATGTAGGTGCCATTACCGACGACAATGCCCGTACCGCTGTCATAGACTTGAGTTTCCTCCCGAAAGGAGAGAAGTATGAGGCTACAATATATGAGGATGCTCCTGACGCTCACTGGAAGGATAATCCGCAGGCTTACCGTATCCGTACGGTGCAGGTGAAGCCGGGTCAGAAAATCCGTCAGCAACTTGCTCCCGGCGGAGGCGCTGCAATCAGAATCACTAAGAAAAATTAGGTTCGATATAAACAAACGTTATCCCGGCTTGCGTGTGAACGTAGGCCGGTATTTTTTATGTAACGGTTTGGCAGGAATGTGTAAGGGGATGGGGCGATATATGTGTTAATTTTGCAAAAAAATATAACAACTATGGATTTCTGGAATTCTCTTTTGTATATGCTCAATGAGATGTCGCCATACATTCTGTTGGGATTTCTCATTGCGGGATTGCTGCATGCGTTTGTATCGCGGGAGACGTTTGCACGGCATCTCTCCGGTCGTTCTGTCGGGTCTGTGGTAAAGGCGGCGCTCATCGGTGTGCCGTTGCCCCTTTGCTCATGCGGTGTGCTTCCGACAGCTATTGCTATGCGCAGGAACGGAGCTTCGCGGGCAGCCTCCTCGGCTTTCCTGATTTCTACACCACAGACCGGTGTAGACTCGATAGCCGCTACATGGTCGCTGCTTGGTCCGGCGTTTGCCGTGATGCGCCCTGTTGCGGCTCTTGTGACTGCTGTATTCGGCGGTGTGGCTGTTGGCACTACTGAACGCGCTGCAGAGGGAGAGGAGACCTGTAAGGTGGCTTCTGATGCTGATGATGACCGTCCTTCAACCTTTATGGGGAAGGTAATAGCTTCTTTACGCTATGGTTTTGTCGACCTTGTGGGAAGCATCGGTCTATGGCTTACCATAGGACTCGTGATTGCCGCTTTGATCACGGTATATGTGCCTGCTGATTTCTTTGCGATTTTAGGCAATAAGCCTATTGTATCGATGGTTATCGCGCTTATTGTGGCAGTGCCGATGTATGTGTGCGCTACCGGTTCGATACCTATCGCACTTTCGCTTATACTGAAGGGATTATCCCCGGGCACTGCATTCGTGCTTCTGATGGCGGGGCCGGCTGCCAATTTCGCTTCGTTTACCCTTATATCGCGTGAGATGGGGCGGCGTGCTGTCATTGTCTATCTTGGATCGATTATTGTCGGGGCGATGGCTATGGGGCTTGCTATCGACTATCTGATGCCTTCCCATTGGTTTGCGATAGGAGATGGCGCGGCAATACATGGTGCATGCCATCACGAGTTCAGCACTTTCTCCACGATATGCTCGGCGATACTTGCCGCATTGTTGATTTTCTCGCTAATACGTAGATTCTATAACCCTAAAACCAATATTCATACAGATATGACACAGGAATATATCATCACGGGGATGAACTGCCCCCATTGTCAGAATGCAGTTAAGAAAGCCATCGCGGCTGTAGAAGGGGTCGACACTGTAGAGGTTGACCTCCACGCCGGCCTGGCCACTGTAGACGGCACAGTAGACCACACAGCTATTATTGACGCTGTCCACGCTGCTGGCTTCGAGGCTTCCCTGAAGTGATTCATAAATCAACGACTCCCTCTGAGGGAGTCGTTTTTCGTTCTGGCTTTTTTTTGATTTTCCAGTAGATTAGAGTATGGTCCCTTTTGATAGTAGGATTATCACATCTCAGTTTTAAGGAATTGACGAAGGTGCATGTGGCGGATGCCGGGGTATTCACTGAAGCCGCCTGTGACGGGATCAAGTGACACTACGTATTTCGGATAGTTGTCCTTTATAGCGGCAAGGTTGCCAAACTCCCGCTTTATGGTCTCGTCGGAAGCGAGGAGATATGTCACCTGAATGTATATGCGCTGATCGGTTTTTGTGGCGACGAAGTCGATTTCTCCGGCTCGCAGTATGCCTACTGTGACTTTAAAACCTTGACGGCGCAGATGATTCCAGACCACGTTCTCCATGGTTTTCTCAATGCTTCCACGGATATTGCCTCCGCATAAGTGATTGCGGATACCATGGTCGGAGAAATAATGTTTGTTGTTTGACTCAAGCAGCATCTTTCCGTGTAGGTCAAACCTATGTATTGGAATGGCAAGGTAGGCATCCCGGATATATCTCAAATAACTCGAAACGGTCTCCTCGCTGATTTTCTCACCTTTAGAGGTCATATATCTGACAATATTGGTAATAGAAATCGGTTTGCCAATATTGTCCGCGACAAATCGCATGATGTTTTCAAGCTGCGAGACATTGCGTATCCTTTCTCTCCGGACAATGTCCTTTACAAGGACAGTATTATAAACCCCTTCAAGATAATCGCTGATCTGGGATTGTTCTTCCGGTGCAAAGGCGAGTAGACCTGGTAGACCTCCCATTGTAAGATAGTTCATCAGTGAGGTATCACTGTCTTCCATATGATGAAATTCCAAGAATTCGGTATAGGAGAGATTATAGACCTTGATCTCGATATAGCGCCCTGAAAGGTAAGTGCCCAGTTCGCTTGAGAAGATATAGGCGTTGCTGCCGGTGGCAATTACCTGACAACGTTCCTCCGCGTGAAGACTACGGAGAGCGTTCTCATAGTTTTCGATATCCTGGACCTCATCAATGAGAAGATAGTTATCCCCTCCTTCGGGCAGGCGGCCGACTACATAGTCATACAGCTGTTCAGCCGTCATGATGTCACGGAATGCCTGGTGCTCCTTGTTGATGTAGACGACATTCGCTTCCGGTCGATTTTGATGAAGCCAGTCCTTAAACAGTTCAAGCACCTTACTTTTTCCTACCCTACGCTGACCGACGAGTATCAGCATCATACCGCGATTGATTAGGCCAGCGATCTTTTCAGTGTATTGTGGTCGGGGTATTAATGTCATAATCGAAAATATTTTTCTGCAAAGATAGCAAACTATAATCGTAAAAACAAGCATAATTTGCAGAAAATACCGATTATAACCGTTAATTGGGATGTGATTTGTCGATTTTTACGGGTATAATCCGGAATAACAGGTGTTGTTTGAATCCTGATTCAGTCGAAGGGTAGACACGCGATGGTGCAAGCGGAGCAAGCTTTGTTAATAAAAAAGCTCCCTACAAGACAATTGCCAACATGCCTCCTTCCGAATTGTCAATCATCACATAGCCTTGTAGGGACGCACGGCTCGTGCGTCAAAAAAAAATGCTCCTGAACTCGAAAAGAATTCAGGAGCATTTTTTTTCATAGTATTTATTTTTGATTAAGGTGTGTATATTGTAAAATTAGATTAAGGAGTTTTTGTGTCTTTTCAAGTATCAGATTTCGATTAAGGCAAATTCAAAGTGTCTTTCAGTGTGTCTTTCAAGTATTCGATTAAGGCAGTGTGTGTTTTCCAAGTATCTTCGTGCAATATAGCTTATAGTGTGTTTCGCGTATTTCTTTTTTTGGGGCATCCAATTATGCATTGTGCTTAGCAAGCATAAGCAGAGAGCTGCTCGCGGAGTCTCTTGCGAGCGAAGAAGATGCGGCTCTTGACTGTTCCGACGGGGAGGTCGAGCTCCTCAGCGATCTCGCTGTACTTGT
>JAIDTO010000182.1 GCA_029060625.1 Muribaculaceae bacterium | reverse complement strand
TATTATAGAGCTTACGCATCAAGGCTCTGCATGCTTGCTTACCGCTTCTACACGCTGTCAAAGCCAGTCACCCCCTTTTGTGATGGGTTGCAATTGCGGTTGCAAAGTAATAAACGATATTTATGGTTATATTGTTTTAAGAAAATCGGAGGAATTTGAATAATTCCTCCGATTTTAACATTAATTAACCTTTCTTCTGTTCCTTTGCCCATGTGTCGCGAAGCCCAATTGTCTTATTGAAGACAAGATGGCCATCCTTGCTGTCAGGATCCACAGTATAGTATCCAAGACGCTGGAACTGGAAGTGATCGCCAGGCTTGGCATTCTCAGCGAGCCAAGGTTCAACCATGACGTTTTCGCGAATCTTGAGCGAATCAGGATTCAAGAGATCACGGAAATCACCTTCTTCTGCCGAGGGATTCTCAACAGAGAAGAGACGATCGTAGTCGCGAACCTCTACCTGAACCGCTGTCGGAACACTTACCCAGTGGAGTGTGCCCTTCACTTTGCGATCAGACCCTGGAAGGCCACTGCGGGTGTCGAAATCAACATCAGCATGGATTGCTGTGATATTTCCATCTGCATCTTTATCCACTCCCGTACATTTGATTATGTATGCTCCTTTCAGACGCACTTCCTTATCGGGGCTAAGACGGAAGAACTTCTTGGGAGGATTCTCCATAAAGTCTTCACGCTCTATCCAAAGCTCGCGGCTGAATGGCATCGCATGCTGGCCGGCGGTGGGATCCTCCGGGTTGGAATCAAGCATGAAAATCTCTTCCTTCCCTTCCGGATAATTGTCGAGAATGAGTTTCACCGGATTCTGGACAGCGTGGACACGGGTTGCTGTTGCATTCAAGTCTTCACGCACTGAATGCTCAAGAAGCTCTATATGATTGAGAGCCTCATATTTTGTATATCCGATGCGATTTACGAAGTTTTTGATTGCGGAAGGAGTGTAACCGCGGCGTCGCAGACCGCATAGGGTCGGCATGCGTGGATCATCCCATCCTCTTACAAGCCCCTCTTTCACGAGCTGCAGCAGCTTGCGTTTGCTCATCACTGTGTAAGTGAGGTTGAGTCGATTAAACTCTATCTGACGTGGGCAATAAGTCTCATCAGCAAGTTCTTTGACAAAATATTCGTAAAGAGGACGGTGAGGAACGAACTCCAAAGTACATATGGAGTGAGTGACACCCTCAAAATAGTCGCTTTGACCGTGAGCAAAGTCATACATAGGATACACTTTCCATGTTTCGCCGGTGCGCCAGTGAGGAGTCTTGATGATACGGTACATGATCGGGTCACGGAAATGCATGTTGTCGCTTGCCATGTCAATCTTAGCACGAAGCACCATAGATCCTTCCTCAAACTCACCTTTGTTCATTGCTTCAAACAGTCGCAGATTTTCCTCTATTGGACGGTCGCGGAAAGGTGAATTTTGACCAGGCTGTGTCGGAGTGCCTTTCTGTCGAGCTATTTCTTCGCTCGACTGCTCATCGACATAAGCCTTACCCTCCTTGATCATTCTCACTGCAAGATCCCAAAGCTGTGGGAAATAGTCGGAAGCATAATAAAGGCGATCGCCCCAATCAAAACCAAGCCAATGGATATCACGCTTGATTGCTTCCACATATTCTGTATCCTCTTTCTGAGGATTTGTGTCGTCGAAGCGAAGGTTGCAGGTGCCGCCAAACTTTTCAGCGGCGCCGAAATCCATAATGATAGCCTTGGCATGCCCTATGTGGAGATAGCCATTGGGCTCCGGTGGGAAACGGGTATTGAGACGTCCGCCATTTTTCCCTGCCTCAAGATCCTCCTTAATGTATTGCTCCACAAAGTTCAGACCTGATTCATTCTCTTTGATTTCTTCTGTAATTTCTGCCATATTTGGTAAATTTTCTGATCAACCAAGTGCCCTTCAAAGGGGCACGTCGCTGATGCCTGCGTTAAATTCGCTACAAAATTAATAAAATAAGGTGGACTGACAAAAAAAATGCGGCAAAAGCCGCATTTTTTACTATTAATGATTTCAATATTTCTGATTTTTAAGAAAGAGCAGCACGCAGACGCTTGCGGGCGAAGAAGATGCGGCTCTTTACTGTGCCAACCGGAAGATTAAGTTCCTCGGCAATTTCGCTGTATTTGTAGCCTGCGACATGCATATTGAATGGCACACGGAATTCTTCATCGAAAGTGGCAAGGATTTCGTTGATTTCCTTCACGGTCATGCTTCCGTCGGGAGTTTCGAGTGCTGATTCTTGAGATGTATTGAGATGATAGAGATCTTCAGTAGTATCTACTATAGTAGCCTGTCGCACGGTCTTACGATAGTTGTTGATGAAGATATTGCGCATGATCGTCATCACCCAACCTTTGAAATTGGCATCCGAAGTAAACTTTTCTTCGTTGTCGAGTGCCTTGAGGGTAGTGTCTTGAAGAAGATCAGCGGCTGCCTCATGATCAGATGTCAACTGATAAGCGAAGTTCATCAGGTTCGATTGAAGATTGATGAGATTCTTTCGGAATGAAGTGTTAGATGCCATTGTTTTCGTTCTCGTTGTTTTAGATCTGCTTTCGCAAATTTGGGTTTATAATAGATTTTTTGTTCATTGTTCATCCCTATAACGCAAGGTAGTTTCTATTTGTTTCAATTTTTTTTGCAAAAACTGGCGTTTTGGGTGAACTTTTTCATAATTTATTGTAATATAGCATTATATCTGCGATTAAATTAATATATCATTTACAAAACAATGTGAAATATCTATGAAACATGTATGAAACACATGATGGAAATATTGGGTATTCAGGAAAAATTTCTTAATTTTGCAGTCTGAAAGATAAAAAGATGAGATTCGACCAACTTCTTGAAAACGACGATCTGCTCGATGCATTATGGGACATGCACTTTGATGAATGCACCCCCATACAAGAGCAGGCAATTCCGGCTGTGCTTGATGGCCGTGATCTCCTGGCATGCGCACAGACAGGAACCGGCAAGACAGCAGCATATCTGCTTCCGGTGATAGATATACTTTCCACATATAAATATCCTCAGGATGCCGTCAACTGCGTGATAATGGCTCCCACCCGAGAGCTTGCCCAGCAAATAGACCAGCAGATGCAGGGCTTCTCATATTTTCTCCCCATAAGCAGTATGCCCGTTTATGGAGGCACCGATGGCTATACCTATGATCAGCAACGGCGCAGCCTAAAGGCAGGAGCAGATGTAGTCATAGCTACACCGGGTCGACTTCTCGCCCACCTCTCGATGGGATACGTGGATCTGTCGAAAGTTTCATTCTTCATTCTCGATGAAGCCGACAGAATGCTTGATATGGGATTCTACGATGATATCATGCAAATAGTGGCTCGACTTCCCAAAGAGAGGCAAACTCTCTTGTTTAGCGCTACTATGCCTCCAAAAATCCAGCAGCTTGCCGGTAGCATCCTGAATAATCCACATGAGATTAAGCTTGCTGTCTCAAAGCCGGCGGAAAAGATAAGGCAACGGGCATACGTATGCTATGAGACTCAGAAGCTTCCTATCCTATTGTCAATGTTCCGTCAGTCTGCTCCCGACAAGGTGATAGTGTTTTCTTCGTCAAAACTAAAAGTCAAGGAGCTTGCCAGAGCCTTGAAGAAAGAAAATTATAAAATTGGAGAAATGCACTCCGATCTGGAACAGGACAAGCGGGAAGACGTTATACTCGATTTTAAGAGTGGAAAAATCAATGTGCTCGTCGCCACTGACATTATGGCACGCGGCATTGATATCGACGACATTGAGCTTGTGGTGAATTATGATGTGCCACGTGAGGCAGAAGACTATGTGCATCGTATCGGAAGGACCGCTCGAGCTGACAGAGATGGCAATGCTGTCACTTTCATATCTGAGAAGGAGATAGGAAAATTCAAGCGCATTGAGAAATTTCTTGAGAAGGAAGTTGAGAAATCGGATATTCCGTTAGAAATTGGTGAGGGTCCGGCTTATATATCCAAAAGTGTGCGAGGTCGTAGAAATGACAAGCATGCTCGTCCATTCAAAAGAAGAAGTAACATAAAGAAAAATCCTTCGCAAAGTCAGGAGAATAAAGAAAAGCTGAATTCTGAAACTCCGGAGCTAAAGACAGCAAAGGAGACCAGCACTAAATCTGACTCAAAGCGAAATAAAAATCGACAAAGAAGATATAAATCCTCCTCAATTCCTAAGGCTGCAAACGACGGACAACAGAAAAGAAAAGAAACAAAAAAGGAGGGTTGATTCCCTCCTTAAGAGAAGTAAAGTTATGGATTCTTATTTAGCTACGAAAGCTTATAAAAAGCCTCCGCTTAGGATAGTTATATTTTAATCAGTCCTATGATTTTTCCTTTACTTTCGTGAATAAAACACTGAGAAAGAAAAAAAGTGCATAAAAGCAGTGTTAAATTTTCTTATATCGTCTTAAAGTGTTAAATTTGCGCCTTGAAATTCTTCGAAGTTGTTTCGACTTATTTTTTTATTAAGATTTCGTCATCTTTGCGAGCAGATTTCGCTTCATGAAGAAGGAGCGATGCGGGCATCGTGACAGATGAATGAAGCGGAAGATGCCGTAAAGATGGCGGAAGCTTGATAAAAAGAATTGATCCTTTCATATTATATTGATATTTTTTATATTCGTAAATAAGTCGAAACAACTTCTTCATCCACTATGAACTTTTAGTGAATCATGAGCCAAAAGCAGACTGAATACAAGACATACAAATCCTACGAGTCCATGAGCACCGCGAATCCTGTCAACGGGATTATGTCGGAGGTGGCACCTGACTTCAATTTTGGAAACGCCGTGGTCAACGAGCGACACATGCCTGTGGTGCCTGTCCGCAACATAGTGCTCTTTCCCTTCATAACCGTCCCACTCTCTGTGACCGATGCCTCCGTACTTGATGTCCTGGACATGGCACACAAAAACCATGAGGCTGTGCTGGCGTTGACTGTCAAGAATGACTCGGAAAAATTATCTACTAAAGACCTCTACAGAGTTGGTGTGATATGCGTTGTGGCAAGGATTATGGAAATGCCCGACGGTAGTTTCACAGCATTCATGGTGGCTGCCAATCGGGCAAGAGCTACCCGTCTGACTTCGAAAGAAAACGGATTTTTTGCGCATGTGGAATATGTGGCTGAAACTATTCCGGATCAAGAGGATATGGAGTTGGCAGCTATCTTCTCTTCAGTGAGCGATTCTTTTTCTGAGATCCTTGGTCTGTTCAGCGAGGAGGAGACCAAAGAGATCAGATACTCACTCACGCAGTTCAGCAGTCCATTCAAACTTATTAACTTCATAATAAGCAACTCCCCCATCACTCTGGAAGACAAACAGAAGCTTCTTGAGGAATCAGACGTTAAGAAAAGGTGTGCCGAGCTTCTTCATTTGCTTGACACGGCTTATCAGATGCTCCAGCTCAAGGTAGATATTCAGGAGCGAACGAGGGAAGACCTGTCGAGACAGCAACGCGATCAGTTTTTGCAGCAGCAGCTCCGTGCTATTAAGGAAGAATTGGGAGACATTCCGGAAGAGAGCGATGAAGCTGAATTATCAGCAAGGGCTGAGAGTAAGCAATGGGGCAAGGAAATTGAAAATCATTTCTCCAAGGAGCTTAAGAAGCTTGGGCGCTTTATGGCATCTACACCTGAATATGGCATCCAATATACATATCTTGACACCTTGCTTTCCCTTCCATGGGACAAAAAGAATGAGTCTGAGATTGATCTCAAGCACGTAGAAGATATTCTAAATCGTGATCATTATGGGCTTGACAAGGTGAAGGATAGGATTCTTGAGCAAGTTGCTGTAATGAAGCTACGCGGCGACCTCAAAGCTCCTATACTTTGTCTTTTCGGTCCTCCCGGAGTAGGCAAGACATCGCTCGGAAAGTCTGTTGCAGAGGCTCTTGGAAGAGAATATGCACGAATCTCACTCGGTGGGCTGCATGATGAGGCGGAAATCCGAGGCCATAGGCGCACCTACATTGGAGCAATGCCCGGTAGGATTATATCGGCTTTGCAGAAGACAGAGAGTAATAATCCGGTGATTGTTCTCGATGAGATCGACAAGATAAGCAAGGACATAAAGGGTGATCCTTCGGCGGCGCTTCTTGAAGTGCTTGATCCGGAGCAGAACTCGCATTTCCATGACAATTATGTGGATGTGGACTACAACCTTTCCGACATACTTTTCATAGCGACGGCCAACACTCTCGACTCTATTTCCGCTCCCCTGCTCGATCGAATGGAAATTCTTGAAGTGTCAGGCTATATAGTAGAAGAAAAAATAGAGATAGCAAAAAGGCATCTTTTGCCGAAGGCTCTCTCCGATCTTGGTTTCGATAAAGATGATGTCAGGATATCTGACGATGGAATTCGTTCGATAGTGGAACACTATACAAGGGAATCCGGAGTCAGACAACTCGACAAGACTATAAGAAGGTTGTTGCGCCGGCTTGCAAGGATCAAAGCCACAGGCAGACCATTGCCTGAAACAATAGGTCCGGCTGAGACTAAGCAGATTCTTGGCAAGGAAGAGCATACAGGTGAATTATACGAAGGAAATGACTTTATTGGTGTTGTCACGGGTCTTGCGTGGACTGCGGCGGGAGGAGAAATACTATTC
>JAIDTO010000181.1 GCA_029060625.1 Muribaculaceae bacterium | reverse complement strand
ATCATGACCAAAAACCGTGTGATGGGAGTCATCACCGGTATCATCATCACCGCACTCATACAGAGCTCCAGTGCCTCAACCGTAATGGTGGTCAGCTTCGTCAACGCCGGACTTATGTCGCTGGCCCAGTCAATGGCCGTAATCTTCGGTGCCAATGTCGGCACAACAGTCACCACCTGGATCATCTCAGCATTCTCTTTTGAAGTCAACATATCCGACTATAGCATCCTGCTCCTCGCCATCGGCGTGCCGATGCTCTTCATGAAGAAAAGCACCTACAAGTCGCTTGGAGAGTTCATCATAGGCTTCGTATTCCTCTTCATGGGTCTTGATCTCATCAGCCAGTATGTGCCTGACCTTAAGAGCAATCCGGAAATGCTCCAGTTCCTTTCCAAGTATACTTCTCCGGGGTATGGATCAGTGCTTATCTTCTTCATCGTCGGTATCATACTGACCATGGTGGTGCAGAGTTCGGCTGCCACCTTCGCAATAACCTTGATCATGTGCTCTCAGGGCTGGATATCCTTCACCCTCGGATGCGCTATCATCCTTGGCGGCAACATCGGTACGACGATCACTCCTATCCTTGCAGCATTAAGCGGTAATCTCGCAGCAAAACGAACGGCGATGGGCCACGTGCTCTTCAATGTGCTCGGCTCAATCATCGTGCTTTGCATCTTCCATCCGTTTATGAACCTTGTGGCAGACATCTCCTACTGGTGTTGCGGCATCAATCCTCTTGACATTGATGCGGCTATGGATTCAAAGATGGCAAGCTCTACCCTTCTTGACCCGGCCGGAGGCCTTACATCAAAGGCGCAGGCAGCCGTGGCATTCGGTCTTGCAATGTTCCCCACGGTCTTCAATGCGTGCAACCTGCTCGTCATGATATGGTTCACAAAGCAATACGTGCAGATTGTATGCTGGATTATGTCAGCCAAACACAAGGACGAGGAGGAGGAATTCTCACTCAAATACATCAACCACGGTCTTCTCCAGGCTTCCGAACTCAATATCACCCAGGCGCAGAAGGAAATCGAAGTTTATGGACAGCGTGTCGGGCGTATGCTCGGCATGGCTGAGGAAATCATACATTTGAAATCAGATGATTCCAAATATTCCGAAGTGTATTCACGCCTTGAGAAATATGAGGATATCTCAGACAAGATGGAGATTGAGATCGGCAACTACTTGAACAGGGTATCTGAAGGACGTCTGTCTCCCAACGGTAAGATGCGCATAGCCGGTATGCTACGCGTCATCAGCGAGATCGAGTCTATAGCCGACTGCTGCTTCAATGTAGCAAAGACTACACAGCGAAAGCTCCAGAACAATGTGAAGTTCCCTGAAAACATTGACAAGGAGGTAGACCATATGTTCAGCCTCGTCGACAAGGCAATGGAAAATATGCTCCAGATTCTGAAGGAGATGGAGAGCCCGGACGAGTCAAAGATTATCAAGGCATACAATATAGAACGCGAAATCAACAACTACCGCAACCAGCTCCGTGACACAAACATCGCCAACATCAACGACCATCAGTATGACTTCCAGGACGGAATCTTCTTCATGGATCTCATCGGTGAGGCTGAGAAGATGGGCGACCTCGTGATCAACGTCGTGGAAGGCGTGAAGCATCAGTTCCGCGAAGACACCCTCTAACACTTAACTCTTAACCCTTAACACTTAACCCTTAATACTTAGCCCTTGGATAGGTATTGCGTCATAATGTGCGGAGGGGCCGGAACCCGTTTCTGGCCCTTTAGCCGTGAGTCCAGACCAAAGCAGTTCATCGACTTCTTCGGCACGGGACAGACACTGCTGCAGATGACCGTAGACCGTGTGCGCCGACTCGTGCCTGAAGAGAATATAATCCTCATCACCAACGAGCAGTATGCCGACACCGTACGCGAGCAGCTACCCGGACTTTCACAAGAGCATATCCTTCTCGAACCTGCACGGCGCGACACAGCCCCTGCAGTGCTTTGGGCAGCCCATCATATAGCAGCCCGGAATCCGGAGGCATCGTTCGTGACCTTGCCATCCGACCATGTGATACTACGAGAGACCGATTTTCAGGAGGCTTTAAGGCGTGGATTCGAATTTGTGGAGCAGGCCGACCGTCTGTTGGCTCTCGGACTTCCTGCAAAAGCACCAAACACAGCATATTCCTACATTCAAAAAGAGGACAAAATGCCCAGACATGACGATATCTTCCGCATCAAGACCATAGCAGAAAAGCCGGGACGCGAGATGGCTGAGATATTTGTAAGGTCGGGTGAGTTCCTGTGGAATGCAGGAATCTATCTTTGGAAAGCCAAGTCAGTCATCTCCGCTTTCAACAAAGACGTGCCGGACATGGCATCGCGATTCGACGTAGAACCGGAATTCTATCGTGGCGAAGCCGAGAAGGACTTTATTGATGACGTGTATCCGAAAACTTCCTCATTGCCTGTGGAATACGCCATTATGGACCGAGCAGCCAATTCCTATGTGCTTGAAGCAGATCTTGGGTGGAGTGACCTCAGTACCTGGAATGCCCTGCATGCCATCTCACCGAAGAATAAAGACGGAAACGTAACTCAGAACTGCCGTTCGCTTCTCTATGACTGTAAAGATTGTATCGTAGCAGCCGAGGGTGAGAAAGTTATTGTGGTGTCCGGACTTAAGGACTATATAGTAGCGGACACAGATAATGCGCTGCTCATATGCCCTATCGAGGCGGAGCAGCGCATCAGGAATATCGTCAATGATATACGGGAGAGGTTTGGGAATGAATTTACCTAAGGACGCACGAGCCGTGCGTCCCTACAAATTCATTTGTTCATTAGTCTTTGACGAAACG
>JAIDTO010000180.1 GCA_029060625.1 Muribaculaceae bacterium | reverse complement strand
GTTTCGCCCACTGCTTTTTTCCCGAGTACATTCACAATAGCCCAATCTCCGGAAAGAGCCCCATTCTTCTCTTCATCAGCTATCTGATGAAGTTTTTTATCTACTTTTGCCATTGCTTTCTCTGCCTCAGATTTTGTAGCTTTCGCTTCCTTTACCGCTTCAGCCTTAGCTGCCTTAGCATCTTTCTTGGCTTCCTCCTTTTCTGCTTCAACCCATCCTTGCAGTCCTTTACCGCTACCTTCAGCATTAGAAGAAGGTTTGAAAATAGAGCAGCTTGTAGCACTGAATGCCAATGCTAATCCCAATGCTGCAACCATTACATTGTTATTTCTTATCTTCATATTTATTCTATTTTTGCAAAGTTAACTAAAATTTCCCAAATATCCAACTCTCCCTCATCCCCTTAACTCTTTACTCTTTACTTCTTACTTGATATATTCGTGAGAGTCGAATATATCAATCTCCCCAATGCTTCCTAAGCGGATATTTCACCGGACGCATAAGCAATCGCAAAGAAGTAGAATACGTGCAATAGTTCCAGATCCAATTCAAAAGGACTGTAGCTTTAGTCCTTACTCCAAGTATACTTATCAAGTGGATAGCCATCCAAAGCCACCATGCGAATCTTCCCGCAAATGTCATCTTTCCTATCTGGGCAATAGCCTTATTGCGGCCAATCGTTGCCATTGTCCCTTTATCATTGTATTTAAACGCCTTACTCATCTCTCCCTTATTGAGATTAGAAGCAAGGTTCTTTGCTTGCTGTATGGCTGGTTGGGCCACCTGAGGGTGTCCGTTAGGATATTCCTCAGTCTGCATCAAAGCTATATCACCGATAGCAAAAACGTCGTCGGCACCCTTCACCTGATTATATTCATCTACAATTATTCTCCCTCCCCTTCCGATCAAATCGGGCGATAATCCGGGCATTGGCTCCCCTTTCACTCCGGCTGTCCATATCAAAGTTTCCCAATATTCCTCGTGGCCGTCTGCAAAAGCTACCATCTTGTTCTCATATCCCTTCATCACCGTATTGAGTCGAATGTCGACCATAAGCTGGGTAAGATAGACATATGCCTTCTGGCTAAGCTTTGGGTCGAATGCCGAAAGCAATCTATCGGCACCTTCCACAAGAGTGATGGTCATATCTTCCGGATCAAGCTCAGGATATTCCCTGGGAAGCACATCCCTTTTCATTTCACCCAATGCTCCTGCAATTTCCACACCTGCAGGTCCTCCTCCAATCACTAAAAAACTGAGTAATTGCTTCCTGCGTTCAGAATCTTTCTCTATACATCCCCTTTCAAGACGGTCAAGGATTTCATCTCTTGTGTGACTTGCCTCTCCGGATGTCTTGATACCAAAGACATTCTCCTCAAGACCTTGCATACCAAAATAATTGTTGGTAGATCCGGCTGCTATCACAAGCTTGTCATATTTCAACGTTTCATAACTCGTCGATACTGTTTTGGATGATATATCTATATTCTTGACATGACCCATATGATAAGTCACATCCCCTCTTGATTTCTTAAACTCTCTCCTGAACGGGAAAGAAATGCTCGGCACATCGAGTGCTGACGATGCTATCTGATAGAATAGAGGCGGAAATGAATGATAGTTATTTCGATCAATCACTTTCACCTCGAATTTCTTTCTATTAAGACGCTTTGCAAGATTCATTCCTGCAAAGCCACCACCTATTATAACGATTGTCTGTTTTTCCATAATATCAAAAAACAATTCAAAATGCAAAATGCATGATTCAAAATTATCTGTACACTGTCCCCGGATACCTTATCCCCGACCCCTGAAACTTGGCTCCTGAAACCTGTGTTTCTTGAATTACAACATTCTCAAACCCTATCAAGTTTGAAATTCAAAAAAAAAATGTTAACTTTGCCATATGAAACGTTTCGGAACATACTTTTTGCTTATTATAGGCATGTTTTTTCCAATGTCGGCCAACGCACAGATTAATGCTGAGCAGGTCATCACTATTGGAAGAAATGTCCTTTCTATGGACGACTATATGCTTGCCATTCAGTATTTCAATCAAGCTATCAAGGCAAAACCTTATTTGGCAGAGCCATATTTCCTTCGCGGACTTGCTAAAATGAGTCTTGATGATTATAAAGGCGCTGAGATCGATTGCACAGAAGCTCTAAAACGCAATAAGTTCAAGACTGAAGCTTATAAGCTCAGAGGTTTTGCCCGTCAGCATCTCGGTTTGGATTCCCTTGCCATTGAGGATTATAATGAGGGCTTAAAGCACGATCCAACCGATAAATACTTCCTTTTCTACAAAGGGGTTGCTCTTACCACTATGAAGAAAAATGAGGAGGCATTGCAGACCATGAACGACCTCCTTCGCCTTTATCCTCGTTTTGAAGATGGATATGCAGCGCGTGCTTCTCTCAATCTCCAAAGAAAAGACACAGTAGCTGCTCTTGATGACGTGGAGAAAGCCATCAAGCTCAATCGCTCTTTGGTGAATCCTTTTCTCATCAGGGCAGAAATTGAAAGCACCCGTGGAAACTGGGATGCAGCATTGGCTGATATGGAAGAGGCAGTAAAGCTATATCCTGAAGAACCCGGATTTTATATCAATCGGGCTTATCTGCGTTATAATACTGACAATTATCTCGGGGCTATGTCAGATTATAATTATGCCCTTCAACTCGATCCCAACAATATGGCGGCTCTTTTCAATCGAGCTCTTCTGAGATTTGAAGTGAAAGACCTGATCAATGCTAAACAAGACTTCTCCTCTGTGCTCGCCCTGAATCCGCAAAACTTTCATGCACTCTACAACCGCGGCCTGGTGCAACTCGAGACTGGGGAATACAAGGAGGCTCTTGCCGACTTCAAAAGCATAGCACGTAAATATCCCAATTTCTATCCTGTCTATTACGCTATTGCTGAAGCAGAGCGTAATCTTGGCAATCTAAAGGCAGTAGGAGCCAATGTGAATCATGCAGAGAGTCTCGTGCGCAAGTACGTAGCAAATCCCGAAGCTAATCCTCTTGACCGCCCTACCATTGCAGCTGGCACTCCAAGAAATGCCAACAATACTCCCGACGGTGAAGAGGAGGATGAAAATGAGGTCATGAATAGATTCAATCAACTTGTGACGATGCAAGAAATTCCACAGACCCAGCTCTCATACAATGAAAGGATCAAAGGTCGCGTCCAAGATAGAAATGTCATAGCAGAGCCTGAACCTCTATACACGATTTCTTACAATACTCCCTCTAAATCTTTAGGAGGCGTGACTAATTATTTCCGTGCACTTGATGATTTCAATCATGGCAAGTACATCACTCGCCAACTTTACCTCATTCCACTTCAAACCGGACTGCCGGATGAAGATTATGATGTGCTTTTCAAAATGGTTGATAACTACACATCTGTAATAGCAAACAGCGGAAATAAAGTCAGACCGGCCGATCTTCTTGCACGAGGAATAGGCTATTCAATGCTTAAAAACTATAAGTCGGCCATTGAAGATTTCGATGCTATAATTAATGCAAATAAAGACTTTACTATTGCCTATATGGCAAGAGGAGTAGCCAGATATGAGGATGCGCGCAGTCAAGAAGACCAACGACTTGCCATGCAGAGTATTGCTATGGCGGCAGCTGATTTTGATACGGCTACTCGCCTTGATCCTCGCTTGATACATGCATGGTTTAATAAAGGATATATTTTATATACACAGCGTGACTATTCACAGGCTGCAGAATGTTTCTCGAAAGCTCTTGAAATTGATCCTGATTTTGGGGCGGCATACTACAACAGGGGTTTATGTGCCCTTTCTTCCGGTAAAAAAGCTGAAGCTTTCGCCGATCTGTCTCGCGCCGGTGAGCTTGGTGTGCTTCCAAGCTATAATATTCTGAAGCGTATGAAGTAATTCAATATTTAACTTAAACAAGAAAATAACGATATGTCAGGACAGGAGACTCAACATTTTTGGAACATCGACCGAATAATGAAGTTGATCATAGGGCTTGCCATTGCATGCGTTCTCATACTTTTGATAGGTTATCTGCGCGACGTGCTTCTCCCCTTTTTCGCTGCCTGCTTCATAGCATATATACTTCAGCCACTCGTAGACCTCAACAGGAAATTTACACATGAAAAAGGACGTGCAGTTTCATCTATTTTAACGGTCCTTGAAGTTTTAGCCGTTGTAGCCGGTATTATTTATCTGTTTATGCCACACGTCATCAAGGAACTCGATGTGCTCAATGAAATTATCCATGAGGTGACATCAGGTAAGCGACCAATGCCTAAAGAGTATGTAGATGTGATCACCTGGGTTGAAAACTATGTGAAACCATCCGACATAAAATCACAATTGACAGATCTCCATATAGGATCTATAATCAGTAAGGGTACATCTTTGCTCAATGAATCTATCAGCGTTATTCTTGATGTGCTCGGTTGGGCTTTGACAGTGATATATGTGCTCTTTATCCTGATAGACTATCCTCAGATAGTGAGAGGATTTAAGCTTATTATTCCTCATAAATATAGGGAAAATGCTTTAGTCGTGGTGAAAGATGTGCAGACAAGCATGGATCATTATTTCAGAGGGCAAGGACTTGTGGCAATGTGTGCTGCTGTTTTCTACTGCATAGGTTTCTCCATCGTCGGGCTCCCTCTTGCTGTTCCTATGGGAATACTTGTCGGGATTCTTTATATGATTCCTTATTTCCAGTACGTGACGTTGATCCCTGTTGCTATAATATGTGCCATCTATTCACTGAGTGGAGAAATTACTTTCATCAGTCTTTTCGGACGCTCGCTGCTCGTATATGTGATCAGCCAATGCATTTGTGATTATATACTTACTCCCCATATAATGGGAAAGGAAATGGGCATGAATGCAGCCCTAATCCTGCTGTCGCTTTCAATATGGGGGAGTCTTTTAGGCATAATCGGCATGATCATCGCTCTCCCGGTGTCGTCATTGATAATGGCATACTACGAACGATACATCTCCAATCCACAGGCTTCCAAATAAAACATGAAGATGGGCGATCAATCGTCCATCTTCATGCTTTTGAACTGTCCAAGTAGATTGAATGTCAACTCCACATCATCTGAAAGTTCAACTTCATACTTTGTAGTGGTCTTCTCAATCTTCACGATCTTAACATCCGGAAAGTTCTTCTTGACGTAATTTCGAATAGCTTTCGGAATAATTCCTTCAGGCACCTCCCTTGTCTTGCAATCGACAGATGTCCATTTTCCTGCATTGTTGAATTCTATCTTCGTGCCGTTGACAAGTTTCACATCATAATCAGTTTTCTTAAGAAGATGCTTGTCGGTTTTCACCATTCCAACCTTTGCCTTAGGAAAATACTCCTTCAAGAAATTTTGGGCTGCCTCCGGAAGATCATTACGGTCTATAGAATACTTATCAAATGCGTAGCCTGACATAA
>JAIDTO010000018.1 GCA_029060625.1 Muribaculaceae bacterium | reverse complement strand
TCATCAGGAAAATCAAACTGTACAAACCAGTAGTCGTAGAGCTGGCGCGCCATCGCCTCTAAATTGCGATTTATCTCTCATAAAAATTCTTCCAGGTAAGGGTATTTACGTAAAATATGCAGAAATACAGATTTCTCTCTATGGTATCTTTTTTTGGTTTCAAATCCAGAAAAATTCATACGTTAAATATAACCATTAAGAAAGTTTTACTAAATTTGCAAAATCATAAACTTTTAGACTACAAGAAAGATAATGAAGTTGTTTTGACTTATTTACGAATATAAAAAATATCAAAATAATATGAAGGGAACAATTCTTTTTATCAAGCTTCCGCCATCTTTGCGGCATCTTCCGCTTCATTCATCAGTCACGATGCCCGCATCGCTCCTTCTTCATGAAGCGAAATCTGCTCGCAAAGCTGACGAAATCTTAATAAAAAAATAAGTCAAAACAACTTCAATAAGGAGGACAATATGAACAAAGAAGATTGCGCAAATAAAAAAGAGCGAATGGGTATTTTGAATGAAGTGCTTGAATATGGAGATAATATTATATCTCAGGTGTCGGAATTCAGGAAATTCTCTGTGGCATGCATGGATCATATTGGAGAAAAAAGCCTTCCTTATATTAAGTCTGCTTACGAAGCAATTAGATATCTGGTACCTAAATATATTTCTGACAAGATGGATAGCCCTGACTATGTAAATAGTACGTCATCGGAAAATATATTGGAGTGGTATGATATATTTATTGAGGAAACAGCTCAGAAACAATTAGAAAAAGAATTCAAGGATAATATTGATGAGTTGCAGTTTCTTGTGGAAGAATATAGGAATACCAAAGATTTCAAAGAAATGCTGGAATTTATTGGAAGATTCAAATGGCTTGCTCCATATAATGCTATGTTGGTTCAGATGCAGCTTCCCGGTGCAAGACTTGTATTGAACGGTAAGACATGGGCTAATTATAACAGAAGGCCTAAGAAAAACGCCAAAAGACTGATTACCTTGATGAACTTTGGTCCCATACAATGCATGTTTGAATATGCAGATACCGAACACATTCCCGGCACTATTGAAATCAAAGAGGAAAAGATATTTGAGAAATGGGATAAAATGCTACTAAATACTTCCGGCAATCCACAAGATGATGAGCTACATAATCTTATGCATAATCTCGGACAATTAGGAATATATGTAGATACCGATTTCGAAGCTGTAAACACGTATGGGGGATATCTGTCTCATTTTACAAATGGAGAAGTTGTGTTCTATATTTCTAATTCTGTGAAAGGCAAAACAAACTCTGCTTTTATCATCAGCATTAATAGCAAGGCTAACAAAGCAAGTCAATTCCATACTCTTTGCCATGAGTTAGGTCATCTCTTTTGCAAGCACCTATATTATGATAGAAGTAAGGAACGTCATCTTACAATTCAGCAAAGAGAATTCGAGGCAGAAACAGTTGCTTGGCTTGTATGCAAACGTAGAGGAATTCATAATCCCTCTGAAGCATATCTCTCAACGTATGCTTCAAATGGGAATATACCCGTATGCAGCACAGATATTATTTTGAAAGCGGTAACCAAAATAGAATCTCTATTGACGACAAAGATAAAAATAAAGGAATCTCCATGGTATGATAAGAATCAACCATTACAAAAGCTTGTACAACGCATTGAATCTGAGAATAAAGGTCCACGCAATTTATTCGACTATAAATAAACTTTTCATTTGCAGAATAATACCATAAGGTACAAATATTTGCAGGTAACAACAATATGATATGGAAAGTAGTAGGAGATTTAGCGGCTTGGACGTGGGTGCTTATACTGAGCAAGACGACGATTTTTCTATGTTAAACTGTATACGATTTTGATAAGGAAGTTAGAGGGTAGCAGAATTAGTCCGGATAGGCTCATTTTGTAAGACAAATCTCTTGCTGGTTTTGGGACTTGGGGTGCCGAGCCGGAGGCTCGGACACCTATACAAATGTGTGCTTTTGTTGGGGAGGAGGAGTGATGGGTGCCGGGGAGGGTGGCGGTGCACTCTCCCCGGCGGATTTGTAAGCTGTTGGGTTGATGATTATGTCTGATGCTATGGTCCGCAGGACCATGATTGGTCAATAATGAAAAACCGGTGTGGCAGAGGATTCCTCAACTACACCGGTCCTTAAAAACCGTGGTGGCGTCTCGCGTCGGAATCCAGGTATGCCATGCGGCATGGTTGCGACCGGGGTCACAACGTTTCAGGATTCTGCAAGACGGGACGCAGATATGTCATGTGTTTAAGGGAGAAGAGCCGTCCCATCACTTTCAGTCGACTGTCGGAGCATACTGTGCTCCACCAATTGCCCGAATTGCCAAGGTGATGTAATCTCCCGTCAGAATCTTTGGCAAGAATGTCTATGTCAATATAGACACAAGCTGCCTGATTCCGATTGCGGTGCAAAATTACAACAATATTATCAAAATTGCAAGTTTATTGATATGCTTTTCAGCATTCTTTGCAAGATTTGATGTCATTTTGTCTTTGATGGCCGGTATTAATGGCTGGAAAGTGGACTTTGATGTGTCATTCTTTCGTGGCAGGCGGGAAATGCATGCCTACGAGTGTGAGGGAATTGTCGGCGGCGTATTGGAGGATACGTTTACGCGCTTCAATGGCGGCATCTTTGTCCATGTCGTATCGGGCACAGTATTCGGGATATTGGGTTTGCAGTGCCACCCCATGCATTATGTCGCCGGCTATGAGAATGGAGTCTATCTGAAATACGGTGGTGGCACTCGGAAGCACGATGCCGGATATAGTGGTGTGCGTGGAGTCTGCGTCCCTGCCGGACGAATAGGTGATGGAATTTTGGGGAAATAGTTGGTGGTGTCAGATTTTATGTGTAGCTTTGTGAATTAGAAATAACTACATAAATCTGACATCATGGAAACCAATGAAATCATTAAGTTTGTATCAGACGGTTTTGACCGTGCAAAAGCAGGGGCAGCCATAGAGGTGTATTCCTCGATAGTGAAAAATCCGGAACTACGGGAATTGCCTAAGAAAAGCCACTATCCTCTCGGCTGGATCATTTACTATGCGCTGCATCAAAGTCCGGCACACGCTATTCAGGAGCGTAAACAGTTGCTCGCTCATTATCTGCGTCTTGACGTGACAAAACCACACAAGCTGCATTCCATGATCCTGACGGAAGCTTTCCGGCTTTATAAGGATGCTAAGTCTTCAGTCTTGAGTCTTAAGTCTTCAGGATCGGCTAATTCAGCTGAGTCACTTTTTTCAATGGTGAAGTTTGCAAATCTTTGGAATCTGGAAAATATTCGTCCGACCGACTGGAACCGTAAGGAGCATGAAGGAAAACAACTTCCGTCGACCGTGGAAAAGCTGATCACTCATTATGTGGATGAACTTTATAGTATGCGTATTCCCGCTTCGGATGAATTTATGGCGATCGTAAACCGAGCTCTGGTAGCCTATCCTCCATCTGCCAATCTCTTTGCCCAAAGTGCCCAGCTTTACGAATTAGGAGGTGAAAATGAGAAAGCAATTGAGATGCTGCGCAATGCCATCCTGGCTTCATCGACAAAATTCTATCTTTGGAGCCGTCTTGCAAATCTCATTACCGACAAAGATGATCTGAGACTCAAGGTAAGCCTTCTCTACAAGGCGCTATGCTGTCCAGGGCAGGAGGATTTCAAGGGGAAGATACATCTTCAGCTTGCAGCTGCGCTTGCGGAAGGTGGGGCATTCCCACAGGCAAAGTGGGAACTGAGATATGTGAAGGACTTTTATGGGAACAAGGGTTGGAATCTGCCAAGACTCTACAAGGAGACCGAGAAGAAGATTCCATCCGGAACCGTGGCAGCCGATCCTGCCGGTATCTATAGTAAGATAGAGAATATGGCAGATGATTTCATCTACGAATCTCTGCCGGAGATTCCGGTAAGAAAAACCTACCATAAACCTGCGGCAGAGACAATGGACCGCTACGGCAACCGCCGACCTGGCCAGACGGCCTGGAGGGTGACGGATTCTGATGGAAACAATTATTGGTTTAATCCCGGACGGTATGGGATTCGGGAGGATCTTCCTGCAGATACTCAGCTTGCAGTAAAGGTATTCGGAGGCAAGGTAGTGAAAGCGAGATTGATTATTGAAGATTAATTGTTTCACCTTCGACAAACCTGATGACGCGGATAAAGTTACCTTTCAGGTGTTATATTGATAAAATGAATTTTGAATATGGATAAGAAGATATATTTTGCCGGAGGATGTTTTTGGGGGACTGACCATCTTTTCTCACTCGTGGATGGTGTGGTGAAGACGACAGCTGGATACGCCAACAGTGTGGTGCCGTATCCTTCCTATGAGCAGGTATGTACAGGGCGCACAGGGGCTGCCGAGACTGTGGAGGTGGAGTATGACGACACCAAGGTGGGCCTTACCGATCTAATGTCGATATATTTCCG
>JAIDTO010000179.1 GCA_029060625.1 Muribaculaceae bacterium | reverse complement strand
GCACTTGCCGACGACATTGCTCAGGAATCATACATCAAGGCATATCTATCAGTTGAAAATCTTGAGAATCCTGATAAGTTCCGCTACTGGCTTTACCGCATTGGCCACAATACGTTTCTAAGCCATAAGCGCTCCGAAAAACTGATGGTAGGATACGAGGAAGTGTGTGGAATGCAGTCAGACGCTACGCCTGATTGCAACTTCAAGTATCAAGAACTTCATTTGGCGCTCAATCGGCTCCCCCTAAAAGAAAGAATAGCAATACTTCTATATTATATGGAGGGCTACTCCATCAAGGAAATATCCGGAATTGTAGATTCGTCTGAAGAATCCGTGCGCCAACAAATGTCGCGGGGACGAAAGCATCTTAAGGAATATCTAAAAATGGAATGAAATGGAAGAAGACAGACTTAAGGATATATTCAATGAATATGAACCTGACCTGACATCGCGCATGGCGTTTATGGAAAGACTTGAAAGAAATCTCAACGCTGTGGAAATAATTCATCAAGAGAATGCCAGAGCCACAAAGCGAAATCGCATAGCTGTGATATTAGCATCAATCGCAGGATTCCTGGCAGGATTCCTGTTCTCATTTGCATTGCCCTATATCTGCAATATGATTTCGGCCTTAGAAGATTCCATCCCAATGAATTCGATGCTTGACAATCTTAATGTCATCTTCGAATTTCAATCAGTCTTAGCGTGGATTATTATCGGAGCAGTGTCGGTGTTTACATCAATAGGCACATACAATATGGTTCTTAATTATCGACCTTTGACAAGTGGGAGGCGGGAAGGCTGACGTCTTTCCATTTGATGAAGGCAGTGTCTGAAAGGCGAAGCGTATAGGTAAGTGTGCCATCGACGCTTCGCACTTTTCGTATTGTTGCCACCTGCCCGTCAAGATGCGATCCATCTTCTATCATGACCTCGTCGCCAACGTTCAATGCCGGTAATTCTGACACAATATCCATCTCCACATCCTCTGTAAACGAGCCAACGCTTCTTTGGAAAATCCTCATTTCAGCTTGAGGAATCACTGAATAAGGACTCGCTGGATTGGCTGATGTTCGGTAACACCATGCCAGATCTCCAATAATGCCTATCAGCGGAGTGACCCGATCATGGGGCAGACGAATGAAGAGCAGTCCGGGTATGACAGGAGTCTCTACTGCCACAACCTTTTTCTTCTCAATCTTCTTAACGATACGAAGAGGATAATAATACATGATCTGGCGTTGCAGAGGGCTCTCCTTTTCCTTAAGGCGCTCCTTGATCTTATCAGGATTTACGCCACTCCTCAATCTTAGCACAAACCAACCGGGGTTCTTATTCGTGATTGAATAAGCCACCGTATTCATGATCTCCGTCTTTCGGGATTCAGAAATCTCTACGGGTTCTATGAGAGAAAGGAATGAATAAGCCTCCGGCAAATTGGGTATCATTCCCCTTATCTCTGCATAAGGGATATCTTCCTTGATTGCGGCGGCAATCCATAATGATGTGATGGAATCCCTTGAGAAAGAATCTCCGAATTTTAGCCCGGCACGTCGCCCTGTGGCATGAAGCTCTATAAGAAGATCCTTGATGATAGCCGGTTCGCGACGCTTCCCCTGCTGAAGCGGGAAGACATATTTTGCCTGAGGAGCATTACGCATAGAAGTGACGATATCCTCGAGATGCAGGCAATCGGGGCGATTATCAGAAAACTTCAGGTTGACAATATCTTTTAAAGAAGCAAACGGGTTAAACAAAAGATATTGAAATGCCTTGCTATAGACAAATGCCGGGGAATCCTGTTTCAGCGACCTCTTTGTAAACCTTTCAGTCGCTTCAAGGTTCTCTTCAATCTCTTTCAGACGCTTGGCTGATTTTTCTGTATCAAAACCTCCTAACGAAATGGAAAAAATATTACTCTCAGGTTCTATTCCCTCTCCCTCACACCATTCTTTGAAAAGAGTGTGCATCGCACCTACATAGCGCTTCACCGTGCTCCCTTTAAGCCCATCAAGCAGCATGTCGATAGTCCATAGCCTGACGGCTCGATCTGAAAACTTCGAGAATCCATGTCGCTTTATCGAGTGAATCATTGAAGGGATAGCCCGGGATGACAACATTTCCGACAAACCGTCAGATTCAAGGTTGACAACGTATTCAATAAATCCGGTTTTCCTATCAATGATCGCTTCCGCTTCAGATGAGTCTATTTCAGGTTGCATATGAGGTTTCGTTGAACGTTAGTTTATATGCAAAATTATCAAAAATTTCCGACATGGCAAAGTATCCGCGGATTAAAATGGGGCATTAACAATTTTTAGGTCGAAAAAATTTTATCTCTCAACAAAATATGTTAATTTTGTAGTATGGAATGATTTAATCTCGGCAAAGGACAATGATTGCCGTAATTATTTTCACGACCTTTTTTAACTAACCTATTATAATCTAAAATTTTATGCATAGCGATCCAAAAGATTGTCTCTATTGCACCAACAATGAGACTCTCCACAACCTCATGATTGAGATAGCACCGCTCAGCGTCTCAAGGGCTTTCCTTTTTAAAGAACAGACCTATCGCGGGCGATGCCTCGTAGCATATAACGGACATGTCAACGACCTGAACGAACTCTCCGATGAAGAACGCAATGCGTTTATGAAAGACGTGGTAAGAGTGACACGTGCAATGGACAAGGTGTTCCATCCCGAGAAAATTAATTATGGAGCCTACAGCGACAAACTCTCCCACCTTCATTTCCATCTTGCTCCGAAATACATAGACGGGCCTGACTATGGCGGCACTTTCCGCATGAACCCCGGGGAAGTATATCTTTCAGATGAGGAATATGCAAAAATGGTGGAAGACATGCGCAAAGCGCTCTCAGAAGAATAAGAACTAAACCTATTATATAATGAAAAAAACAGCAATGGCAGCGCTTATGCTCGCTGCTACCACTGCTTCATGGGCACAATACTCCCACACCATAAATGCCGATAATCTCGGCCGTGGAGTACTTGCCGTGAAAGCTGACAAAGGAATCTTCGTCTCCTGGCGTTCATTGCCATCCGACGATGCTGACCTCGCATTCGATATTTATCGCGACGGGGTCAAAGTGAATGAGACACCCCTAACAAAGATGACCAACTTCACTGATCCTGAGGGCACAGTAGATTCAAAATATACCATCAAGGCAATCCTTAATGGTGAAGAAAAAGAATCTGCCAATGCCAACAACGTGTGGGCTTCAGACTTCATGAAGATTCATCTTGACCGTCCCGAAGGAGGCACATCTAAACCGGGTGGCGCAAAGGAAGACCGTGAATATACCTACACGCCCGATGATGTATCTGTTGGTGATGTCGATGGCGACGGCGAATTTGAGTTCATCGTAAAATGGTTCCCCACAAACGCTGCCGACAACTCCCATACTCGATTCACAGGCAATACCATCATAGACTGCTATAAGCTCGACGGCACGAAGCTCTGGCGCATCGACCTGGGACACAATATCCGTTCCGGCAATCACTATACCCAATTTATGGTATTCGACTTTGACGGCGACGGAAAGGCTGAATTGATCTGCAAGACTGCTCCCGGCACCATCGACGGCACCGGAAAAGCTGTTCTTATGGGAGATGACAAAGATACTGACGACTACCGCAAGAGCGACGGCACTGTGATGAGTGGCCCCGAATACCTTACCGTATTCAATGGCGAGACCGGTGCTGAAATCAACACTATTGCCTACAATCCTCCCCGCGACATTCGCAAGCATGCGAAGAGTGGAGCTGATGCATGGGGCGACAATTATGGCAACCGCTGCGAGCGCTATCTCGCCGGTGTGGCATACCTCGATGGAATTAAGCCCAGTGCAATCTTCGTAAGAGGCTACTACACCGCATCATATGTATGGGCTGTTGACTTTGACGGAAAGGAACTGAAAGAAAAATGGCTACACAAATCTGAAAAAGCGGGCGAGGGTATCTACGGACAGGGTACCCACTCACTCTCTATAGCTGACCTCGACGGCGACGGATTTGACGAGATTATCATAGGTTCAGGTGCTCTTGACCATGACGGATCATTCCTTCATTCTACGGGTGGCGGACATGGGGATGCACTCCATGTAGGTGACTTCATTCTTGAAAATGAAGGTCTTGAGATCTATATGCCACACGAAGATACAAAAGGCAAGTATGCCACATCTCTTCGTGACGGCAAGACCGGCAAGGTTCTTTACTATCAATCTAATCCGGGCAAGGATATTGGACGCGGACTTATTGCCAATGTATCTTCTAAATACTCAGGAAGCGAATATTGGTCTTCCCTTGACGGAAACGTAATGAACTCAGGTGAGGTTGTTGGCACCAAGCGACCCTCTGTCAATTTCCGTATCTTCTGGGATGGTGACCTTCTTGATGAGTTGCTTGACAACACTGCAGTCACAAAACCCAATGAAGACCTCACGTCTGTATCGAATGTAAAGGTTTTTGCCGGCACATCACATGCAGCTTCCTGCAACACCACAAAGGCAACCCCCAACCTTCAGGCTGATATCTTCGGAGACTGGCGCGAGGAGGTTATCCTTCATGACAGTGAGACCGAATCAGACCTTATCATTTTCACCACTACTATTCCAAGCGAATACAAGGTGCCTTGCCTTATGACCGACCGCCAGTATCGCGAGGCTATCGCATGGCAGAACGTGGCATATAACCAACCTCCTCACCTTAGCTACAACCTTGAGGCTCAGTATGACACACGCCCGCGTATCATTGTTAATAACGGAACTCTGCAGCAGTCATTGTCTCTTGGAGAAGCTCTTGATACTATAGAATTCACCGTAATGCATGCTTCCGGAGCAGAAGTCTCGGGACTTCCTGAAGGTGTTGAATTTACATTTGACTCTGAGGCAAACAAGGGATATATTTCAGGTACTCCTGCAGAAAAGGGTGAATGGACCTTTACCATTACTACCACTGGCTCAGAAGATGGAGAAGAAGTATCTGTGTCAGGCAACATCAGAGTTACCTTCATCGACAAGAGTCTGCGTAGTGCATATTTCTCGTTTGATGCTGTAGGTGCCACAACAGTTGCAAATGACTATAAGACAGGTACAGTAGCAAATATTGTTGGGAATGTTGGCTCTGAAGATGGAGTAAGCAACGGAGCAATTACATTCAATGGCTCCGGCTATCTAACACAGCCTGTATATGAGGATCTTATGTTTGGTAATAATGATTTCACCATCGAACTCTGGATGAAATCTACAGACGACGACGGCTATCTCTTCTGCATAGGCACACATAATACTTCAAATGTTGAAGGAGGCACGGGCAACTGGGTTGGTCTCGAACGACTCAAGAACGATGGCACTAACCGCTTATGCTTCTCTATAGACGATAATGTAATCAAGACAGATTGCCAGGCAACCAATCCGGACAATTTCTTTGATGGGAATTGGCACCATGTTGTCTGCATTCGTAATAAAGAAGCCAATACTTTGGTTCTATATATCGATGCTACATATAAAACCACAACAATGAACGTAGGTACGGGTGCTATCAATTTCGATCCGCGCGAACTTATGTTTATTGGTGGTGATGACGAACCGACTGCAGGTCGCGAGAACCGTACATTCAATGGAGCAATCGATGAACTTACTATATATCCTCACGTGCTCTCAACGGAAGAAATCAAGGCTAACTACGATCGTCTTGCACCTTCTGCTGTAGAAGAGATCATCGCTGTAAGCGGTAACGCTGATTTCACTGTGGTGGATGCACTCTCCGGCCAGGTTGTCAAGACTGCCAAGGGAGTAGCCGGCAAAGGTATCACAGAAGGCCTTGAAAAGGGCATATACGTCCTCGTCATCGACAACGGCTCTTCCAAAGAGACCCACAAGTTCTTCAAGAAGTAAAATATATGGGAAGGCGATATATGGGAAGGCGGTTTCCCAACCGCCTTTAGCAAAGAGAAAGAGGCTGTGTCGTAATTAAGGTTTACGGCGCAGCCTTTGTTTTTAAGGTCTTTGAGGGGTTGTTATTTTCAGGCAAC
>JAIDTO010000178.1 GCA_029060625.1 Muribaculaceae bacterium | reverse complement strand
CAAGTCGATGACTAAGCATGTAGAAAACTTATTGATTCCGCGTTTGGACGAGGGTTCAAACCCCTCCACCTCCACAATTTTGACTTAAACCTCTGGCTATTATGGCTTTGAGGTTTATTTATTTTGGGGTGCTTGGAAGGTGCTTGAGTAGCCGTCATTATGTCCCGGATGTCCTTGTGTGATTTGAGATGCAAGTCTTAGGACCGGCATGCCTGGACCAAGATTTATAGAGTCTATGGCTTGCATAAGATGCGTACGGGTCACTTTTTCGGTTAATAATTCTTGAGAGTCAAAGAGGGATGGGACCACCGATTGTGCCGGCACAATATCACTTAGCCAAACACCTGCTCTTTTGAAAGGCACGTCAGGGATAAATATTCTGTCGAGTATTGAGATGGCTGCATTGCTGATATGCACTGTATCGTTTGTTGGCTCGACAAACTTTACCGATCCTTCAGGATGTGCCGAACCTCGCTCCAGATGAAACCTATTCGTCTGAAGCATAACCCCTACAATCCGACATGCACCTTGCATGGCACGAAGTTTCTTGCAACAGTCGGCTGCATATATTGCTATTCTTGCTCTAATATAATCATAGTCGTCCACGTCTTCGGGAAATGTACGGCTTTCACTTACAGAATCTTGTAGCTGGGCCTGCACATGGCTGAGCTCTATGCAGTGCTCACCATGGAGTTCTCTCCACGATCGCTCTCCGTTTATCCCAAGTTTTGCCCGAATCCATCGCAGGTCCTTGTCTGCAAAGTCTGCAATAGAATAAACACCTGAAGAATATAAGCGTTTCGACAAACGCCTTCCTATACCCCATAAATCAGAGATCGACATCTTCTCCATGACGGGACGTGCCTTTTCAGCATCAAACAGCACTCCGACACGTCGACCACGTTTCTTACAGCTTTCCGACACTATCTTGGCAAGAGTCTTGCTTGGGGCAAATCCTATCGTGACAGGAATATGAAGCTCTTCCCAACAGTTTGCCGCAATTGCCTCTCCAATTGCTCTAAGCTCCATGTCTGGAACACCATCCATTATCAAGAATGCCTCATCTACACTGTAGTCAAGAGTTTGAGGTGCAAATCTACGAAATATCTCATGCACTCTAAGACTTATGTCCCTATAGAGAAGATGATTGCCGCTCAATGCAATTATTTCTCCACTCTTGATGCGATCTTTTATCTGGAAAGCCGGTTGTCCCATCTTTATGCCTGCACGTTTTGCCTCATTGCTTCGAGCCACTACACACCCGTCATTATTGCTGAGCACAACGACAGCCCGGTTCTCAAGATCCGGATTAAGCGTGCGTTCACAACTTACGAAGAAATTATTGCAATCAGCAAGACCAACCATTTTGAAGGATGAAGTAAAAAGTAAAGAGTAAAGAGTTAAGAGTAAAGAGTAAAAAGGATGATGGATGATTGTTTTAATCGGTGGAATACTCAGCAAGACGATAGATGGAATGATGCTCCACAGCAAAACCTTCTTCCACAAGATAACGCAGAGCATCCCCTGCCAGACGATCGTCTGGCGTAAAATTACGTTCAAGTATTGCCTGTGTAACTCCTGATGGATACATCTGCATGTATTTCCAAACCTTACTGATCATTTCTTCCTTCGAAATATGAGTTTCTGATTTTTTCCGGCTCCTGCACACATCGCATTTTCCACAATCGCAGGCATTCTCCTCACCAAAATAGTCGAGCATGCGGCTCACACGGCATCCATCGTCGCAATAAGCATAGTCTATCATTGACTCAATGCGCGCTGACATCACATCAAAACGGTCTTCGTATATGTTCTTTCCTATCTCCACATATCGGCTTTCTTCTCTTGAAGTAGGCACAAACATAAACGGAGTACGCCGTTTGGGAACGTATGAAATTATTTTCTGGCGATTAAGTTCAAGAAGTGATTTGTAGACAATCTCATGGTCAAGTCCGGTATCGCGGCTTATTGTGCCTTCATTTATCTTCACATAGTCGGAGAAAAGCCCGGGATACTGCCTAAGCACACACTGGAGGGTACGATCTGCTTCCTTCGATGTATCAATATGATAAAGTTCTTCCCTGTCGACTGTAATCAGTATTCTTGAATTGCTTTCTGTCTCCTCTATATAATCGAGATATCCGGCTTGTGAGAGAAGATGGAAAGAAGCCATCGCTTGTTGGCGCTGAAGATGGAATGTCTCACAGAAAAGGTCGAAGTCAAACTCTATCAGGCGTTCGTAGCCTTCTCCTATGGCGAGGTTCATGAAATTACATGCCCTCTCATAGGTGAGCCGTATGATTTCACGTTCGGGGAATGACTGTTTCAACTTCCTGCGGAGAGTCCCTTTATCGGTGCCAGATACAAGCAACACGGCATATGATTTCTTGCCATCCCTTCCTGCACGTCCGGCTTCTTGATAATATTCCTCAAGAGAGGGGGGGAAGTCGGCATGCACCACAATCCTGACATCCGGTTTATCAATACCCATCCCGAAAGCATTTGTTGCCACCATAACACGTATGGTTCCAGTCTGCCAAGCATTCTGGCGCTCCACTTTGGTCTCATATGAAAGTCCGGCATGGTAATAATCAGCGGATATTCCGGAGGCCGTAAGAAATTCAGCTATTTCACGGGTCTTGCGACGACTTCTGACATAGACTATTC
>JAIDTO010000177.1:17705-21385 GCA_029060625.1 Muribaculaceae bacterium | reverse complement strand
CCTATCCAGAATCTGTGGGAACAGATGGAACTTACATATGATTATGGCATAGACAAACTTTGGATACTCAACGTAGGCGACCTGAAACCTATGGAATATCCTATCACTCTTTTCCTTGACATGGCTTGGAACCCGAAGCAATTCACTGCTGATAATCATCTCGGACACACATTGAGATTCTTCGAGCAGCAACTTGGCCCGGACCAAGCAAAGGAAGCCACTCGCATATTCAATCTACTTTGCAAATACAACGGAAGGGTCACTCCGGAGATGCTCGACCGCAAGACATATAATCTACATACCGGGGAATGGAAGCAAGTGGCCGATGACTATATGCGCCTGGAAGCAGAAGCATTACGCCAATTCCTAACTTTAAAGCCGGAGCAAAAAGACGCCTATAATGAACTGATTCTCTTCCCACTCCAATTGATGAGCAACCTCTACCAGATGTATTACGCGCAGGCTATGAACCATGAGGCATATCATAAAGGGCTGCCCGAAGCAAACGAATGGGCAATCGAGGTGAAGCGCTGTTTCGACCGTGATGCAGAACTTATGAGAAGCTACAACAAGGATATAGCCGGAGGGAAATGGGACGGAATGATGATTCAAAAGCATATAGGATATACGAGCTGGAACGATGCCTTCCCGGCAGAAATACTTCCGGAGACCTTCACACTCGACTCCCGTGGTGCGACAGAGGGAGGATACGTATTCGCGGCTACAGATGGTGCAATCGTGATCGAGGCAGAACATTTCAACAAAGCGTCAGACGCTGACAGCGGCGCGAAATGGGAAGTGCTGCCTTACGTAGGGCGTACCCTCAGTGGAGTCGCCGTAAGGCCATACACAGAAAGCCCCGAGGGTGCGGCACTTAAATATGCAGTCACGATTCCGGAGGGGACAGACAGCGTAACGGTGCACGTGGTCACGAAATCCACTCTTGCTTTCCAACGCAAGGAAGGACACAGGTATACTGTAGGCTTTGAAGACTCAGATCCGATTGAAGTCAACTTCAATGCTAATCTCAATGAAGATCCACAAAACATATACAGCGTATTCTATCCTACGGTAGCTCGCAGAGTTGTAGAAAAGAAAGTGCCGGTGAAGGCAGGAAAGCCGGGAGAGACAATGCTGGAAATCAAACCACTTGACCCCGGAATCGTATTCGAGAAGATAATAATCGACCTCGGAGGATATGAGCCATCATATCTCTTCGGCAAGGAGACATCTGTGGCAAGATTTAAGCAGAAGTAATTACGGTCAAAAACAAGGTTTGTATGAATAGGAAATTTTTATTAACTTTGCGTTAGAATTTCCCAAATACACTTATTGCCTAAAATCATGAAATATCTGAAAAAGTCAATCATTCTTCTAATCTCAGTGCTCGCATTTCTGCCGGCTGTTGCCCAAGACAACATGAAGGAGGCGAAGAAAGTCAGAGACATTATAACAAAGGTGAATAATACCTGGCAGAAAAGCCATCCGGCTGAGGCTACACCTTTCTGGCATATGGCTGCCTATCATACCGGGAATATGGAGGCATACAAGCTTACCGGAAATCCTGATTGGCTCAAGTATTCTGAAGACTGGGCTAAATATAATGAATGGAAAGGAGCCAAGGGAAATGACAAAAGCAAATGGAAATATGCAAGCTATGGAGAATCGCCCGACCACGTAATGTTTGGAGACTGGCAGATATGCTTCCAGACTTACGCAGACCTCTATAATATCCTGCCGGACGACAACCGAATCAGACGGGCCAAAGAAGTGATGGAGTATCAGATGTCAACACCTCAGAATGATTATTGGTGGTGGGCCGACGGACTTTATATGGTAATGCCCGTGATGACCAAGATGTACAAGATCACAGGCAATCAGAAATACCTCGACAAGCTATATGACTACTTCATATATGCCGACAGCATCATGTATGACAAAGATGAACATCTTTACTACCGTGATGCCAAATACGTCTACCCGAAGCATGAAAGTGCCAACGGCAAGAAGGATTTCTGGGCTCGTGGCGACGGCTGGGTGCTCGCCGGTCTTGCCAAGGTGTTGAAAGACCTTCCCAAAGACTATAAACACCGTGATATTTTCGAACAGCGATATCGCGAACTCGCTGAAGGTGTCGTAGATTGCCAACAGCCCGGAGGCTACTGGAGCCGATCAATGCTCGACGAAGCCCATGCACCTGGGCCGGAGACAAGCGGCACAGCCTTCTTCACCTACGGATTGCTTTGGGGCATCAACAACGGATACCTTAAAGACAAAAAGTATCTTGACGCAGCCCTCAAGGGATGGAACTACTTGAGCAACACCGCTCTGCAGAAAGACGGCCGAGTAGGTTATGTGCAGCCTATAGGCGAGAAGGCGATTCCCGGACAGGTAGTAGACAAAAACTCCACATCGGATTTCGGCACAGGCGCATTCCTATTAGCGGCTTGCGAATATGCCAAATATCTTGAAAAAGACTGCAATCCCGACCGCAAATACTGGACTGATCTCGCCTATCAGATAGCCTACCCGGTACTCAGCAAAATGGCAGACGGAAAGCTGCAGGAGGAAATGATTGTAGAAGTGAGCCCCAATTGGGACGGTCGCAATAAGAAAGTGACTTATATGGAGACTTTTGGCCGACTTATGGCAGGAATAGCCCCATGGCTTGCACTTCCCGACGATGACACTGAAGAAGGGAAGATGAGGAAGGAACTCAGAGAATTGACGCTCAAGAGCTATGCCAACGCTGTTGACCCGAATTCGCCTGACTACCTCTTATGGCAAGGCGAAGGCCAAATCATGGTAGATGCCGCATACATCGCCGAAAGTTTCGTACGTGCATATGATGCACTCTGGAAACCCCTTGACGACAAAACAAAGGAGCGCTATCTTGAAAACTTCCGCAATATAAGGAAGATAGACCCTCCTTATACAAACTGGCTGCTATTCTCATCCATAATCGAAAGCTTTATGGCTAAGGCAGGGGGTGATCATGATGATTACAGGGTGAATTCAGCAATAAGGAAGATGGAAGAATGGTATGCCGGAGACGGTTGGTATGCCGATGGGCCGGATTTCGCATTCGATTATTACAGCAGCTATGTATTTCATCCAATGTATCTTGAGACACTGCAAAATATGAAGGATGCAAACAGGCACACCAGAATCCACTATCCAAAATATTATGACCGGGCATTGAAGCGTGCCCAGAAATATAGTATAGTGCTTGAACGCATGATCTCGCCTGAGGGGACATTTCCGGTTTTCGGCCGTTCAATACCCTACCGAATGGCAACTATGCAGCCACTTGCCCTAATGGCATGGTATGAAAAGCTCCCTGCGGGCCTTACAAACGGGCAAGTACGCAATGCACTCACATCAGTGATGCACTCCATGTATGACGGGAAGGAAAACTTCAACGAGGGTGGATTCCTCACCATCGGATTTGCAGGACGTCAGCCCAACATAGCTGATTGGTATACCAACAATGGCAGCCTTTACATGACATCTTTGGCCTTTCTACCGCTTGGCCTGCCGGCATCCCATCCATTCTGGACAGATGCACCGCTCCCAACCACCAATCAAAAAGCATGGAATGGACTACCCTTCCCGAAAGACCACCGCTGGGATGATGGGCCTGCTACGAAAGACCTTTACTAATTGAGTCTTAAGTCTTG
>JAIDTO010000177.1:0-17605 GCA_029060625.1 Muribaculaceae bacterium | reverse complement strand
TTAACAACCATAAATCCATGAATTCAACCAACAATCAAGGCAGCAAAGCATACCTATTCGGGATCGTGCTCGTAGCGGTGCTCGGCGGCCTACTCTTCGGATATGACACAGCTGTGATCTCCGGAGCAGAAAAAGGCCTGCAGGCCTTCTTCCTTGGTGCGAAGGATTTTGTCTACACAGACACAATCCACGGCATCACCTCTTCAAGTGCCCTCCTGGGCTGTATCATCGGCTCTGCTATCTCGGGAATCATCGCCACACGCCTTGGCCGTAAGCTCGCGCTTTTCATTGCCGGCGTATTCTTCTTCATTTCGGCACTTGGCTCTTATTACCCTGAATTTCTTATACATGAATATGGACAGCCAAGCTTCCATCTTCTCATCACCTTCAACATCTATCGTATCATCGGTGGTATCGGTGTAGGACTTGCATCAGCCATCTGCCCAATGTATATAGCAGAAGTTGCGCCATCGAATATGCGAGGCACACTTGTATCCTGGAACCAGTTTGCAATCATCTTCGGTCAGCTCGTAGTGTATTTCGTCAACTTCCTCATCCTGGGAGAGCATACTCAACCTATCATCGAGAAGATTGGCGAGACAGTATATCAGGTGCATGCAAGCTCCGACCTTTGGACTATCCAGACCGGTTGGCGCTATATGTTCGGATCTGAGGCATATGTAGCCGGTATCTTTACATTCCTTGTATGCCTCGTGCCGGAATCCCCACGTTATCTTGCAATGGTGGGCAAAGACACTCAAGCTCTCAAGGTTCTTTCCAAGATCAACGGCAACGCTAAGGCTCAAGAGATCCTACAGAATATCAAGGAGACTGTCACCGTACAGAGCGAGAAACTTTTCTCTTTCGGCATAATGGTCGTCTTCATCGGCGTAATGCTTTCGGTGTTCCAGCAGGCAGTCGGCATCAATGCAGTGCTTTACTACGCTCCGCGTATCTTCGAATCCATGAACATGGGCAACCCGATGGTACAGACCGTCATCATGGGTATCGTAAACATTGCATTTACTCTCGTGGCTGTCTTCACAGTGGAGAAGTTGGGACGTAAACCGCTTCTCATATGGGGCTCAATCGGCATGGCAGTGGGCGCATTAGGTGTGGCTCTGTCAAATCTCGTAGAGCTTCCAGCCATCTTCCCGGTTGTCAGCATCATGGTTTATTCAGCATCCTTTATGTTCTCATGGGGTCCTATATGCTGGGTACTCATCTCGGAAATCTTCCCCAACACCATCCGTTCGCAGGCAGTGGCAATCGCAGTTGCGTTCCAGTGGATATTCAACTTCATCGTATCGAGCACATTCGTACCGATGTATAATATGAGCATGGGAGACATGGGACAGCGTTTCGGACACTTCTTCGCCTACGCCCTCTATGGCATCATCTGCGTCATTGCAGCATGGTTCGTCGCCAAGCTCGTTCCTGAGACCAAGGGCAAGACCCTTGAGGATATGACAGCACTCTGGAAGAAACGCCGGGATGCGTAGCGCGTAATGCGTGATGCGTATATTGAAAAGGCCTTGGGATGCAATACTCCCGAGGTCTTTCACGTTTATATAAAACCTAACGTTTTTCAACAATGAAACATATTGGATCAATCTACCGAAACACGCATCATTCTGCCATGATGGCATTGGCCATGGCTATGCTGATGCCTACCTTCTATTCCTGCAATACAGGTAAAGATGAGCCAAAGATGCCCGTCACACCGGATGAACCGACCCCGGAAATACCTGTCGCACCTGCTCCCAATCACTATGAAGGATTAGAGAATGTGACTATTCCGACCGGACTCACCTCTCAGGTGAAAGAATACACCGGTTTCACGCTTTCATACAACAAGGATAACCGGACTCCAAACTATGTGGCGTGGGAGCTTCTCGGAACAGAAGTTAGTAATGAAGTGAGCCGCACAGATAATTTCTGGCAAGACTCAGACATCAACGGATGCACGAAGCATAGCGACTATACAGGATCCGGATTTGACCGAGGACATATGTGCCCCGCCGCCGACCAAAAATGGAGCGAGCAAGCTATGAACGACTGCTTCGTTATGGCCAACATGTGCCCGCAGCTTCATGACCTCAATGCAGGAGCCTGGGAAACTCTCGAAAGCAAGGAACGCATTTGGGCAAAACGGGACTCCGCAGTGATGATCATTGCAGGCCCAATCTATACGGAAGATGACAACAGCTTTATCGAAAAATCAAAGGTGCGCGTGCCAGGTGCTTTCTTCAAAGTGCTTCTTGCGCCATATCTTGATGAGCCAAGAGGAATAGCGTTTGTATATCCTCATATGAAATGCCCAGGCAATATGCAGGACTACGCTACGACAATAGATGAAGTGGAGAAGATCACAGGATTTGATTTCTTCTCAGAACTTCCTGATGAGATTGAGGAAAAAGTGGAGGCAACCTATTCTTTTGCTGATTGGAATCGGTGATAACAACCCAAGAAGTTACCAAACGTCACGCGGTGACGCCTGCGGAGCATGCTTACTACTTAGTTTTCTTTAGTAGCAAGCGCACTCCGTGCGCGTCACCGCGTGAAATTAGTAACTTTAGTCTAAATTATATTATTGAGCAATGCTGAGGGCGACGATCGACATCGGGGGAAGAGTCACCTGAAGACCATCTTTTGTAATCTTATAGCCTTTGAATGGTGCCAACTTCACCTTGTCGGGGTTGTCGAAATCGTTGTAATCGTTGGGGGCCGCAGAAGTGAGGATTTCGCCGCTTACGGCATTCTTGCCAAGTTTTGAGAAGGGTATTGTCACTTCAGCTTTTTCCTTGAGGTCGATGTTGGTGAGTGTCACGTTGACTTTGCCATCTTTCTGCGATGCTGTAGCATTGATGGTGGGCACTTTGCGGCCATCGCGCACGTCACGCATGGAAGTCTCAACTTCAAGCGGAATGAAAGTAGCGTTCTGGTGGGGGGCATACATCTTGAAGACATAATAAGTCGGAGTAAGCACCATCTTGTCGCCTTTGGTGAGGACCATCGACTGAAGCACATTGGCAATCTGAGCAATGTTTGCCATCTTCACGCGGTCGGTATGGCGGTTGAAGACATTGAGGCTGAGAGCAGCTACCATCGCATCGCGCATTGTGTTCTGCTGATAAAGATGCCCGGGGACAGTGCCGGGTTCTTCATCCCACCATGTGCCCCATTCATCTACGAGGAGTGCTACCCTCTTCTTCGGGTCATAGACGTTCATGATCGAATCATGCTTCATGATGACCGGCTCAATCTCCAGACACTTTCCAAGAGTCCAATAATAGTCATCATTGTCAAACTGAGTGGCAGAGCCCTTGCTGCCATTCCAGCCTTTCACTGTATAATAATGCAATGAAAGACCCTTCATATGATTCTTTGCCTTCTTCATCAACACATCTGTCCAGTTATAGTCGTAATCGCTGGCTCCTGATGCAATCTTGTATAGTTTATTTCCGCTAATATCACGGCAATATGTCTGATAACGGCGATATTCGGAAGCATAATCTTCGGGAGTGAAGTTTCCACCACATCCCCAGCTTTCATTGCCCACTCCGAGATATTTCAATTTCCATGGCTTCTCACGCCCATTGGCCTTACGCTTCTCAGCCATCGGACCATTCTCGGCTGTGATGTATTCCACCCACTTTGCGAGTTCTTCGACAGTACCGCTGCCGACATTGCCACTGAGGTATGGCTCGCACTCAAGGAGCTCACACAGGTTGAAGAATTCATGAGTACCAAAGGAGTTATCCTCAACTGTTCCACCCCAGTTATTATTAATCATCACAGGACGGTCTTTTTTCGGGCCAATGCCATCTACCCAATGGTATTCATCGGCAAAGCAACCGCCGGGCCAACGCATCACGGGAACTTTAAGGTCCTTGAGTGCCTGAAGCACATCGTTGCGATAGCCATTGGTATTGGGGATAGGAGAATCTTCACCAACCCATAGTCCGCCATAGATGCAGGTGCCAAGATGCTCGGCAAACTGTCCGTAGATTTCAGCGGGGATGGTAAGTTCGGGATTGACATTGTCAAGATTCAGCTTGACAGTTGCTTTCTGGTCAGCGAAAGCCGGGAAAGCAGCCAATGCAATAGCTCCAAGAGCCACAAGGGAAGCAAAATGTCTCATTTAAGTGTATTATTAGATTATAATTTCATGACGAGCAGATTCATCTACAAAGTTAATAAAAAATTTGTTATCTTACGAATATTTCACTAATTTTGCTCTAATAAAAATCAATAGATGAGTATAGATTGGATAATCAAGAAATACGAGCCGGAGGATGCAAGCCTTTGGGATACGCTTGTCGCAGAGTCGCGTCAAGGCACTATGCTGCATATGCGTGGATATATGGACTATCATTCCGATCGATTCCAAGACTGTTCGCTTATAGCCTTTAGAAAAGGGAAACCAACGTGCTTGCTTCCGGCAAATATCCGAGCTGATGGGACTCTATGCAGTCACGGGGGACTTACTTATGGAGGTTGGCTTACACCTCTCTCCCACTTCGACGGATCGGATATGCTCAATCTATTTGAAATATGGACCGAATGGTGTCGGGAAAACGGAATAAGACAAATTATCTATAAGTCAGTACCCCATATCTACCACAAAATCCCGGCAGAAGAGGATATGTATGCACTTTTCCGTTATGATGCTGCCCTCGAGACCGTAAACCTTTCTACCGTCATTGACATGCGAAACAATCCGGGATTCAACACTCTCCAGAAGCGACATTTTAAGAAAGCCTCGATGTGCAATCCTTGGATAAAAGAGACCGATAAAGTATCCGAATTCATGCCTATTCTACAAGAGTGTCTGCGTGATCGACATGATGCTGTCCCTGTACACACCGAAAATGAGCTGCAGATGTTAAAAAGACGTTTTCCTGCCGGGGTTCGTCTTTTCTTAGCAGGAACAGGATCGGAACCGGATGCTGCTGTCTGCATATACGATACAAATTCAGTAGCTCACTGTCAGTATATCGCCACATCGGAGAGAGGAAGAGAAAACGGGACATTGACCTATCTTATGCATCATCTCATACATGATGTATTTTATGAGAACCGCTATTTTGACTTCGGCACGAGCAATGAAGATGCAGGCCGCATCCTCAACTCAGGGCTCATCCACCAAAAGACAGGACTCGGAGGACGCGGTGTCGCCTATCAGATTTTCCGCTTGGATCTATAACATTTAATTCACAACCCCTACATGCAACCAAAAAAGGTTGCATTCGCAAGATGCAACCAAAAAAGGTTGCATCTATCCCAAGATTTTATTATTTTTGCATTCACATTAAAACTATCATATATGATACGCAAAATTTTACTGACACTAACCATCACTGCAGCCTTGCAAGCCGTGGCTGAGGAGAAAGGAGCGATCACTGAGGATATGCTCAATGGATTTAAGGCCGGATATGAGAATAATACGGCCAACAGGGCGCGCCACAATGCGCTGAATGCAGCAGGAATCGAGAAACTTGCTTTCAACGAGAAAGTGCGTAATAAATTTGACGATCACTTCTCTAATAAGGTAGAGACAAAAGGGATAACAGACCAGAAATCATCCGGACGATGCTGGCTATTTACCGGTCTCAATGTGCTGCGCTCGCAAGCCATGGCTAAGCATAACCTCCCCAAGCTTACTTTCTCACAGAACTACAATTTTTTCTTTGACCAGCTTGAGAAAGCCAACCTCTTCCTGCAGGGAGTGATCGACACATCAGACCGCCCGATGGAAGACCGTCAGGTGGAATGGCTATTCCAGAACCCCATTTCTGACGGTGGCACATTCTGCGGAGTTGCCGACATCGTGACAAAATACGGTGTTGTGCCAACCGAAGCAATGGCTGAGACAGAAATTGCCAACAGCACCTCGGCATTCCGACGTCACCTCGCCACCAGGCTTCGTGAAGATGGCCTCCGCCTGCGTCAAGCCAAGGCTAAAGGAGCGGATGAAAAGACTTTGCAAGACATGAAGACAAAGCAACTTGGCGAAGTCTATAAAATGCTTGCTCTTGCCTTAGGAGAGCCACCTACGGAATTCACCTGGACCAAGCGCGACAGCAAAGGGAATGCCTTGGAGACCAAGACCTACACACCCCAATCATTCTATAAGGAGCTTCTTGGCAACGATTTGAAAAACAATTACATCATGCTCATGAACGATCCTTCCCGTGAATACTGGAAGGTGTACAGAATCGACTACGACCGCCACAGCTACGACGGACAAGACTGGACATACCTTAACGTGCCAATGGCCGACCTTAAGGAAGCTGCTATCAAGTCGATAAAAGACAGCACCGCAATGTATTTCTCTTGCGATGTGGGTAAATTCATCGACCGCGAGCGTGGCACCCTTGATGTGGAAAACTTCGACTACGAGGCTCTTTTCGACACTAAATTCGGCATGGATAAGGCTGAACGAATCTCCACATGGGCAAGCGCTTCTTCACACGCGATGACCCTATCCGGAGTTGATCTTGACGACAAGGGAACACCAAAGAAATGGCTTATCGAAAACAGCTGGGGAAAATCCGGGCACGACGGCTATCTGATAGCAACCGACGACTGGATGGATGAATATCTATTCCGCCTCGTCGTAGATAAGAAATACGTATCGCCAAAGATACTGAAGGCAATGAAGCAAGAACCCATCACCCTTCCTTCATGGGATCACCTCTTCATGAATGATTAATAATCTTTATAGGAATCTTCCGACAATAGAAAACGCTCCGCGCATCCCGCATCTTGTCCAATGATAAGCAAAACGGATGAGCGGACGTTTCTTTTTCCCAACCTCTGATAAAGCCAGCTCATATAGAGGCTTTGCAAGATACAGCTTTCCTTCCTTTGCATAATCGGCAGCAAGAATAGCCCTACGATAGCTTATAATATTATGAAGGCGACGTTTATCTGCACGATGACTCCCATAAATAGCCTTGTCGATTCCATCCAAAGCCTTTTCCCATTTTCCCGGCTTATCGGAATATGCCACACCCGAAATACTCTCTACTTGTGGATATACCTCTGCCAAAGGAGTATCTATTGCAATCACCCGTGGATTTCCAAGAAGAAACCTAACGCCAGTTTCAAGATCATCCCAACAGGAATACTCCCCTTTCCAGCCTCCACATCTGCGCATAGCATCAGCCTTCACGGCGTAGCCAAGTGTACAGAAAATGGCATGGACCATATGGCGTTCAAGAAGATTTCCTTTTATTGAATGAGAAACTCGGTCACCACAAGGTCTATGCACAATAAGAGGCCACGCAACAGCATCTGCATTGGTATCGCCCATCCAAGCTTCCATTATTCGAGCCACAGCATTTGGCCGCATAGCGTCGTCGGAATCAAAAAACATCACTTTCTCTGTATCGACATGTTCAAGACCCGTCTGGCGTGCATATGAAGCTCCTCTACGGTGTTCTGTTAGCACACTCAAAGAAAATCCATCTGACACATGCGTACGAATCCAATCCTCCACTTCCGCAATTGTGGAGTCTGACGACATATTATCCACAACTATGACTTCGATCGGACGATAAGTTTGAGCATATATGCTGTCAAGACACCGTCGGATCAAGTGAGCCCTGTTGTAGACAGGGACTACCACAGTCATGCATTTACTATAATAATCTGATTCCTTCATCTCTCACATAACGCTATAACTTCTATAAAAATTGAATAATATTTGCAAAAAATGACAGGATTTGTTAAATTTGCATCGTGAAGAAGATAACGTTACTCATACCGGTCTATAATGAAGAGGAATCAATTGATGCACTTTATATAGCATTGCTTCCTCTGCTCGACAATACACATCCCCTCCTGGTGGGAGCCCAATATGAATGGGAAATAATTTTGGTAGACGATGGTAGCCACGATTTATCTCTTAAAAAAATCAAGGAACTGAGTTTCTACGATTCAAGGATCAGATATGTCAGTCTTTCCCGAAATTTCGGTAAGGAAAATGCTCTATTGGCGGGATTTGACAGAATGACAGGAGATGCTATGGTGATTATGGATGCTGACCTCCAGCATCCGATCGATACGATTCCAGAAATGCTTGAAATGTGGGAAGAAGGATATGAGGATGTATATGGGCATCGTCTCTCACGAGGAAGGGAATCTATCCTAAGAAAAGCCTTCACCAGAGCATATTACAGCATTCTAAACCGCAGCACAAGCGTAGATATACTTCCTAATGTAGGAGATTTTCGCTTGCTCGACCGCAAAGTAGTAGATGCTATACGAGGTCTTCGCGAATCACAACGCTATACTAAAGGACTCTACTGTTGGGTAGGATTCAAAAAGACCGGAATAGACTTCAAGACAGCTGACAGGAAAACCGGAAAGACTCATATGTCGGCCGGACGCCTTATCAACCTTGCTTTGGAAGGGATTACAAGCTATACTACCGCTCCACTTCGTATCGCCACAGTATTAGGATTCATTGTCTCCTTGGTGTCTATATGCTATATGATCTATATAGTCTGCAAGACTCTCATCTATGGCGAACCAATCCAGGGATTTCCCACAATTATATGCACTATACTCTTTTTGGGTGGATCCCAGCTTCTCGCACTCGGCATCATTGGAGAATATATCGGAAAGATTTACAATGAATCCAAACATAGGCCTCCCTATATAGTGGCAGAAGAAAGCCAAACAGAGACCAACAAGTCGATAACCACTAAAGCACCTCAACTATGAAGATACTTATGCTTGGTGACTATTCCAACCTACATGCATGTCTTGCCAAGGAACTGAGAAAACGAGGGCACGATGTTACTGTCGTATCCGACAGAGGGACCTATATGCAGACTGATGCTGACATAGTGTTGAAAAGGCCATCCGGAATTCTCGGAGGGTTTAGGTATCTCTACCGTATTTTGGCATTATTACCTTCATGGAGTGGATATGATGTGGTGCAATTAATCAATCCTCAGTTTCTTAATTTAAAACCTGACAAACTCAGGATAATCTACGATATACTTAAGAAAAATAACCACTCAGTATTCCTGACACTTTGCGGCAATGATCATTTCTTCGTAAAAGACTGTGTAGACTCTGGTCTTTTTAGATTTTCAGAGTTTCGTGTGGGAGAGGAGCTAACTCCACTTGTAAAGTGCGATCCCTTGCGAGAGAAAGGCTGGCTGATATCTTCTCATGCTTCATACACCACTCATCTTTATAATACAATCGACGGTGCTATGTCTGTGCTACCTGAATACGACATGTCGGCCCGTCGGCACATGGATCCCCAAAAGCTTGTCTTTACCAACCTTCCTATTGAACTGGATAATTTAGAATTTACTGAATTTGATTTAACAGGTCCGATAAAAATATTGATAGGAATGAGGGCCAATATGGAAATTCAGAAGGGTACCGCACGATTGCTTGAACTCTGCAAAGACCTGGAAAAAGAGATGCCCGGCAAGCTTGAAGTCAAAGTAGTGAAAAACCTGTCACTTGCAGAGTATCTTGATGCCCTGCGTTCGAGCCATATCGTAATTGACCAACTATATTCATACTCTCCAGCCACAAATGCGCTTCAGACTATGGCTCTCGGACGCGTTACCGCTTCGGGTGCCCAGGAGGAATATTATAAATATTTAAATGAAAATTCGCGACCGATATTTTGCTTGTCACCTCTCGAAGAGGAGACAACCATAAAAGAACGCCTAAGAGCACTTGTGCTCAACAAAAAAGAACTCAAGCAAATGGCAGAAGAAGGTCGGCACCTTGTAGAGCAGCATAATGATGTTCGACATATCGCTCCAATCTTCGAAACACATTGGCATAACCACATAAAGGCATAGTCACAATGGGAAAGGAAACGCCATTAACTGATAAGAAGTCTATATCATTGCAAGTGATGATATGCACCTATGGACAAGAAGGGCTTAAGAGGGTTGCCACATCAGCTCATCCAGAGGTTGAAGGTGTGGAATATCTTGTAAGTTGCCAGATCGAGGGAGATTTTACTATTCCGAAAGAACTTGAGCGTAAAGACTTCAAAATACTCGTCACTACCAGTAAAGGCTTATCCGTAAACCGAAACCATGCTCTCTCACACGCTTCAGCCCCTTTACTTCTAATCAGCGACGATGATACAGATTATTCAGCCAAGGGACTCCTAAACTTAATTGATGCATTTCATAATCATCCGGATGCCGACATCATAACTTTCCGGTATGATTCGTCTGTCAGCAAGAAATTCTACCCGTCCCATTCGGTTAGTCTTAGTAAAATTCCCAAAGGATACTACATTTCTTCCATAGAAATCGCTTTTCGCAGGCAATCCATACAAGGTAAAATTTGGTTTAATGAGAATTTCGGTATAGGAGCAATGTTTCCGTCAGGGGAAGAGGACATATTCATATGCGAATGCTTGAATGCCGGCATGCAAGGAATCTTTGAGCCAATTACAATAGCTCGCCATAACGGACCAACTACTTCTGAACGAAACCTGATGCTTCCTTCACGGCCGCAAACCAAAGGTGCAGTATTCCTTCGTCTACATCCAAATTCGTGGCCACTTCGCATGGTCGCACATGCCCTCCGGGAAATTCCCCTATGGCGAAAGGGGCTCACACCATCGCCAATCTCATATTGCAAGAATTGGATAAATGGAGTGATCACTGCAAAAAAAAGCAAAGTTTTCCATGAATCCTGACACTACATCAAAAAATATCATATCAATGAATGAAGTCAGGAAAAGAGAGGAAAACAGTTTCCGAAACATACTTAAAGGCACGTCCATATTTGGAGGCGTACAAGTATTCAACATCCTTATTTCTGCGATAAGATTAAAGTTTGTTGCAGTAATCCTTGGACCCTCTGGCATGGGAATCGCAGGCCTATTCAATACGGCATCCCTGACTATCCAGCAGTTTGCATCGCTTGGTCTCAATCTATCTATTGTCAAAGAAATAGGTCAAGCCAAAGAGAACGAATCGCATTTGGCTGACGTCCTTGCCTCAATTCGGCCTCTTATTCTTATATCGGCTCTGTTAGGAGCTCTTGTATGCCTTCTCTTTCCAAGAACCCTATCTTCCATTACCTTCGGCACAGCTGACTATAAAGGGGCTTTTTTGATTCTCTCTGCAGCAATATTCTTCTCTATCGCAGGGAGTGCCCTGATGTCTGTACTTCAAGGGCTACATGCCATTAAGCCACTGTCAAAAGCAAGTTTGATAGGTTCGCTTGTAGGATTGATTATTGGAGTACCCCTATATTGGCTATTTGGCACTGAAGGAATAGTGCCGGCTATGTTGGTGCTTGCATTATCCACTTGCACATGGTATCTCCTATCTTTAAAGAAAACTTTGAAAGTATCAGCATCCGCATGGCTACATGAGATCCACCTCCCCCTACTCAAGAAAGTACTTGTTATGGGAATCATCTTGATGAGCAACGATTTATTTCGCAATCTCGTAAACTATCTGGTCAACGTCTACATACGCAGTCAAGGAGGAATGGATGAAGTTGGGTTCTTCCAGTCATGCAATACAATGACTTCACAATATTCAGCCATTGTATTCACCGCTATGGCAATGGACTATTTGCCACGACTTTCTGCTGTTGCAGGTGACAACAAAAAGATGTGCGAGATAGTGAACCGACAGATAGAAGTAGTTGGACTTCTTATTGCACCGATAGCATGTGCCGTAATACTACTTGCGCCAATTGTCATCGAGTTATTTCAGACAAAAAGTTTTCTTGTTGCCACTCCACTCCTTCGTCTTCTGGCACTTGCAGTAGTAGTCAGAGCATTGATGTATCCTTTGGGCTATATTGTATTTGCCAAAGACAACCGCCGGCTATTCTTCTGGATGGAATCAATCGGAGCTAACCTCTTGACTTTATTTCTTACTTACATAGGATATTATCTTTGGGGTCTTAAAGGATTAGGCTACTCAGCCATCATAGACTGTACGATCTGCCTATGCGTCTACATTGCAGTCAATCGCCATCTTTACGGATACCGATTATCTGCTCCTGCAATAAAAATTATCGTTTTCTCAATATTCGCCTCAATAGCAATGACCGTCGTTTGCTTTCTTTCTCATGGGCAAACAATGTGGATTATCGCATCCATACTATTACTTACGGTCTCATGCATTACTCTTCTTAATTTCAAAAGGAAACTCACAGATTAGTTTTAAAGAAATTTGAACGCAATAATGAATCGGAAACTTGCCAAGCACGTTTTTGTCGGCAGATTTCAGCGTCTGAACCTTCTCCGCGAGATTTTCCTTGTGCAGAGACAGAGGAGGATAATGCCGGGTCAAGAAGCGATCTATCAAGTCCACGATATTCTCCGTTACCCTTGCCAAGCACATGCAATATCGTAGGAAATACATTTATTTGTCCGGCAGGAGAATCTATTTTCTTAGTAACACCGGTATTTACCGCGATAAAGGCCATAGGCATCAGATCAAGAGAATCTTCCTTTATGTGTTTCAATACACTCTTATCCAATCCAAGGGTCTGAGAATGATCTGATACAATAAAAACCACTGTAGACTGCATAAGGCCTCGCCTATTGAGATTATCAAAAAACTTACATATCTGAGAATCAGTATAATTCACACTATTAAGATAATTTATCTCATTAGTTTCCAAATTGCTTGATGCCAACCATTCTTTAGTAGGGATGCTCTTATGTGTAAATGGAGCATGCATGGAGAAAGTGACATACTCAAGAAGAAATGGCTGCTCAATTCTATCAAGAACCCCCTCTGAGAAATCAAACATTGCGGCATCCGCACCCTTGTCATCAGCATCTTCCTCAAAGTCAAGAACGGTGTAGATCTCATCAAACCCATAACTTTGAAAAGCTTGCGTTTGATTCCACGAAAGTCCGGAATCTCCAAAAATAGCTACTGACGACTTTGGCTTCAAGATTTTCGGTAGCCCCGGATAATCTATATCCGTACCCAAGGTCATTGATACGACACCTTGAGACAAAGGGAGCAAACCGGTATTAGTCAGAAGTTGGCCATCGTTAGAACATCCATCCTTGACTTGCGGCAGAATATCAAGCGCAGAGACTGACCCCTCCGATTTTACCAGAAAATTTAGAAATGGTGAGACTTCATGCCCATTGACAGTCTTATTGATTACCCCTGCATTGAGCGACTCTACAATAATAATAACGACATTTTTATTCCCATTAGCTGAAAACTCTTCAATAATTGGAAATTGAGGCACGTTCGTGATAAAAGATTTAAGGGAATCCATTTCTTCCGGAGTAGGCTCAATCTTATGAGACATAGTCAAATCCCGCAATATATTCACAAAATCAGAATAAAGGAACAGACACAATCCTCGGGTGCGCAGATCATAAACAGATCCATTTGTGATGCAAGTCATATTAAGAAAGAGATTCTCCACGACCGATTGTTCTCTATATCCTGCAGCGATGTTCCATTTAGTTTTCGTTATGGCATATCCGATTTGAGACAGGAAGAATAAACATACAGTAATAGCCAAAATAGTCAGTCTTCTTATTTTCTCTGCCCTGACTTTCAAATCATCCTTCTTTATCTTGGATCTTAACACACCTACATAAAGTATTGTCAATCCCAATGGAATAATGAGATATATTATATCAAATATGGATACAAGGGCTTTTGCTGAAGCTATCGTGTCGACATTCATGTTATTCCACAATCTATAGAAAAATGGAGTCACCATCTGGCCCCAAAAACGATAGTACCACAAATTCAACACAAAAAATACTGAGAGAAGCCATACTATCACAATATTTATCCAAGCAAAACGCTTTGGCAAAATCCAGTATAGGACCAGCAACATCATGCAGTCTCCCACACCTTTGCACAATGTCACAACTGCATTATTCCCAAAGCCGCCAATCGACAATGCAAAGTAGGACCATTCTATGAATAATGAAAGAAATATTACGATATAGCACTCTAAAACCGGTGAACCAACTACATTGGATATACGTCTGAAAATCTTATTTATCATGATAATTATATGCGTGATTAAGTATCTTATTCGTCCTCAATGCTACTTTTCACCCCTGTCACGGTCCATAAGCGACAAAAGGTAAAGTTTACGATCATTATAGTCAAACTCATTTATGATATATTCTTTACCATCTATGTATGTCAGCTCGCGAGGGAATATTGCAACAATTGTATCGCCGTAAACATCAACAGGGCGAATAGAAGTCAATATAAATCCATCGCTTGCAACAGTGAGTTTTTCTGTATCAGGAATAGGATTGAAAGCTGTAGGGAGAACGACCAATTGCTTTCCTCCTCCATAATGACGGCGCATACGATAACGATAGTAGGAATCATCATCATCCGGAAAGCCATGAGGCTTACGCAGCAAATACCATGGCATCTCTAAATCTTTTGTATAATCAAAAAAAACTATACCGTCAGTTGAATTTTTATACGCAGCTATGGCTTCTCGAGTTTCCTCTGAAAGCTTATGCTGCCATACGGTGAGCATCCCTACATGAAATATTATCAAATACGACAATATCGCAGAGCAAATCCATCCTATTTTTTTATTTATATCTAAATCAAACTTGGCTATCACATAAAACACAGCGATCATGGCAAACAATTGTGCAAACCAACCGGTACGACCACCAAAACCACTCAACAACATGAATCCTGAAGAAAACAGAGCTATACCAACATAGACAATCCATTGAGAGCGCAGCAATGTATAAAACAATGACTTTCTACAGACAAACAGATAAGCGGATACTATCACCAGAACCACTACAAATATCGCTGATCCTAAGATTATTAGAATCGGAGACTCAGGCTGAAGCATGGTGCCAATACGCTTAAAATTAGCCGGGGAAGTCAACGTAAACAGTCCTCCTGATATCATTGCGACAAGTACTAATCTACGAAGTAAACAGGCATTTTTATAGAATGGGGTAATAATTGACATAATGACCAACGAAGCTGCCAATGGGAGTCCTAAAGCTTCATGCATTGCGGATGCTATAAAACAGAATGGCAAGATCAGCCAGCAATACCATTTATTGGACCTGGAATATTTCGAAAATAAGAAACTCAAGGACAGCATAGCAAAAGTCGAGCTCCAAATGTAGTTATAAAATGTATTATACTCCATCCATATACCATCCCAACGCATTGCAAATGTAAGAAGAAATATGATCAATACAGGAATAAATGGTGATTTCTGATTTAATTGAGAAGCCAGACGCAGCGTCATATAAAACATCAATAAAACTACAACTCCATTGCTAACAGCTTGCAACCATTGGGGTATAAATATATATCCTAAAGGATTCAACATATCTGCCATTCTGGCATTATTCCATAACCAGGCACGATAAATATACCTGGGGAATGAATACCAGCAGTCGTCTTGAGATTTGAATGAATCAATAAATCCCAAGTCATCTCCTACCGGAGGAATCCAAAATCCCATTACAGCATATGCAATTCCTATCAGCAATATCAGCAATAAGGGCAGTATGTCAGATATTGCTAAACGATTGTTATTCATCTATGGTAATATTAGAATGTAAGTATGGTCTTTCATTTATGTAGATAGCAGCGCGCCATAATTCCGTGCTGTCAAACACTGAATATGCGTCATTCCAATAAATATGACGCTCAGCAAGTTGCCTATCTAACAAGCCTGGCAGCAAAGTCTTGTGGATTTTGAATGTTGCCGGAGTTGTCTTCGACTGTATCATAAGCCATGCTTGATCTGAGAGAGGGAGCAATATATTTGTATCCCTCTCAAGGGGAAGAGACATCATTGACATTGGTCGGATTGCTATGTTTGGTTTGGAGGGGTTGATGGCACGCTCTTTCATCATATATGGATGAGGGCGCACTATAAACTCACGTACTTGACGAAGAAACAATTCATCCGGTAACACCACAACCCCATCATTAGATTCATGATACAGTTTTTCTATAGTGGTATTCTTATAGTTTAGGCGTGTTATAGCGTTATATCTATACATACCCATGACAATCAAACACGACATCATAACGACTCCAGCAAAAGGGTTTATCTTCAAGATGCCCACTTGAAACAGAATAAGAATTATAATAAGCAAATTGGCACAAGTCAGCATACGGACTCCGGAACCCATACCCAAACCTATCCCAAGCATAAAATTGATTATTATGGATGTAAAGAAAAATAAGCCATAATCAGTCTTCACGACATCATGAATACTCCGCTCCTTTCTTCTATTGACAACCAGAGTTAAAAGGAAAAACAAAGGAATCAAGAGTCCGGGCAAAAGTCCTTCAGCGGTATGAGTCAACGACCATCCCTCGGAATACCCTATTCTTTGGAAATTACCGGGAGCAAAAATTACCAACAAGGTTCCAATACCATAGGATATTGCCATAACATATCTACGAATAGGCATGTCGAACCTATGATGAAAAGCATATACCAATATTGCGCCGCCAATTGGAATTGAAAAAGACTCATTGCTTTGGCCCCCCAAAAAGCTGAATACGGCAAGTGTGATCAAGAAAATCCAATTCCTTTTTTCCTCTTTGTCGCTCAAAAAGATATTTATCCATATCAAATTCCACAGTCCCATCCATACATAATTTATCTGGTGGGGAGGTTCGAAAGGAAAAGACTGCTCATAAAAATTATTAAGCGGAAAGAATAAAATGAAAGTCAATAAGGATGCCAATGATACTAAAGAGAATCCCCAAGACTTTAATTTCGACATTGTCATAAGCATGAAGATCAGTCCCCCCCATACTAAAGCATTGCAGATGGCAAACCCTGTCTTTCCGATAAAGGCACAGAAAAGTTGCACTATGGCATGAGTGAAAAATCTCCCTGTTGAGTTGTGCCAATGATTGCACATGGAAGGCCATATATCCCAAACATTTTTGAGCTGAATGGATGAAAAGTCTTCATTTTCAGCCGGTATAAAAAATGAAAATGCCACTGCATCACCCTGCCAGTGCATGTGCAAGGAGAGCACAAGCACTATAATCATCACTAATAGAACCGGCGAATATTCTACAAGCCTTATTCCCTTCATAACTTTAACTTCTTGCGAATCACATAAGTTCAAGCCATCCTTTCTTAAAATTATAGCTTTCGACTACGTATGGAGGTCGCCCTTTAGTCTCGTTGAATATACGCCCTATATATTCTCCAATGATACCAAGTGCAAGAAGTTGCATTCCTCCAAGAAACAATATTACACACATCAAAGAAGGATAGCCTGTAACTTTTTCCCCGAAAATTAAAGTTTTCGTAAACATCACCAACAAATAGGCAAATGCCAAAATCGACACAATCAGACCAGCGATGATAGAGACACGCAGGGGAATTGTCGTATAACTCGTCACCCCCTCTACTGCCAAGTTAATCAACTTCAGAAGATTAAAATTTGACTTTCCAGCCTGCCGATCGGCTCGGTCAAAAGAAACTTCTTTCTTTTTATAACCTACCCAACAATAAAGCCCCTTCGTATATCGCTGCGTCTCACGAAGCTTACGCAACGAATTTACAGCTTTTCTATCAAGCAGCCTAAAGTCTCCCACATTGGGAAGAATGT
>JAIDTO010000176.1 GCA_029060625.1 Muribaculaceae bacterium | reverse complement strand
TTGGAGCCGAATATTTAATGAAAAAATTTCTTGTGATAAAATCAGAATGGGAAATTGATACCCATATGGAAATCTACGTTTGTCGAGAGTGGAATGTGATTCTTATCCATCTTGAAAGCAGCATAGTCCATACCCACCAAGAAATTAAAGCCCTTGTTACCCAAACTGAGAAGGAAACCATAATTTGCACCATAGGTGCCTGCTGCTGCACTAAGAGAAGCAGCAATACCCTTAATAGGCTCCACATTGGCAGAGAGGCGGAACTCTGTGCTTGGGAACATTGAGCTAAGGCTTGTGGTGTTCAACAGGCCGAAGTGAAGTTTCTTATAGAGAGGGAAGGTATAGTCGACACCAGCGCGGAATTTACCAAGAAGTGCAGTAGAAGAAGAAACAGTTCCGTTGTCTTCCAATTCATATAATGGGGAAAGCGCGTCGACTAATTCATCCCAGCTCTTGCTGTCGTCACCAATTGCAATAGGATGAGCGGCTGTCTCGAAAGTCTTTGTGCCATTGGTAGAGGCTTCCTGAACCTTACTGTAGCTTAAAGTGCCGAGATCAGTGAATGCCAAAGAGAAGTTGAAGTCTTTCCATTCATATGAGGCGCCAAGATCAATTCCAAAACCAAAGCCATTGATGCCAAACTTGATATCGTCGGTATTCACGCCATCAACATATTCATACGGACGCTGGTTTTCGGGATACTTCATCTTTTTCTCATACCTCAAACCGTCCATACCTATGCGCAAACGTGCGTTGGAACTTGCCTGCCAGTTGTCAGCGCCAAGATTCAGCTTTAGCTCATCAAAGTCAGCTTCAGCAAAACCAACAGGAAGGAGGAACTTAAGGCTCACACCGGCACGAAGACCGGGAACCTGCTTGATTTCACGTGAGTGGTTAAGGGCTATTTCTGCATAAGCCTCGGCCTTAACGTGAAGATCCTTTATATCATACTCTTTGTTGGAAATACCTTCCTTGACAAGAGAAAATATGCTTTTCGGAAGTGAGAAACTTGAATTCTCTTTGACGTTGATTGCAATGTTGTTGTATCCTCCGAAAGCCTTGAATCCGACCTGAATCACACCAAGACCAAGGCTCTGAGACATGCGGTTTACATTCTTAAGGTTGCCGAGAGCCTCTTGAGCACTGATTTCCGGGTTAGTGAAGAGGACGGTCTTGCCGTTGAGCGGATAGACCAAGTCAGTGGGTCCGAAGTTTCCATTCACATTTACATTAAGATTGCCAAGAGCCGGGAAACCGACATATCCATTACGGTTGCCGAAAGCCGGGTTCATCTGCCACTTCATATTATAGTTTTCCATGAAGTAACCTGTAGCTGCTTCCTGGGCCGAGACTCCCATTATGGATGCGGCCGCAAAGGAAAGAGCGATAAGTTTTCTATTTATGATGTTCATCTTAGTCTATTGCTGAAAGTTAGAAATCTGTTTCATAATATCCGTCTACAGTCACGCGTATGTCGTCAAGTTTGATAGTGAGATTTGGTCCGAGAGCCTCTGTATTATTTGATTTCTGCTCTATCGTAGCCTTAAACTTGACTCCGTCAAAACCAGAAATCGTACCGCCATTTTTAGCCTCGATTTTCAGAGTCACAGTCTTTTTGTCAGCATAAGCCGGAACCTCAAATTCCATATTGTCCTCATTAACAGCTATGACATTTCCCGCCTTGTCTACAGGCACTACACTGAGCTTGATGCTTACAGGCAAGTCTGTGGAGCAGACTGCAGTCAAATCAATGGTCTTAATATTGACTTTATCAAGATCTTCACTTCCCCAGTCGCCCTCAGTAGTCTCATAAAATACTGTTGATCCATAATCAAAACCAAGGGGAGCTTTAAATGAATAATCGCCTGACGCGCTTCCTATATTGCTCAAGGGGAAATTATCCACATGACCATTGAATATAAAATCTTCTATACCAACAGAAATGCTTTCAGGCAACCCCCAACCCAAAGAAATGGCAGCCGGATCTTTTTCATAATATGTCAGTACATAACCAAGATCCGGGAATGCATACATATCCTCCTGCCCTTCTATGACGTTTGGAGTCAAGATGATCCTGCAAATACCATCTTTATCGGGGTCTTGCAACTTAAAGACATCACTTGAACGAGAGATAGATTTACCATTCTTAAAAGTTGAAGTCAACTTAAGCTTTCCTTCGCCGATAAGTCCATATTTAGCAACCGGATTTTCAATATCGACTGAAATCTCTGGGTTAGCTATAAAGAGGTTAGTCTCAGAGTTATCAAGGAAATCAGGAAGATCGCTGAGAGAAATAGGAGCTATCCGAATGTCCATCTTATAGTCAATGTCTCCGCTGAAGCTTGCCAGTTTAAAGCCGGAAACATTATAACTTGCTACGATTTTAAGAGATGATGGTAGAGTGGCATTCTTGACATCGATATTGATTGAGCCTCCTTTTATACCAACTTCACCGGAGACAGCAAGCATTCCGTTCTCAATCTTACCTTTTGAGCCAAGATCAAGTCCTGAAGCCTTTATTGCGACATAAGCCTTACCATCAGTATTGACAGTAACTTCGGGAACAGTAAGAAGACCGGTATTCTTATTGTATGTCATTTCTCCTTCGCCAGATTCCTTGTATTCTGTGACAAGACCCCAAGGGAGCTGAAGTTTTAAATCCTTGAACGAAATCTTATTATCAGCGCCAAGAAGCTGCGAAGGCACCGAGAGTTCGACATCTATAGTAATATCATCTACTGTCTTTACATCTTTCAGTAATTTAAGAGCCTTGTCGACATTTTCCATCTTAAACTCGTAACTTTGAAGATCCGATGCCGGAAGATCAAATTCAGGAATATACGAAAGACCTGTAGAAGTAGGAAGCTGTGGAATTACTACAGTCACTGAGGTTGGATCTATCTTAGGAGCTGCCACTTCTACACTTCCAATACTAAATTCAGTAGGAGCAATTGATCCGCCCTTCTGGATTACATATTCACCATTTACTACTGTGATATTCTCGTTATCGTCAAGATTAATAACGTTTTCAAGCTTGATTTCTGATAGATTGACAGGAACTGTTAGTTTGTTTACGGTAAACCTGGAAGTCGTGTCAATGTCAGTTAGGTCATATTTATCATCTACGCAGCTTGTTATAAAAGAAACCGCTGTAAGAGTCAATAGACCATTTACCAAAGTTTGTCTTTTCATTTGATATGTATTATTGTTGTTGTTTGTTTTTTTGTAAGTATAAGTTGAAATTGGATGCAAAATTATAAAAAATTTTTCTAAGCTAAAAATTTATATTGAAAAAAAGGCTGTAAAAGGTGTCATATAAAATATCACATAAAAAAATAGCCCCTACGAAAAGTAGAGGCTATATTTCAAAATGAATGAAAAAATGCTATTTTTCCAATGATTTTTGCCAACGCCAAGCATTAGCGAGAGTCTCTTCTACGGGGACTTCAGCAGTCCAGCCTAAAATATTGTTAGCCTTATCCGGAATTGCCCATATCTTTTCGATGTCACCTTCGCGGCGGCTTCCTATCTTATGAGGCACAGGCACTCCTGTTGCTTTTTCAAAGGCATTGATCAGCTCAAGAACAGATACTCCTCTGCCGGTGCCGAGATTGAAAATCTCAATGCTGTCGGTATCTTCTCCATCGAGCATCCTGCGCATTGCCACAACATGGGCCTTTGCAAGGTCGACAACATCGATATAGTCGCGAATGCAGCTGCCATCAGGAGTATTGTAATCATTGCCAAATACGGTAAGTTCCTTACGGATTCCCGCAGCTGCCTGAGTGAGGTAAGGCACAAGGTTCTGCGGCACGCCAAGTGGCAGCTCACCAATCTTTGCACTTGGATGCGCACCTATAGGATTGAAATAACGCAAGATTATGCTCTTTACAGGAGCACCACTGTGGATATAATCAGTGATTATCTCTTCAGAAATCTGCTTCGTGTTGCCGTAGGGCGAGGTAGCGGGTTTAATAGGAGCGGTCTCATCGATAGGATTCACATCAGGCTCTCCATATACAGTGCAACTGCTCGAGAACACAATACCCTTCACTCCATATTGAGGCATGCACTCGAGGAGATTGATGAGAGTATTGAGATTGTTGCGATAGTACAGAAGCGGTTTCTGTACGCTCTCCCCCACTGCTTTTGAAGCCGCGAAGTTGATGATACCCTTTATACCGGGATTCTGCTCGAAAAGTTTCTTGAGAGTATCAAGATCTGTACAGTCTCCTTCTACGAATACCGGAGCTATCCCCGTGATTGCCTCAATTCCTTTCAGCACATCACGATTGGAATTGGAGAGATTGTCAATTATCACGACCTCATAGCCGGCTTGCTGAAGCTCCACTACAGTGTGGCTGCCAATATAGCCTGTGCCCCCGGTCACTAAAATTTTAGTTGCCATTTTTCTTTTAGTTTCTACTGAATCAGAAAAGAGGAGAAGGATAAACTCCTGCATCGACAAGAGCCTTGAACTGGTCTACAGTTGCCTGACGGTCAGCGGCAAAAGTGACACCAAACCATTTTGAAGGAGTCTGGACTACTTTCAATGTAGCCTCGCCATTCTGGATAAGATCGTTAACGACAGTCGGGATATAGAACTCTGACTTAAGCTCGTTGCCGTGTTCGGAAAGGAACTTCACGAAAGCTTTCTCGCTATATCCGAAATAGTCGGGAGTGAATCCCCACATATTCATGCTGACGCTGCTCCCTGCAGGGAATGGTTTCTCCACCTCGTCTTCAATTTGGATGAGTTCATCGCCTTTGCGCTGGATGCCGTGGCATTCCTTAACGCCAGTCAGATAGCCTTCTTCGCTTACCTCGCAGAGGCCTCGGCTCACACCGCCGTTTTCGCTGAGTGTATTCTCAATACGGAATCCGATCATACAATATTCACCCGTCTTTCCTTCAAGGTCCTTGAGAGTCTCGGCAGCAAGCTTGAAGCTTTCCGGACCATAGTAGTCATCGGCATTGATCACTACGAATGGCTCCTTGATGACATCTTTTGCCATCAACACCGCGTGATTCGTACCCCAAGGTTTCTGTCTCCCTTCAGGCACAGTAAAACCTTCAGGAAGGTCATGGATATCCTGGAAAACGACTTCTACCGGAATGTGGCCTTCATATTTTGATATCACCTTGTCACGGAAATCCTGTTCAAAATCGTGACGAATCACGAAAACAATCTTTCCAAAACCGGCGCGAAGTGCGTCGTAGACACTATAGTCCATGATGGTCTCGCCCGAAGGGCCAAGGGAGTCAAGCTGTTTCAGACCGCCGTAGCGGCTTCCCATGCCTGCAGCAAGAATAAACAATGTTGGTTTCATAATATAAGAATTTTGTAGGTAAGTTATTATTTTCTTAAAAGCATCATGACTTTAAGCATAAAATCAAACATCACAAGGCGAGCGTTTGCATTTCTGAGAATATCGTCATGTGCTCGTTGTATCTCAGTCATCAGTCGCTCCACGTTCCTGTTGTTGATAAACGGAGAGAATCTTACGCTAAACTCTTCCTCTCCGCGCGTCATTGCAGTGAGCGCAGGCTCCTTAAGATTATAAATGAAGTTTTCACGCGTCAACCGACCGCAATATGCGAGGAAGCGTGAATTTTTCTCCCTCCCCATTGCAGCAATGGCATCGCTTATCATTCTCAATCCGGCAGCATTCCTTGCATATGCCAACCTCATCATCTGCATAAACAATGCAGAAAACTCTTTTATCTCCCCCCCCTCGCCGGCAATATCAAAAGCCTTGATCATGTTTCCTTCTGATAGCCGGGCAATCTCCTGCGCTTCATGCATTGAAATTCCTTCAGAATTCAGAATGGAGCTTACTTCATTGTCGTCAAGAGGTTTCAAATTAAACCTTTGTGTACGTGAAAAGATAGTGGGCAGCAATTTTTCAGGCTCATTGCTGACAAGAATGAAAATAGTGTCAGGGAAGGGCTCCTCCAAAAGCTTAAGAAGGGCATTTGCACATTGCGGCTGCATCTTCTCAGGCATCCATATTATATATGTCTTATACCTATAGGCAAAGCTTGAAAGAGCAGCAGTTCTTGAAATCTCGGTTGCATCACTCCGGTAGATCAAAGGCACTGTGTTGCCTGCATCTATAGTCCTCGCCCACTCTTCTTTCGGCATATATGAATGGGCATCTATAAATTCATTCCATTGGGAAATGAAACTTTCTGTATTTTTTGAGGTCGCCCCTGTTCTTGGGAAAATATAGTGCACATCAGGATTGTTGTGATGAGCGTTTTGCAGACAAGCAGGACACACCCCGCAACTATCGCCATTGGTTCTGTTAATGCAATAAAGATAGCTTACAAAAGCTCTGGCAACACGCATTTTGCCGATCCCTTCCTGCCCTCCCAAAAGAATTGCATGAGGAATATGATCGGTATCCACTATGTCTCGCAGCGAGTCTATAGTTGATTTATGTCCGGTTATGTCCGAAAATTTCATTTCACTTTATGGTCAACGACTGTTTGTCGGTCATATCATTCGCAAATTTACAAAAAAAATAAGGCTAAACCAAATTTTTTTTATTAAGTTTGCATAAAAAAGACAAATACACCGATGACTGTTCCATTTCTCGAATCTATAGCAAAGGCATACGCGGAAACAACAAATGACCTATCCGACTACTTATTTATATTTCCAAGCAGGCGTGCTTGTACGTTCTTTTTAAAAAATCTGACTAGTGCTCTGAAAGGACGCGTAGCGATGCTTCCAGAAGTGACAACAATGTCGGAGTTCGTTGAGAAAGTCTCTGGAAGGGTTGTGGCGGGGCGCATCGAGCTTCTATTTATTCTGTATAAAGCATATGTAAGGCTGCAAAAGGAATCGGATTCTTACACAATTCAGGATTTCGACAAGTTCAGACGATGGGGAGAGACTGCCCTCTCAGACTTTAATGAAGTCGACATGCAGGATACAGATCCTGATGAAATCTTTAAGAACGTCAAAGACCTTAAAGAAATAAGCTCAAATTTTCTGACGGAGGAGCAACTCAAGGTCATGGAGGAATTCTTCGGTCAGGTCTATGACCCGACTGATGTGGCAACCAAATTTTGGAAAGACTTCAATGAAAAAAAAGAAACCGAACTTCACAAAAAGTTTCTTCCTATATGGCAGACCATGGGGCCACTTTATCATGCACTCAAAGATGATCTTGAACATCTGGGGTTGATCACTACCGGAGGAGCATACCGTCATGCCGCAGAAATTCTTGAAAATGGGATTCCTGAATCTGTCGCAGCAAAAAAAATAGTAATAATTGGCTTCAATGCTCTCACTCGCACAGAAAGCAGGATTTTCAATGCTCTTGCATCATATGAAACTGATGAAGGCACAGAGCCCTTTGCTGATTTCTTTTGGGATGCAGCCGGACCGGTGATCAACGACAAGTCATCGGCAGCAGGGAGATACGTAATGCGAAACAAGGAAAGATGGCCGTCGCCGGAATGGGCACGTAAATATGTTTCCATGTCGGAGGTTGACAAAATGCCTGAAAGAATCAAGGTCATCGCAGTGCCATCTAATACATTACAGGCTAAGGTAGCATGCAGTGAAATTGAGGAAATGGGGAGAAGAATCGACTATTCAGAGTTTACTGAAGCCAAAGTGGCAGTAGTGCTTCCGGATGAGAGTCTTTTAATACCATTTTTGTACTCTCTTCCTGATAATGTATCAGATGTCAACCTTACTATGGGGTATCCAATGAAACTATCCGGAGCAGCCACATTCGTATCTCTTCTTCGTCGACTTCAGGGAAGCCGTAGGAAATCGGGCAACACCATTGGATACTACTATAAGGATCTTGAAGCTGTGCTTTCCCATCCATTCAGCCACGCGCTGTTTGGAAATGCCGTCACGAAGGTTAAGGACTGGATAAAAAAATATCACCATTCTATAGTAGACATCCATGATGTCAGGATTATATCGGAAGAAATGTCTATGCTGCTCTCCCCTCTTTCTGATGATGCCACTCCAAAGGAAGCAGTAGAATGGCTGGATACTATATTGAATAGGGTATCCGAATCTATATCAACGGCGGGAATGAAAATTATTAAAGCCAATGTAGACGTGGCAAATTTAGACGTTTATCGTCTTTTGCTCAAGCAACTTCTCGCAACTGTAATGGAATATGGCATATCGATGCAGTGGCGTACATTCCTTTCTCTATCCGACCGTTTGATTTCAGCAGAGACTGTGACATTTGAAGGTCAGCCACTACGCGGGCTACAAGTCATGGGTATGCTCGAGACCCGGGCCCTCGATTTCGAACGCATCATTATCCCATCGCTTAATGAAAGGATCCTCCCTGCACGAAGAAGGGTTCGAACCTTTATTTCCGATTCATTACGAAGAGCCTACGGATTGCCTCCCATTAATTATTCAGAGTCAATCTTTGCTTACTATTTCTTTCGCATGATAGCAAGAGCAAAAGAAGTGGTGCTTCTCTATGATGCACGCTCTTCTGAAGGGGCTCGAAGTGGCGACGTCTCACGCTATGTGCTCCAGCTTCAATATCTCTATGCAGCCCAAAGTTTGAAAATAGAATCTCGATCATTTGATATTTCAAAGTCTGACCTGAAACCCTCTCCTATTGAAAAAAACCGGGGAATAATGGAACTGCTCTCCGCTTATCGCGATTCGGGGCCAAACGGAAGAAACCTTTCAGCTACAGCCCTCACCCGATATGCAGATTGCCAGATCCGATTCTATTTCGAGCATCTTCTCAGGATTCACACTGATGAGGAGTCGGTAGACTATATAGATGCCATCACGCAGGGCAACATTCTTCACTATGTGATGCAGAACATCTATCTCCCTGCCGAGAAGCAGGGTCACTATCTTTCGCATCCTGAAGTGATCGATGCTGCTTTGATAGAGGCAAAAAAAAGCAACGCCAAGGAAATCGAACGTCTGATAAGAGCCGGAATCAACAAGGAACATTTTCACAGGCCGAAGGAAAAACTTGACACTCCTTTGCGTGGTTCGGTAGCGTATGTGGCAAAAGTGCTTCGAAGTCAGGTTATCAGTATTCTTGAATTCGATCTCAAGCAGACGCCCTTCCTTCTTTATGGAGTTGAAATCGATGGGAATGTCAGCATTAAAATGCCAACCGGGGCTCCTGTCAATATGAGATTTGCCATCGACCGTCTTGACAAGGTAAGATGCAACGACGGAGATTTCTTAAGAATCGTCGACTACAAGACAGGCTCTGTTCATGTGGAAGCAGATTCCATGGAAAGTGTTTTTGAAGGTGAGCTAAAAGGAAAGAATCTCCTTCAGCTATGGCTGTATGCAAATCTGTTTGATGCCCTCCCTGACAAAAACATTAAAAAAGATGCTCCCCGACCACTTCTCGATCTATTTGGAAACGACAGCGGGCTACCTCATCAACCATTGATGCTCGAGCTTTTTGACGTGAATAGCCTTCGCACTGGAAAGCATACTCATCCTATAATAGATCGTTCAGAGCAGACCGTACACGCTGATCTAAACTCTGAGTTTCTCATTCACCTTGAGAATACTTTGATTCAGTTGTTTGATCCTGCTCAACCACTGAATCCGACAAAAAATCTTGCATCATGCGCTTTTTGCCAATTCAAGACGATATGCTGGAGATAAATTT
>JAIDTO010000175.1 GCA_029060625.1 Muribaculaceae bacterium | reverse complement strand
ATATTGACATTTGCAGCTGAATCAAAAAAATATGAATTCCTGAGTCCTGCAACCCCTGTAAGCGGACCCTTGACCGTTTTCGTAAATATGTGTGACTCGACATTGGAGTTTTTTGAGACAGAACATCTGGGACATTGGATATGGGGAGACACCGTCTGTAGAGGGGTAGCGCGACTCAGACACATCCGTCACGACTTTTATCAGCTTGAAGGAAATCTACCGGGGAGCTATTGCATGGACAGTATCCGAATCCAGAAGATACCGCAAAGAGGATCATCAATAAACCTGCGCATCAATCTTCCATATCTGAAATATGCCTTTGCCGTCATGGCTCAGCCTGTAGGAAAGGACTTTGTCATTGAGAAAAGCTATGACAATAAATCATGTATAAGGATTCCTATTAATAAAAACGGTTATCGGCTTGCTATCGCGATAAGGCATCCTGCTGGTTACTTCCCGCTTAATTCCATTTGTTTCAGCAATACAATAAAGTTTCTTCTGTTTCCTGAACTGGATCCTTCACTTTTCAGAAATGGATGTGATCTGATAATAGATCTGCCTTTATTTGATGAGAATTGTTTTTTTGAATGGAATCTAAATGGAGAGATCGTACGTATGAATGAAGATACTCTTATCTATAAAAATATCATATATGTTCGAACGAATAATTGAAACGCTGCTGTTCCTTGTAAGTTCATATGGTATTGCTTGTGCTGATACGAGCAGGTATGAATGTGATGGATTTGGATACATTGAAATAGACGAGGATTTAGCCAAATGTACGATATTCAAAAATTCAGGGAACGGAAGCCCAAGAAACATTGCTTCTTGTGATGTAACCGAAATGTCTGACTCTTTTTTAAGGATATCAAATGAAAATGAACTTGGATCGATGTTCGACGGGACAGAAGTTACAACACTTGATAGAGCACAAGGAAAAACTGTCCGTGTGGTAATAACTATTCCCAACCCATATGGCCGACCATATGACGTATGTATATACAATTATCTGCAGTCTAAGGAATACAGAAAGAAATGGAATCCTGATGGAATCGAGTTCAATATCGGACCTGAAGGAAAAGGGTGTGTCACTGTATGTGTTATTCCTGAAATAAATCCTTTTGACAGGATTGATTCCTGGGGGGACAGCCAGACTGCGTCAAGAATTCTGAGTGACGGGTTAGAGATAGATGTAAGGTTCAATGACCTTGAGATCAAGATTCCAAACACTATAAATGATTATTTCTTCAAATGGAATGTTGATAATGAATATGTTGTCAGACTTGAGGATTGCTTGCTTTGGAGAAACCATAAGTTTCACCAAATAAAATAAAGTCAGTCTATATCCTCTTTATAGGTTCACAATCCCCACTCCCTAATAATAAATTTTGTAATAATGTCAGTTTGCAAAAATTTTAATAACTCAGCCGATAATGCCCATACCCATAGCAATCAAATATGGAAAGGATACTTGCTTTGCTTGGGCGTAACCAATTCCCAGCCTCACACCGGATCAAACTAAGTAGTCAGCGCACTCGGTGCGCTGACTAAAGTGTCAAATATGGGAGGGAGGCTTCCCAGCCTCCCTCCAAGTCAAGCTAAGTAGCAAGCGCACTCCGTGCGCGTCCCCGCGCGTCAATCCTATAGAAGACAATCATCCCCCATCAATCCTCTTCCAAAAAACAACCGAATCATATGTTCTAAAACATATTTCCTAAATTTCCCAAACAAAAACTTGCATCCTCCCACAAAATGTATTAACTTGCATCCATCTATACCCAAAACAAAACAGCAGAAACATGAAAAAACTAATACTCATCGCCTCTCTCATGGCATTATCAGCCACAGCTCAAGCCGGATCTTACACTGTCGCATCGCCTGACAAAGCTGTCGTTGCAACTGTAAATGTCGACAGCATCATATCATGGAAAGTGGATGTAGATGGCAAGGAGGTGCTCGCGCCTTCGGCAATGTCAATGACCATGCAGAAAGGAATATCTCCAGGCATAAAACCAAAAGTAAAGAAATCCACAAGCAAAAGCGTCGACCGGATTATCACTCCTGCTGTCTACAAACGCGACAAAGTGCAAGACCACTACAATCAGCTCACCCTCGACATGGGTGGCTACAGCCTTGAGGTGCGTGCCTACGATGACGGTGCTGCCTACAGATTCGTAACATCAGGTAAGAAACCCGTCACAGTAATCGACGAACGTGTCGAATTCAATTTTCCCAATGACTATCCTGCCTACATACCATACGTCAACGACAACCGCTCAGGAGAACGATACACCTACTCATTCGAAAGCTATTATCACCAATCGAATCTCGGGGCGATGTATGCAGACTCACTTGCCATCACCCCGCTGCTCGTCGATGCCGGCAATGTGAAGGTTGCCGTAAGTGACTTTGGAGGTCTCGACTATCCGGGAATGTTTTTAAAGCGCAACCCCAACAAAGCCGGCGCACTTATAGCCGAATTTGCCCCTGTTCCCCTCAAAGGTGAGATGGGTGGCTACAACTACTTGAACTTCATCCCAACTGAGAGAGCCGGATACATCGCACGCGATCTGCCCGGCAGCTTTGAATATCCGTGGCGCGCCATTGTCATCAGCCGGAATGATGCTTCCCTTGCCGATACAGATATGGCCGTGCGACTCGGGCAACCCTCACGCATCGCCGACACATCATGGATCAAGCCGGGAAAGGTGGCATGGGACTGGTGGAATAATCTACATATAACAGGTGTCGATTTCAAGGTGGGACGAAACACTGAGACGTATAAGCATTTTATTGACTTTGCCAAAGAATATGGCATCGAATACATAATTGTTGACGAAGGCTGGAGCGACCCCAACTCAATACTCACCGCAGTAGGGGAAATAGATATCCCCGCCTTAGTGACTTATGGCAAAGAACAGGGAGTAGGCGTGATATTGTGGGCATCATGGAAAAACGTACATAAAGAGCTTGACGAGGCTATGAAACATTATTCCGAGATGGGAGTGGCAGGTTTCAAGATCGATTTCTTTGATGCCGACGACCAGAATATGATGCGCGACATGGAGCGGTTTGCAAAAGCCGCAGCCGACAATCAGATGATTGTAGACTATCACGGGATGAAAGCCAACGGACTGCAGACCATTTATCCTAACATCCTTAACTTTGAGGGTGTCAAGGGTCTCGAAAACTACAGGTGGAGCAGCATTGAGAATGACCCTCCGCGCTACGCCGTCACAGCACCTTTTATCCGCACAATATCCGGACCGATGGATTACACACCGGGTGCCATGACCAACGTCAACACAGCCGAGCATCGTGCCAACAATGACAATCCGATGTCGGAAAGCACACGTGCCCACCAGCTCGCCATGTATGTCGTGTATGACGCTCCGCTGCAGATGCTCGCCGACAGCCCGACGCGCTACCGTGCCAATCCTGAATGCACTAAGATGATATCTCTTGTGCCGACAGTGTTTGACGAGTCCATCACCCTTGATGGGAAGGTGGGTGAATACATCGTGACCGCCAGGCGTAAAGGCGACACATGGTATGTCGGAGCTATGACCAATCGCACCCCACGTGTTGTGCAGATTCCTCTTTCATTCCTCGGGGATGGGAATTACACCATGACATACGTAGCCGACGGCATGAACACCAATATAGATGCGACAGACCATAGACATGCCTCTGCCTCAGTCAACGCCTCAACCACAGCAACTGCCGATATGTCACCCGCGGGAGGCTGGATGGCCATCATCACCCCACAAAGATAAGGAACTCTCATCATACAGCTTCCTTCCCGCAATCGCAGTGTCGAAAAGTTGAATTAAATAGCATTTTATTTGCATATGAGAGGAATTTTTGTTAGTTTTGCATTTTAGAAAGAATCAACCTATCTAAGAATCAATCTAAACACATGAAAGTTCTTAACAAACTGACCGCACCTAAAGCTACGGCACCTGAGAGAATCATCCAGTTTGGAGAAGGAAACTTCCTCCGCGCATTTGTAGACTGGATTGTAAAGAATATGAACGAGGCTACTGACTTCAACTCATCAGTCGTTGTGCTTCAGGGCACTCCCGATGATTTTGCAATGAAGTTGCTCTCAGCTCAAGACTATATGTACAACGTCAACCTTCAGGGTCGTCTGAACGGTGAAATCGTCAACTCATTCAAGAGAATCGACGTCATCAGCAGAGGTATCAACCCATGGGGCCAACACGACGCAATGCTTGGTCTTGCAGTTCAACCGGAAATCAGATTCGTAATCTCCAACACCACAGAAGCTGGCATAGCATTTGATCCGGAATGCAAGCTCAACGACGCTCCCCCGGCATCTTATCCTGCTAAACTGACCCAGATTCTCTACACTCGCTATAAGGCATTCAACGGCGACCCCAAGAAAGGCCTCATCATCATGCCTTGCGAACTTATCTTTGAAAACGGTCACCACCTCAAGAAATTCGTCAACGACTACATCGATCTCTGGAAAGATCAACTCGGTGAAGACTATGAAGGATTCAAGAACTGGTTTAACACCTACAACTATGTATGCGCTACACTGGTAGACCGCATCGTCCCGGGTTTCCCGCGCAAGGAAATTGCAAACATCCAGGAAAAACTCGGATATAAAGACAATGTAGTGGTGCAAGGCGAAGCTTTCCACGTTTGGGTGATCGAGCGCCCCGAAAACATGAGCATCGAGGAGCTCCGCGCTGAATTCCCGGCTGAGAAGGCAGGACTGAACGTGATCATTACTGATTCTGAAGCTCCATACCACGAGCGCAAGGTGACCCTGCTCAACGGCCCGCACACTGTCCTCTCCCCTGTCAGCTATCTCAGCGGCGTTGACATCGTGCGCGATGCATGCAACCATCCGGTGATCGGCAAATTCATCCACAAGGTGCAGTTTGACGAGCTTATGCAGACACTCAACCTCCCGATGGATGAGCTTCAGGCTTATGGCGAAAGCGTGCTTGAACGCTTTAACAACCCATTCGTAGACCATCAGGTGACATCTATCATGCTCAACTCCTTCCCGAAATACCAGACCCGCGACCTCCCCGGCGTGAAGACTTATCTCGAGCGCAAGGGTGAACTTCCGAAGGGTCTCGTGCTCGGCTTAGCTGCTATCATCACATACTATAAGGGTGGCAAGCGCGAAGACGGAGCTCCTATCCAGCCGAAAGATGACCAGAAGATCATGGACCTCTTGACTGAACTCTGGGCTACCGGCGACACCCGCAAGGTGGCTGAAGGGGTTCTCGCAGCCGACGACCTCATCTGGAAAGAACACGGCAATCTCAATGAGATACCGGGTCTGACAGACCTCGTCGTTGAATATCTCGACAGCATCCAAGACAAGGGTATGCTCGCAACTGTCGAGAGCATTCTTTAATATGAACTATCTCATGCCCGGACGGACTGTTTCCGACCGGGCATGAACATTACCATTTTTCTTCATGAAAGATTACATCAAAATCAACCCTTCCGACAATGTGGCAGTTGCCATCTCCGCATTGCAGAAGGGTAATGAGGTAAATATAGACGGGGTGACTTTCACACTCGTATCTGACATACCGGCAGGTCATAAATTCGCTCTCAAAGATATAAAGGAAGGTGAGAATATCATCAAATATGGTTTTCCCATCGGCCATGCAAAACATGACATAGCCCTCGGAAGTTTTCTCGACGACCATGACATCAAGACCAACCTTGAGGGACAGCTTGACTATTCCGACGTGAAGCGTAAACCGGTGGAGAAATGCTTCTGCGAGGGTGGCGAACGCACTTTCGAAGGCTTCCTCCGCAAGGACGGACAGGCGGGTGTGCGCAATGAGCTCTGGGTAATCCCTACTGTTGGTTGCGTAAATGGAATCGTGAAGCAAATCGTAGATAAACTCAATGCAGAGACATGCGCTGAGGGTGTAGACGGAATATTCGGTTTCCCGCATAACTATGGATGCTCACAGCTTGGTGACGACCACGAAAACACAAAGAAAATTCTCCGCGATATGGTGCATCACCCGAATGCAGGTGGTATTCTCGTTGTGGGACTCGGATGTGAGAACAATCAGCCGAAAGTATTTGAGGAATTCTGTGGCGACTACGATAAGGAACGTGTAAAATTCATGGTTTGCCAGGAAGTGGAAGGAGATGAAGTTGAATATGGCTTGAATATACTTCGTGAACTATATAACAAAGCTAAGGAAGACAAACGCACTACCCTTCCCGCCTCCAAGCTCCGCATCGGCCTTAAATGCGGAGGAAGCGATGGCTTCTCTGGCATCACAGCTAACCCCCTGCTTGGAGAATTCTCAGATTTCCTCTGCGATTGCCAAGGTGGCACAACAGTTCTTACCGAGGTGCCTGAAATGTTTGGCGCTGAGACCATTCTTATGCAGAGATGTGCCGATGATAAGCTTCTTGGGGAGACAATCACCCTTATAAATGACTTCAAGGAATATTTCCTCAGCCATGGCGAACCGGTAGGTGAAAATCCATCTCCGGGCAACAAGGCTGGTGGCATATCCACACTTGAGGAAAAAGCACTCGGTTGCACCCAGAAGAGCGGTAAGAGCGAAGTAAAAGGTGTGCTTGCTTATGGCGAACGCATACACAATCATGGACTAAACCTTCTTTCCGCACCGGGCAACGACCTTGTAGCCTCCACGGCCCTCGCTGCCTCAGGATGCCAGATAGTGCTTTTCACCACCGGACGTGGGACACCGTTCGGAACATTTGTGCCAACAGCTAAAATTTCCACAAACAGCAATCTGGCAAGGAGAAAACCGGATTGGATTGACTTTAATGCAGGAGTGCTTGTAGAAGATGCCGACATGAAGGAAGTGGCAAAGAAATTTGCTGATTTCGTGCTCGACGTGGCAAGCGGAAAGAAAGTCAACTCCGAAAAGGCAGGTATCCACGAGATCGCCATCTTCAAAAATGGTGTGACACTATAACGTTCAGCGTATCGCGTTACGCGATACGCGATACGCAACACGCATTATGAATTAATTAAACTAACTGCATATGAAACCCTTCATGGACGAAAATTTTCTGCTGCAGAATGAGACTGCGCAGAAGCTCTATCACGAGCATGCGGCAAAAATGCCGATTATCGACTATCACTGCCATCTGATACCGAAGATGGTGGCTGACGACCACAAATTCAATTCCATCACTGAGCTTTGGCTCGGTGGCGACCATTATAAGTGGCGTGCAATGCGCAGCAACGGCGTTGACGAACGTTTCTGCACCGGCAAGGATACTTCAGACTGGGAGAAATTCCAGAAATGGGCTGAGACTGTGCCTTATACATTCCGCAACCCACTCTACCACTGGACACACCTGGAGCTCAAGACAGCTTTCGGTATCGACAAGCTCCTCAATCCTGAGACAGCAAAAGAGATTTTCGACGAGTGCAACGACAAGCTTCGCAACGACCCCAATATGACCGCCCGCGGACTGATGCGCCGCTACAATGTTGAGACAGTCTGCACTACCGACGATCCGGCAGATTCACTTGAATACCACAAGCAGGTGAAAGACTCCGGCTTTGAGATCAAGATGCTTCCTACTTGGCGTCCTGACAAGGCTATGGCTGTAGACAAACCTGAGGAATACCGCGAATATATCGCAAAACTCGGTGAGGCTGCCGGAATGGAAATCCGCACTTTCAGTGATCTCGTAGATGCACTGCAGAAGCGCCACGATTTCTTCGAGGAGATGGGATGCCGTCTTTCCGACCACGGCATAGAGGAATTCTATGCTGAGGATTACACTCAGCCTGAGATCGATGCGATGTTCACCAAAGTCATGGATGGGGGTTCTCTGACTCCTGAAGAAGTTGAGAAGTTCAAGAGCGCCATGATGATTGTTTTCGGCGAAATGGATTATGAAAGCGGTTGGACACAGCAGTTCCATTACGGTGCTATCCGCGACAACAACTCCAAGATGTTCAAGCTTCTCGGTCCCGACACAGGCTTTGACTCAATCGGCGAATTCAACACTGCCAAGAAGTGTGCAAAATATCTCGACAAGCTCAACAGCCGTGGCAAACTTGCCAAGACCATACTTTACAATCTGAATCCTTGTGCCAACGAAGTGATGGCAACTATGCTCGGCAATTTCCAGGATGGAAGCGTGGCAGGTAAGATCCAGCTCGGTTCAGGATGGTGGTTCCTCGATCAGAAAGATGGCATGCAGAAGCAGATGAATGCTCTCTCGCTCCTTGGCCTCCTCAGCCGATTTGTGGGCATGCTCACCGACAGCCGCTCCTTCCTCTCCTATCCGCGTCACGAATATTTCCGTCGCACTCTCTGCAACCTTGTAGGCACAGATATCGAGAATGGTGAGATACCCTACACAGGCTATGAAGAGAAGCGTGTCAACCAGATGATTGAAGATATTTGCTACAACAACGCTAAAAACTACTTTAAATTCTGATTATGGCAAATACTTCACCATTGGCGGCAGCTAATCAGAAAATGACCAATTTCCGTTGGACCATATGTCTGTTGCTGTTTCTTGCCACTACGGTCAATTATATGGACCGTCAGGTGCTCTCACTTACCTGGAAGGAGTTTATATCGCCGGAATTCCACTGGACGGATTCTGACTACGGCACGATAACGGCTGTTTTCTCAATAGTGTATGCTATCGCCAATCTTCTTGCAGGTCGCTTCATCGACTGGATGGGCACAAAGAAGGGCTATCTCTGGGCCATTGGAGTATGGAGTGCCGGCGCTTGCCTTCATGCAGCTTGCGGATGGGCAACCGAGCACACACTTGGACTTCACGAAGCAACCGACCTCTTAGGGGCCACCGGAGAATTAGCTTTGATGATTTCTACCGTATCTGTCTATTTCTTCCTTGCAGCGCGCACTATCCTGGCACTTGGCGAGGCAGGAAACTTCCCGGCAGCAATCAAGGTGACAGCTGAATACTTCCCCAAACGCGACCGCGCTTACGCCACTTCTATATTCAATGCAGGCTCTGCAGTTGGTGCACTTGTGGCTCCTTTCACAATCGGCCCGCTCGCACGCTTCTTCCAGAGCATAGGCTGGGGAAACGGTTGGGAAATGGCATTCATCGTAATCGGTGCTCTCGGTTTCGTATGGATGGGCTTTTGGGTGTTCCTTTATAAGGAACCGGCTCAGAATCCACGTGTCAACGAGGCTGAGCTTGCATATATCGAACAAGACAACGACACTCCCGATGAGTCAGCAAGAGAAAAGGCAGAGATCGAAGACTGCGAGACTGCAACAATTCCTTTCTGGCAGTGCTTCAAGTATCCGCAGACATGGGCTGTATTCTTCGGTAAGTTCTTGACCGATGGTGTGTGGTGGTTCTTCCTCTTCTGGACTCCGGCTTATATTACAGACGTTTTTGAGCTTTCCACCTCATCCGGAACCGGAATGCTGATGATCTTTGTGCTTTACCTCATCACCATGCTGTCGATCTACGGAGGCAAGCTCCCGACAATACTCATGAACAGGGCAGCAGCCAAAGGGATCGAGGAAAATCCATATTCAGCTCGTATGAAGGCGATGTTTATCTTCGCCCTCTTCCCCCTCCTGGCGCTTTTCGCCCAGCCACTTGCCGAGGTATCTCAGTGGATGCCAATCATAATCATCGGTATAGCAGGTGCAGCACACCAGTCATGGAGCGCCAACATCTACTCTGTAGTAGGCGACATGTTCCCAAAGAGCACTATCGCTACCATCATCGGTATCGGCGGCATGGCCGGCGGCATCGGATCCTTCTGTATCAACAAGGGTTCAGGCGTTCTGTTTGACTATGCAGCACAGACCCAGTTGTCGATGTTCAGCTTTACAGGTAAACCTGCCGGCTACTTCATCGTATTCTGTATCTGTGGCGTAGCATATCTTCTCGGATGGTGCATCATGAAGCTTCTTGTGCCTCGCTACAAGAAGATTGAAGTGGCATAATCCTTAGCAATTTCCACAATGAAGAAAATATCTATTTTGTTACTCGCGCTGGCAGCTATGCTGCCTGCGCGAGCTCTTGCACAAGAGCAAACCGACACCATCACCATCTGGATGGCCGGCGATTCCACAATGGCCAACAAGCCGATAGATGATGAAAAGCAGGAACGAGGATGGGGACAGATGCTCCCATTGATGCTTCAGGGACCGGTGAAGGTCAGCAACCATGCAGTCAACGGCCAGAGCACAAAAAGCTTCATCGACAGCGGACGCTGGGATAAGATGATGGAAGGTGTCAAGAAAGGCGACTACGTGATCATACAGTTTGGCCACAACGACGAGAAAATCAAGAATCCCGACAGGTATTCCGCACCCGGGTCGACATTCGATGCTAACCTCACCAAGATGGTAAAAGACGTCAAGAAGAAAGGGGCTAACCCGATTTTGATGAACTCAATCGTTCGCCGCAACTTCCCATCAGACAAGATGGACAACACTAAAGACGTAAGCGACCATGAAGCAGGCCCTACAAATGTTGATCCAAACAAGGAAGGGACAATACTCGTGGATACACATGGAGCTTACCTTCAGAGCCCAAAGGATGTGGCAAAGAAACAAAAGGTCACATTCATCGACATGAATGCCGGAACCCATAATCTTGTGCAATATCTCGGCACAGAGAAGTCAAAAGCTCTCTATATGTGGATTCCTGAAGGTAAATATAAATTTTGCCCGAAAGGAAAGATCGACAATACCCATCTCAACATATACGGGGGAACAGTACTTGCTCGCCTCGCTGCCGACTCTCTCGCCAAGAGGATTCCCGAACTTTCAAGATTTGTGATTCCTCAGGAAAATGCACGTGAGATGAAATATGTAGTCACTGACATGGCGGTCTATGCCAACGACAGCACCACACTCCAGACGGCTGCCATCCAGAATATCATCGACATAGCTGAAGCCAATGGAGGGGGAGAGATCATTTTCCCTGCCGGCACATACCTGACAGGTGCCCTCTTCTTTAAGCCCGGCACTCGCCTTCACCTTGAAAAAGGGGCAAAGATAAAGGGCTCGGACGATATCAGCAACTTCCCGCTTATCCCGTCGAGAATGGAGGGCAAAAGCATATACTATCATGCTGCTCTTATCAATGCTTATTTCGTAAAGGGATTTGAGATTACAGGTGAAGGGACAATCGACGGCAATGGACTCCGCTACTGGAAAGAATTCTGGGCAAACCGCGACCGCGCTGTGGAAGCCGGACGCGAATGGACCAACCTTGAGGTGCGCCGTCCCCGCCTTGTTTTCCTTTGGGGTTGCAACGACCTGAAAATCTCGGGAGTTAATCTGCAAAATTCCCCGTTCTGGACCACTCACCTATATATGTGTGACGACGTGCTGATCGAAAACTGCCGAATCACTGCTCCGCGTGGTGAAGTGAGGGCTCCAAGTAGCGATGCCCTCGACCTTGATGCCTGCCGCAGGGTGACAGTCAGAAACTGCTATCTGAATTGCGACGATGATGGCGTCTGCCTCAAAGGTGGAAAGGGAGTTTATGCCAACCGGACCATGGATAATGGCATCTGCGAAGATATACTCGTTGAAAACTGTGAGTTTGGAAGAAACCTTCACGGTGTGCTCACTCTCGGCAGCGAATGCATCCATGCCAAGAATGTCACTGTAAGGAACTGCAAGGTGGATATCAATGCAGCAATATTGCGACTTAAGATGCGACCCGACACCTACCAGGTGTATGAGAATGTCAAGATTGAAAATATCACCGGACACTGTGGGACCGTCATGGACATGAAACCTTGGAAACAGTTCTACACTCTTGAAGGAAGTGACGAACATCCTTATGGAATTGTACGGGATATCAAGATTGAGAATGTCGATGTCACTTGCAATACATTCTGCCATATCCAAGGAAATCCCAACGACACTGTGGAAAACGTTCTTTTTGAGAATGTGAAGGTAGAAGCAGAAGACCCCTCTCTGACAGTTGTAGCTTATCCGACTGTGAAATTCGAGAACGTGACAGTCAACGGCACTTCTTTCCGACCCAAGGCTGAGCGTCTCAACCTCCCCGAAGAAAACGAATACGACAAACTTTAATAACAACATGAAGAGAACTTTATTTTCATTAGCGACCGCGCTTCTATGCATGGGCTCGGCAATGGCAGATGGCATTGCTGAAAGAGCCCAGAAAGCATGGACAGACGTGTATCCTCAGGTAGAGGCTCGTATCAAAGCACCTACTTTTAAAGACAAGGATTACAACATCAATGATTTCATGCCTAAAAAGCCAAAAGGCAAGAAGGCGTCAGTGTTACCGAAAGACAAACATGGCAAAGAACTCTACACAAATGTGATCAATTCTGCTATTGCCAAGTGTAGTGCAGACGGTGGTGGTAGGGTAATTGTTCCTGCTGGAACATGGCTCACAGGTCCGATAAAATTGCTCACCAATGTCAACCTTCATCTTGAGGAAGGTGCTGTCCTCTTATTTACTGATGATCCGCATCAGTATTATCCTCTTGTCCTCACTGCTTGGGAAGGTATGAACTGCTGGAACTGGAGCCCAATGATCTATGCTTATAAGCAAGATAACATTGCAATTACAGGTAAGGGAACTATCGATGGCGGAGCAAGCCGCGAGAATTGGTGGTCAATGGTAGGCAACGACAAATGGGGATGGAAACCCGGTATGCTATCCCAGCGTGCAGGAAGAATCATTCTTCAGGATTGGAATGAATGCGGGGTTGATCTTTTCGAACGCCGCCTCGGTTCCAACTGGGGAATGCGTCCTCAGCTTGTAAATCCGGTGGAATGTAAAAATGTCCTCATTGAAGATGTGACTATGCTTCGTTCTGCCTTCTGGGTGATGCACCCCCTTATGTGCCAAAACGTTACCGTACGTGGTGTGCATGTTCAGAACGATGGTCCTAACGGCGACGGATGTGACCCTGAGTCTTGTAAGGACGTGCTTATCGAAAACTGCTATTTTGACACCGGCGACGACTGCATCGCAATCAAGAGCGGACGCAACCGTGACGGACGTGAACGTGCTATCCCAAGCGAGAACATCATCGTACGCAATTGCCAGATGAAAAATGGTCATGGAGGTGTAGTTGTTGGTAGCGAAATCTCGGGAGGTTATAAGACACTCTTTGTAGAAAATTGCAAAATGGATAGCCCCGATCTCGAACGCGTCATCCGAATCAAGACCAATACTTGTCGTGGCGGTGTGGTCGAAGACATCTATGTCCGCAATGTCGAAGTAGGACAGTGCGATGAAGCGGTACTGAAGATCAACCTCGACTATGAGCCAAACGAAAAATGCAAGCGCGCTTATCCTCCGACAGTCCGCAACGTATATCTTGAGAACGTGACCTGCAACAAGAGTAAATACGGTGTCAAGATTGTAGGTCTTGCCGACAAATGCAACGTCTATGACATTGAGGTGAAGGATTGTAACTTCAATGGTGTGGCTGATGGCAACAGCATCACAGGTGAAGTAAAGGACGTAGTGTTTGACAATCTCAAGATCAACGGTGTAGAATGCTTCTATGGCCGACCACTCGCCTACCAGATGGCTAAATCCGAGATGATCCGCAACCCGAAGAGCGAGACTATCGACGTAAACGGAGTAAAATGGAGCTATGCCGCTGCAGTTGAACTCGAAGGTATCCTTGCAGCAGCTCGCGCATACAACGATAAGGAGATGCTCGACTACGTGCTCAATTACACCGACTTCTTTGTAAATCCTGACGGAACCATCAAGGCGTTTGACAAGAATGCTTATAATATCGACAATGTGAAGGGTGGTATCGAAATACTCCAAGCACTTGATATCACGGGCGACCAGAAATATAAAAAGGCTGCTGACAATATCTACGACCAGCTTAAAGATCAGCCAAGAACCAAGTCAAAGAACTTCTGGCACAAGAAGATTTATCCTCATCAGGCTTGGCTTGACGGTCTTTACATGGGTCAACCATTCTACGCTGAATACGTAAACCGTTACCTCAATTCTGATCCGAAACTTTGGGACGACATCGCCAACCAGTTCCTGACTGTAGGCAAAAAGACCTACGACCCTGCAACCGGACTCTACCGCCATGCATGGGATGAGAAGAAGAAACAGTTCTGGGCTGACCGTCGTACAGGACAATCAGAACACGCATGGGGCCGCGCAATGGGATGGTATATATGGGCTATAACCGATGTTCTCGAGAAGATGCCAACTAATCATCCCAAGCGTCCTGAAATGCTTGCGCTCCTTAAGAGTGTTGCAGATGGCGTAGTGAAGTATCAGGATCCTGAATCCGGTGTATGGTATCAGGTGATGGACTCCCCGAAGCGTCAAGGCAACTACCTCGAGGCAACAGCTTCTGCAATGTTCGTCTACAACCTTCTCCGCGCTGTCCGCCTCGGTCTTCTCGATGAGTCATACCTCGCTCCCGCAAAGAAAGGGTATGAAGGTATGGTAGAGACTTTCGTTAAGGAAAATCCTGACGGCACCATTTCTCTGACCAATTGCTGCGCTGTAGCAGGACTTGGAGGTGGAAAAGACCAACGCAGAAACGGCACATTCCAGTATTATCTGAGCGAGCCTATCCGCGACAACGATGCTAAGGGTGTAGGCCCGTTCATCCTTGCAGGTCTTGAATATGACAACTTGAAAAAGTGATTGAAATGAATAAATTCCGCAGATTATTCTGTACAGGGAAATTTATGACTACCGTCGCGGCGAATTTACTCGTCGCGACGGCAATCATGTCCGGCTGTAGCTCAAACAGCGAGAAAATCGACCGATACGGACTGGTGACACGTAATAATCCGCACGTCACCGCCATCGACACCATGGCTTCACTCACAGTCGGCAACGGAAGATTCGCATTTACTGCTGACGTGACCGGACTCCAGACATTCCCTGAGATATATTCAGCCGGTGTCCCTCTCGGGACCATGAGCGACTGGGGATGGCACAGCTTTCCAAACACAGAAGACTACAAATTTGAGGAAACCCTCAAGGAATATGACTTCGGGCGTGGAAGACAGGAACTCTACTCCGTCCAGTTTAAAGATGACCCGAGGAAAAAGGCTGCGGCAGACTATTACCGCGTCAACCCCCACAGGCTTCACCTCGGTGCACTTGGATTTGACGGCATAACGCCAGAATCGCTGACCGACATTGACCAGACACTCGACATGTGGAACGGAGTGATCAATTCTAAGTTCACTTCAGCCGGTAAGAAAGCTGAAGTAAGGACATCGGTTGATCCCGAGCTGGATCTTGTGGCTGCTGTCATCAACGATGAAGGGCGCCACGCTCTCACACTGCGTCTGCCCTACCCTACCGGAAAACATAGCGACGATGCATGCGATTGGGAGGCCGATTCACTCCATACGTCTTACATCGTAGTGTCAGAACCGGGTAAAGCTATCGTAAAACATACCCTTGACTCCACTTCATACTTCATCACACTCCACTGGGACGGAAAAACCGAAGCAGAAAAGACCTCCCCTCACACCATCGTCATCACTCCGGATGCCGACAAATGGAGCATCACAGCCCAATTCACCGAAGAGATGACAGGCAATATGGATATGAACGCGGAGAAAGTAATTGCCGATGCAAGCGACTACTGGCAGAAGTTCTGGAACGAAGGGGGCGTGGTTGATTTCAGCCACTGCACTGATCCTCGCGCCAAGGAACTCGAACGTCGCGTGGTGCTCTCCCAATATCTGCTTGCCACAAACTGCGCGGGCACTACTCCTCCACAGGAGACAGGACTTACTTATAACTCTTGGTTCGGCAAATTCCATCTCGAGATGATATGGTGGCATCAGGCTCAGTTCGCGCTCTATGGTCATGAAGACCTTCTCGCCCGCACTCTTCCATGGTATGAGAAAGCGGAGGCAAATGCCAAGGCTATTGCCGAGCGACAGGGATTCGAAGGGGTACGCTGGATGAAGATGACTGACCCGTCTTCAATCGAAGCGCCGTCCGGAGTAGGATCTTTCCTCATTTGGCAACAGCCACATCTCATCTATCTTGCAGAACTCCTCTATCGGGCAAATCCTGACACAGCTGTTCTCAACAAGTATTACCCTCTGATCGACAAGACAGCAGAGTTCATGGCATCCTTTGCCGACAGAGACGAGGAAAACGGACGCTATATCCTCAAGGGGATCATTCCGGCACAGGAGACTCTGAAAGCTTCAGAAACCGTCAATCCTCCTTTCGAGCTCTCATATTGGCATTTCGGGCTCAACACAGCCCAGAAATGGAGAGAAAGAATGGGGCTCGAACGCAATCCGGAATGGGATAAAATCACAAGCGAGCTCTCTCATCTCGCTGCCAAGGATTCCCTTTATCTTGCTGCAGAGACTGCCCCACAGACCTACGAGGATATACGCTTCACTTCAGACCATATGGCTGTGCTTGGCTCACTCGGTATTCTTCCGGCTTCCCCACTTGCCGACCCAAAGATTCTGGACAATACTTTCGATTGGGTCTACAACAACTGGAACTGGGACAAGACATGGGGATGGGACTATCCTACCACGGCTATGTGTGCTGTAAGAGTGGGAGAACCTGAAAAGGCTATCAATGCCCTGCTGATGGACAAGCGCACTAACACCTATCTTCCCAACGGACATAACTATCAGGACAACCGACTTCGTTGCTATCTTCCGGGCAATGGCGGACTGCTGACAGCAGTAGCCCTGATGACCGCCGGATGGGACGGATGCGAGGTTGAAAATCCAGGGTTCCCGAAAGACGGCACCTGGGACGTACGCTGGGAAGGCATAAAGCCACTACCTTGATTTCCTGAATAAAAAACACAGGACGGTGAGGCCTGATCTCCTCACCGCCCACCAAACAAAAAATCAATTCTTAAGACTTAAGACTCAAGACTTAAGACTAAAAAACCAACATACATGAAAAGAAGATATAAATATCTCACCGCTATATGCCTGCTCGGAAGTGCGGCTTTCTTCTCCCACGCCGAAGACCCTTCGACCGACTGGTATGCGGAGACCACCGTCAATCGGCCATTCGTTCGCTGGTGGTGGCAGGGAAGCGCTGTCGACCCTGAAGGTCTGACGTTCAATCTCGAAGAATTTGCTCGCCAAGGAATGGGAGGATTTGAGATAACCCCTATCTACGGAGTGCAAGGGAATGAAGCCAACGACATCCCATATCTTTCCGATAAATGGATGGAGATGCTTCGCCACGTCACCAATGAAAGCCGACGGCTCGGACTTCAACCGGAAATGAACAACGGAACAGGTTGGCCTTTCGGTGGCCCGGAAGTGACAGAAAATGAAAGTGCTCAGAAACTCATCATCGAAAAGTGGGACGTGGCTCCCGGCAAGAAACTGACAGCCAAAATTGAGCCACAGGATGAAAAGCAGCGCCCGGTGGCGACTGTCGAAAAAATAATGGCTGTCAATGGCGACACACGGATTGACATCACAAATAAACTGAAAAAAGACGGCACTCTTAATTGGACGGCTCCAAAGAAAGGAAACTGGGAAGTGTATGCACTATTTGCAGGTAGGACATTCCAGAAAGTGAAGCGTGCTGCCCCGGGAGGTGAAGGATATGTAGTGAACCACTACGACAGCGTTGCGGTGAAGAAATACCTCGACCGATTCGACCGTGCATTCGCTGGAAAGGAAGACACGTTCCCGAAGGTGATGTTCAACGATTCATATGAAGTTTATGGCTCAGACTGGACAAAAGGTCTTTTTGAAGAATTTGCCAAGGACCATGGCTATCGCCTTGAGCAGTATCTTCCGGAGTTTGCCGATCAAGGTAACCAGACGGAGCTTCGCGGCCGCTTCGTAAGAGACTACAGATATACTTTAGCTCGAGTATTGCGAGAAAATTTCACTGATCTTTGGACACGTTGGGCACACAGCCATGGCGCACAAATCCGCAATCAAAGCCATGGAAGCCCCGCAAATATCATTGACCTATATGCAATCGTAGACATACCGGAATGCGAATCATTCGGACGCTCCGAACTAAATATCCCGGGACTCCACCCTACCGGAGATTCACGCCACAGCGATGCTGACCCTGCTGTGCTGAAGTTTGCATCCTCGGCTGCCCACATAGCCGGGAAACCACTCGTCTCAGCAGAAACCCTCACATGGCTCACTGAGCATTTCCACACATCCCTGTCAGTTGCAAAACCGGAAATCGACCAAATGCTTGCAGCCGGAGTCAACCACATTTTCTTCCATGGAGCCACTTACTCCCCAAAAGGTGCGGAGTTCCCCGGTTGGTTGTTCTATGCATCGGTCAATATGTCGCCGACCAACACAATATGGAAAGATGCTGATGCTCTATTCAAATACATCGCCCGTTGCCAAGCATTTCTGACAGCAGGCAACCCTGATTCTGACGTACTGCTCTACTTCCCTATCGACGACATTTGGCAACGTCAGGACGGCATTTACATGATGTTTGACATCCATAGCATGGATAAGAAGATGCCGGATGTGAAAGCTATGGTCAACGAACTGGTGAAGGCTGGTCTCGATCCTGACTATCTTTCAGATTCCCTTATCTCCGAACTCAGTGTCGAAGCTGATGGATCTATCGTGTCGACAGGTGGCAACCGCTACAAGTCGATCATTGTGCCCCCTGTCAATTTTATGCCTGTTGAGACTCTCAAGGCCCTGAAGGATCTTAAGGCAAAGGGTGGAAACGTGATCTTCACCGGAAATCTTCCTAAGGATGTGCCGGGACTCGGCAATCTTGAGGAGAGACGTGCTGCCCTCGCTGATCTTGAGAAAGATATGGCAGCCCCCGTAAAAGATATCCAGGCAGCCATCCGAATGGCGGGAGCTACCCCTGAGCCACTGCGAAACAAAGGAGTATCATTGCTCCGACGCACCAACGAGGCAGGAGGCTATAATTATTTCCTTGCCCTCCTAAATGACAACAGTCTCGATGGATGGGAGACTTTGGCTGTGCCGGCTGAAAGCATCATGATATTCGATCCTCTCACCGGGAAGAAAGGAAAAGCAAAGACCCGCAAAGGCCCGAACGGAACAACAGAGATAATGCTACAGGTAGAACCGGGGCAGACACTTCTGCTAAAAACATTCCCGACTGAGATAGAGGCAGAGGAATGGGCTTATTATGAAAAAGGATCTCCTGTAAATATCGACAAAGGATGGAGCATCTCCTTCCCCGAGAGCCAACCGGCTATAGAAGGAGTGTTCGATACAGATACTGTGACGGCATGGACCAAACTCCCTATCGATGAAGCAAAAGTCAACACCGCTACCGGACGCTACAAGGTTTCTTTCGAACTCCCAGAGGGAATAGAAGCCGATGAGTGGCTTCTCGACCTTGGCGATCTTCGCGAAAGCGCCTCTGTGAAAGTCAATGGCAAAGATGCTGGGAAAGTATGGAGTGTTCCCTTTACTATTGAAATCGGAGAACTCCTGCAACCCGGCACAAACACACTTGAGATTGACGTAACCAACCTTCCCGCCAACAGGATAGCAGACTATGACAGAAAAGGGAAAAAATGGAAGATCTTCAAAGATGCCAACATAGCGAGCGTAATCGGCAAGAAAGTCGTGGATTATTCCGACTGGGAGACAGTTCCTTCCGGCTTGAATTCTAAGGTTACACTAATTCCCCTCACAAAGAAACAATAACCCAAATAACTAACCATACAATGAAAAAGACAATCTTAACCCTCCTTGCAGTATTAATGGCAGTTCCTGCCATCATGGCTAAGGAAGAGCTTCCTCCCCGTCAGGAAACTCTCAAGACCCTCATCAAGGTCAATGACCTCTACATGCGTAAACATCCGGATCCACTTTTAGGTATCCCTTATTATTCCCGTAAGAAAGTTTACGAAGCCAATATATGGACCCGTTCGATCTATTTCGAAGGTCTGATGGCTTTGCATTCCATCTATCCCGACAAGAAATATTGGCAGTATGCAACTGACTGGGCAGAAGGTTTCAAGTGGGGCATGCGCCGCGATGACACCACTACCCGCAATGCCGACAACTATGCATGCGGACAGACCTATATCGATCTCTACAAACTGACCCCGAAGCCCGAGATGCTGACCCAGACCATCTCCCTTTGCAATATGCTTGTCAATACTCCTCAGGTTGACGACTGGACATGGATCGACGCTATCCAGATGGGTATGCCGGTGCTCACAAAGCTAAGCGCTGTCACCGGAGACAAGAAATATAGCGAGAAAGCATGGGACATGTATGAGTGGAGCCGTAATGCTCTCGCCGGTGGACTTTACAATGAGAAAGAAGGCCTTTGGTGGAGAGATGCAGATTTCGTGCCTCCTTACAAGGAGCCTAATGGAAAGAACTGCTATTGGAGCCGTGGAAACGGCTGGGTAGTCGCAGCCCTCGTGCGTGTGCTTGAGGACACTCCCGCCGACGATCCCCACAGAGCAGTGTATGTAAAGGACCTGCAAGATATGTGTGCAGCCCTCGTGAAATGCCAGCGTCCGGATGGTTTCTGGAATGTATCACTCCATGATCCTGACAATTTCGGAGGCAAGGAACTCACAGGCACTGCCCTCTTCGTATATGGAATGGCATGGGGTGTGCGCAACGGCATCCTCGACAAGGCAAAATATATGCCGGTGATCACCAAGGCTTGGAATGCAATGGTGAAGGAAGCCGTTCACGAGAACGGATATCTCGGCTATGTCCAGGGCACCGGCAAAGAACCCAAAGACGGCCAGCCCGTAGCCTACGACTCAGTGCCTGACTTTGACGACTACGGCACCGGCTGCTTCCTTCTCGCCGGCGTAGAGGTCTACAAGCTCTAACTATGTTATGGGACGGCGGTTTGGCTTCGCCCAAGCTAAAGCAAGTCCTAACCGCCGCCTAAAGCAAGTCCCAGCCGCCGACTGCAGACTTTCTGTAAATTCTAACCACACAAATCAGACACTCATACAAAATACTATGAATGTCTGATTTTTTTTTAATACAGATGTCACATTTCATTCCCTTATTGCATCTATCATATGTAACAAACTTAATAAACACTTTATATGGAAGAATTAGTACCCATCTTTGTTTGCGTGGTTTTACCCGTATCGATCGTGCTGATTGTCAGCCTTAGAAAATGGAACAGTGACAACAAACGTGCCGAGATTCTCACCAAGGCTATAGAATCCGGCAGGGAAGTTGACACAGAACGTCTGGTGGAATCACTCCGCGATCCCAAAAACCGTCAATATACCGAAAAGGATTTGCTTTACGCACGTCTGCTGCGTGGTTGCATCTGTACTCTCGTTGGCATCGCACTCTCAGTGGTATATTTCCTTTGGCCCGCCAATGATATTGATGAGCTCTCATTTCTTATGTTGATTGGCGCGGTCTCAACCGCAATAGGAATTGCTTATCTCATAGTATATTTCGTAACCCGCAAGGAAATTCTGAAAGAAAAGTAAGAGATGACCCGAGAGCAATTCATAATCCAGGTTAAAAACCATGAGAAGTCGTTTCGCCGGTTTCTCATGGCGCTCTGCTGTGGAGATTCAGCACTTGCCGACGACATTGCTCAGGAATCATACATCAAGGCATATCTATCAGTTGAAAATCTTGAGAATCCTGATAA
>JAIDTO010000174.1 GCA_029060625.1 Muribaculaceae bacterium | reverse complement strand
AGCCCACTGAGGGTCTTGCCACTTAATTTATCAACATTAATATTTCTGACCTTAAGGACTTTAAACACCTTAAGGACCTTAAAGACTTTAAAGACCTTAAAGACTTTAAAGACCTTAAGTCCCTTACTAAGAATCAATAGTACTTGGCGAAGTCAACCTTCGACATGTCGCCGCAGTCGATGAATGTCTCATGCAGGGCGAATGCTGCGTGCAGATGATGCGGTGTGTGAGCCTTGGCTCCCTTGTTGGCGAGCTTCAGGTAGTCCCACATGATTTCCTTATACATCGGGTGTACGCAATTTTCGATGATGGTAGTGGCACGCTGGCGCGGGTCCTTGCCACGGAGGTCAGCCACACCCTGCTCAGTGATGAGGACATTGACAGAATGCTCGGAGTGGTCGATGTGTGAGCACATAGGCACGATAGCCGAGATCTTGCCTCCCTTCTGGATTGAGGGGCAGGAGAAGATTGAGAGGTAACCGTTGCGGGTGAAGTCGCCCGAACCTCCGATACCGTTCATCATCTTCGTGCCGAGCACGTGGGTAGAGTTCACGTTGCCGTAGATGTCTGCCTCCAGAGCAGTGTTCATGGTGATGACACCAAGTCGACGCACGACTTCCGGGCTATTGGATATCTCACCTGAACGGAGAAGGATCTTGTCGCGGAAGAAGTCGATATTCTCCATGAAGTGGAGCATGGCATCGTCAGAGAATGTCATGGCACATGTGGAAGCAAACTTACAGTGACCCTGCTCCATAAGTGACATCACGGCATCCTGGATCACCTCGGTATACATCTCGAATGGCGGAATCTCAGGATTCTCTCCAAGACCGTAAAGCACCGAATTTGCTACGTTGCCCACACCTGACTGGATGGGAAGGAACTCCTTGGGGAGCATTCCTGAGCGGAGCTGCTGCACGAGGAAGTTGCAGACATTTTCACCGATCATATGTGTCACTTCATCAGATGGAGTGAACGGCTTTACACCCTCGGATGCATTGGAAGGAACGACACCGATGATCTTCTTCGGATCAAGATGGAGCACGGTGGAACCGATGCGGTCAGATGGTTTATAGATGGGTATCTCACGACGATGAGGAGGATCGAGGGGCACGTAGTTGTCGTGGAAGCCACGGAAGGAAGTCTTATAATAGCTTGAGTATTCCAAGATGATCTTCTTAGCCATCTGCGCGAGTGTCGGAGTCATGCCGAGACCGGCACCGAGAATGACATCACCATTGGGGCTCATCTCAGTCACCTCTATGATTGCCACATCAATGTCGCCGAAAAATCCGTAGCGGAGATCCTGCGCCATCATGCTCAGGTGGCCGTCAAAATAGTTGATCGCCTGCGCGTTGATTGCCTTGCGAGAGTCGCTGTGACCTTGATAGGGGGTGCGGATGGCAATTGCATCTGCGCGTGAGAGCTCTCCATCCACATGGTCGTTGGTCGATGCGCCTGTGAAAAGATTGATCTTGAAGGGGAGTCCTTTTTCATGGAGTTCCTTGGCACGCTTGGCCAAGGCAACTGTTACAACTTTTGGCGTACCGGACGCTGTGAAGCCCGATAAACCCACATTATCACCGTTTTTGATGTAGGAAGCAGCCTCTTCGGCCGAAATAAAAGGGATGCTCATTTGTAACAAATAGATTTATTGTGTAATTTTGTAGACGATTTAATATTTTGGTACAAATTTAGGAAATATCTTTCAAATATCAAATAGTATGAACCCTGTTTTTCGACTTGTAGACGATAAAAATTGCACTTTATCACGAAAAGTGCGCATAGAGACCTATGGATGCCAGATGAACGTGGCAGATTCCGAGGTCGTGGCGTCGGTTTTGGGCATGGCAGGATATGAGCTCACGGAGGAGGATTCGGATGCATCCGCTATCATATTCAACACTTGCTCCATCCGGGAGAATGCTGAGCAAAAGATCTATCAGCGCATAAGCCACTGGAAGGCCTACCGACGCAAGACCGGGAAGAAAATCATCATCGCTGTGATCGGATGCATGGCGGAACGCCTCAAGAAAACCCTTATAGAGGATTATGGAGTTGATGTGGTGGCAGGCCCCGACAGCTACCTGCAGCTCCCCGAGCTCTTCGCCTCTGCCGAAGCAGGGGAAAAGGCAATCGACATAGACCTGAGCCTTACCGAGACCTACCGCGATGTGCTCCCTCGCCGCATCGGAAGTGCCGGCGTAAGCGGGTTCATATCCATTATGCGTGGCTGCAACAATTTCTGCTCATACTGCATAGTGCCTTATACCCGCGGACGTGAACGCTCACGAGAGCCTGAGAGTATCCTTCGCGAACTTGCCGACCTCCGCGAGCGTGGCTTCAAGGAAGTGACCTTGCTCGGACAGAACGTAAATTCCTACTCCTTTGAGGTTGCAACCGACGACATTCGGACGCACGAGCCGTGCGTCCCTACCAAGGTAGATTTTCCTGCCCTGTTGGCTATGGTGGCAGAAGCAGCCCCTGATATGCGCATCCGCTTCACCACTTCACATCCCAAAGACATGAGCGACGAGACCCTTGAAGTGATGGCAGCGCATCCCAACATTGCACGCCATATCCATCTCCCGGTGCAGAGCGGAAGCAACAGCGTGCTTAAGGACATGAACCGCAAATACACCCGCGAATGGTATCTCGACCGCATTGCAGCGATACGCCGAATATTGCCGGAGGCAGGTATCTCCACCGATATGTTCACAGGCTTCCACAATGAGTCTGAAGAAGACTTCCAGCAGACTCTCTCACTCATGCAGGAAGCGGCCTTTGACAGTGCCTTTATGTTTAAATACTCCGAACGTCCCGGGACATTTGCATCGAAGCATCTCCCGGATAATATCCCCGAAGACGTGAAAGTGGAGCGTCTGAACCGCATGATTGCCCTACAGAACGAATTGAGCCTCGAATCAAACCGCCGCGATGTTGGGAAGGAGTTTGAAGTGCTCGTAGAAGGAGTCTCCAAGCGCAGTGCCGACGAGCTATTCGGTCGCACATCCCAGAATAAGGTGGTAGTGTTCCCACGGGACAACAGCAAGCCCGGCGACTTCCTCCGAGTGCGCGTCACTGACGCCTCCTCCGCTACGCTCCGTGGCGAAGTCATCGAATAACCCGACATCTCCACATCTGCGCCCCTCATAAGTTAGAAAAAAATGGAAAGCCTGCAATATCGCGGGCTTTCCATTTTTTCAAAGACAACCAAGACCTATCCTTGTAGGGACGCACGGCTCGTGCGTCCTCCCAATCCTAAGGCGACTAATTCCTCCAATTATTATATCAAATAACTATCTTCACGGTCTCTTTCCCGTTGGTCACTACGTAGACACCGGATGCTACTTCTATGCTTCCGGCATTTTGAATGGATGCCACTTTGCCGCCATCCATCGTATATATTTCCACTGGTGTAGCCGTATAGTCAATCACAATACTGTTGCCTTCCCTATGCACTCTCAATGAAGAAGCATCTGTATCGCTCCAGACTCCCTCCACTTCAGTCACTTCCATGCTGCCGATAGAGACATAGCAGTTGGCGGGCACAGTCACAGTGCTGACTGAAGCGCTGAACGAAGGATTCGAGTCATATGACTTTGACAATATCTGATAGGCTGCATCGTCTTTCTTGCTGAAGTTTACGGTGACAGTAATCTCCTTGTCGATATTTGGGTTGATCACAGTGATCAACTCCTTATCACCGGCCTTAGACACCATCGTGCGACCATCAGCCCAATTCGCCTGAGCACAGTTATTTTCGAAAGATGCTGTTTCTGCAAATAAATCAGTGTTTCCGTTACGTATTGCTATCAGCTCAGAATAGTTGTCATACAATCCCTTTCTATTTGCATTATCAAGCAGATTCCAACGCACGGTCTTGGGATCCGTGTTATTTCCTCCATTGCTGTTCTTTGTGTTGTCATAGTTGCCAAGTTCTGAGAATTGCCATATCATATGGGCACCCGGAGCAAGAATCATCTGTGCTGCAGCAGATCCTAAGCGGTGCATGGAATTGACTATATCCCCTTTCACTCCTGTCACTCCATTCTGATTCTGCCTGTAGGCAAGGCGCTGCTCATCATGGCTCTCAAGATAGGATACCGTTGAGCCCCACAGACGGTTGCCGTCTTTCGGAGCATAAAAACGGTTGAGATTGCTCCCGCTCTGGTATCCCATGGCAAACTGGCAACCCGCATCATTTATATTTGCCCAGTTAAGCTGACCGGTCTCTGCCATAGCATTCTCCTCTTGGGCTGTAGCAAGGTTCTCATTGATGAAATATCCGTTGGGATTCACTGTCTCGACCACCTTCTGAAGCTCACGCATGCGGTCTATACGCGACTGATTGAAAGCATTTGTGGCTTCATCACCGGAATTTGCATAAGAGTCATTATTGCCAAGACCCTTTACAAGGTCAAACCGGAAACCATCAAATTTATATTCGGTCATCCAATACTCGAGTACATCCTTCCATTGCTCCTGCACCATCGGGAAACCCTGGTTCCAGTCGTTAAGGACGCTATAGGCATGCGGGGCATTTACGTTGTAGAAAGGATTCTCAGATGGCATGTACATCTGATACCATGGATGCAGGCCATCGCTTTGGTTAAACACCATATCCAGAATCACCGCCATACCGTTCTGATGGCAGATATCAATAAATTCCTTATAGTCGTCCGGAGTGCCATATGCCTTGTCAGGTGCGAAATAGAAGTTGGGATTATAACCCCAGGATATGTTGCCGTTAAACTCCATAATCGGGAGAAGCTCAATGGCGTTGACACCGAGTGTCTTCAGGTAAGGTATCTTCTCCATTGCCATACGGACAGTACCGTTTCCATTTGCCTTACCCTCAGTTCCGGTAAAGTCGCGGAAAAGCAACTCATAAATGATGAGGTCGGAAGGAGCAACACCCTTGAAATCTTTCACCTGCCAGTCATAATCATTTATATTTCCCTGATACACTGCCAAAGGCACCCCTTCGATCTTATCGAAAGGATAAGCGGGAAGATCCGGATATACATCAGTGGTCAAATACTTGTCGTACCAGGGGTCGAGCACAAGACGCGCATAAGGATCGCTAACCTTGATAGTACCATCTACAAGGAAATAATATCCGTATTGCTTTGCGTTGTCAAGGCCATCTACCGTAAGCCAGAAATAACGCAAGCCATCTACATCCTGATATTTCATCATATATTTGTTGTCGGCAGTATAGTCATTCCATGCGCCGATAAGCATCACGCTGCTCTTTCCGGGAGCTCCCAAGCAGAAAGTGACACTTCCATCAGCATTCTTGACAGGTCCCATCTTCGGAATTCCGCCGGGATAATTCTCCGCTTTTGACTCCTCTATATAAGCATAGTTTTTCACATCAGTCACAGTCTCGCCATCGGCAGTGGCAGTCGCCTTCACCTCATAGTTGCCTGCTCCGGGGAAAGTATAGTCCACCGTCAGAAGGGTAGAGCCCTTCACTGAGCCAATTTCCTTATCGTTTACTGACAGCGTGATGTCAGCAGCTTTAGTGGTCCCAACCTTAAAAGTGACCGCTGCGGTAGAAGGAGTCACAATCGATCCGTTTAATCCGGATTCAATCGCCACCTGCAGGCCTCCGTCAAGCACATTGATAAAGATATCGGAATTGCCATCACCCTTACCTTCTTTCGAATTATCGCCCGTACGGAACACGAATGCCAAGCGGGTCACATTCACCGAAGGATCTGTGATACCATAATATTCGCGTATATCGCCGATATAAAGTTGCCAAAGGTTTTCGCTTACATAAGTAAGCTGATATTTATCGGCATTGTTTCCCCATGTAGGGGCATTCACCCAGTCATTGCCGTTGCTGAGGCATGCACCGGTGTGAGCATAGACCTTAGCTGTCGCAGGCAGTCCCATGAGCCCTTTGTTGCCTTGGTCGGCATGGAAAAGAATCTTCACATCCTTCGAATCCTCCTGCAGAGGAGAAGGATCTGAAGTGACCTGGGCACTAAGGCCCAGCACAGTCACAGCCATCATCAGCAGCGACATCAAGTAAGTTTTCATCATATCGTTAGATTTAAAATTTATCATATCAAAAAATTTAATCTTTGAATGGAGTAAGGGCCTCGGTAGGAGTGCCTTTTTCAAAACAGCCTAAATTGTAGCCACCGTTGTAGCCTTCCGGGGCTTCCGGTTCCCAATAGAATATGCCCTCCGAATCAGCCTGCATAAGTTTTTTCACAAACTCAGCGCATAGCTCCCCTTGATCATATGGCATGCCGATCTCACATATCATTACGGGTCGACCGTAGCGTTGCTTCAGATAGTCGATGTTGGCGATGGCATCAGCTGTCACACCTTCCCATCCACCGGTATATCCGTTCTGGGCAGCCCAATAGGGATAGATCGACATACCGATCATATCATACTTGCCACCTTGCTTCTCAAACATCCCGAACATACGGTCAAAGCGTTCGCGGTCATAACCATTGTCAAGATGCACGATGACCTTCGCGTCAGGCAATACAGCCTTCACGGCATCATATCCCGCATTATTAAGGGCGGTGAGCTGCTCCGGGTTATCGAGCGAGCCTACAGGCAGCATCATGCCGGGAGTCGTCTCGTTGCCTATCTGCACCCATTCGGGAGTCACCCCTATATTTTTAAGAGCTGTGAGGGTTTCAGTGACGTGGTTTGCCAAGGCCTTCTTCTGATCTTCAAACGTCAGTCCTTTCCATGCCTCCGGCATCTCCTGCTGTCCTGGGTCTGCCCAATGGTCGGAGAAATGGAAATCTATCATTGTGCGCAGACCAAGATCAGAAGCACGTTTTGCTTTCGCCATCACATCGGGTATTGAATTCCATCCATTTTTAGGATTCACCCATACACGAAGGCGTATGGAGTTGATTCCGCAATAATCGCGGAGAAGCTGCATGCATTCCATCTCCTTATGCTCTTCATCCGGCGTAAAGAATTTGTGGCCCTCAGCCTCCAACTGTGATAGCCAGCCTACGTCGGCGCCTTTAGCATATCCCGCTTCTGGAGATGCCGAATACCCTGCAAGAGCCGACAAAAGCAACGTTATTGATACGATTGATTTAAGTTTCATCATAAGGTGGTATAATCAATATTGTGCAAATTTAACGAAAATCGCCTATATCTGCAAATGTTTTTCTTCTCAAATTGTGAATAATAATGCCCGCTCCGGAGAGACCGGGGCGGGCATTCTGGATATTGGGAATGTGGGGATTATTTCTTTACGACTGTGCAGCTGTAAGGAAGCTTGCTGAGATCGAGAGTTACGGTATATACACCCGGCTCTTCTATCGACAGGTCTGCGCCTCCTTGTGTAAGGTTATCCATAGTGCCGCCAAGGTTAAGATCCCATCCATTGTTCATACGGAACTTCCACCCTCCAGCAGCCGTGAAATCTACATCGCCGCTCCATACATTGTATGTTGAATTCGGAGTAAGGGCAACATCAGCACCACCTTCATCATTAGCCCAGTTGTTGAAATTACCTAACACACCAATACGGGTGATTTCGGTAAGGCCTACGGTCATGTCGTTGAAGTTTGCGACAACGTAATAGAGACCGCTCGGATCCACTGCGATATCAGTGCCCCCAGGAGTCATCACGCCACCGTCAAGACCCCAGTTAAGCGGATCCCAACCAGGCTGTGCGCAAAGCTTGAACTTCTCGTTGATATATACATATCCGCCGAACGTACCATCATTCTTGTTTACAAGAAGCATGTTGTCAGCATGTCCCCAACCCGTTGCAGGACCCGGAGTCCACAGATATTCAGTGTCCGGAGCCACCATTTTCTCAAACTTATAGGTCTTGTCGAGCATATTGGCCTTAAGAGTATACTTACCGGCTTCTGCCAGCTCACCCTTCTGTGCGCCTAATACAAGGCTACCCTCAAGAGCTGTTGCATCGCCGGTTTCTGATACTCCATATAACTTATTCTCGTTTGAGCCCGGAGCTATCTGCCAATAGTAAGGCACCTGATCATCTGAAAGCTCTAACGAAAGTGTGAAGACAGGATCGTCGTAGACATGAGCATCTGAATGTTCCAGTGCAACCTTTCCGGAAGCTGTCACCAGATAATAGGAGCTCTCCACATCAAGACGGAGGTCTACGGGAGTCACTGTCACGGTAGTTGCGCCATACCAGGTATTTTCGCCTCCAAGACGTGTCAGCTGTCCGCCATTAGCGAGATAAGCAGCAAAGCGGACATAATTGGTCACAGCTGCGGGCGACTTGCTTCCACTCTTCAGGATGTAGTCTTCCCATTCATCTGAGCTTACCGCGCCATTGACCACGTCAAAGGTTGTGGCGTTTACGAAATCTGCGTCATTTGACACCTGCATTGCAAGCTTAATGGAACTTCCTTCCGGCAGATTGCCCGGTTCTGAAGCCACTGTAGCTACGGGTATTGTCTGGTTGACGGTGGCATCCAAATTCACACTGCTTGGAACACCGCTTATTGAGAAGCCATCGATTTCAATTGAAGGCAACTGCGGATTGACCTGTGCAATGCCAAGATCACTCGTATCCTCGCATGAAGCAAAGCCAAGAGTGATGGCTGCCATCAGAAAAATATTTAGTTTTTTCATAAGGTTTGTTTCTTTTGAGCTGCATCAGAAGAAAGGTGACTGTCCGGAGTGGGAAGTCACCCCTCTCCCATGATGCGGTTATTACTTTTTCTCGAATGTAACCTGATAGTCGTTTAGGTCAAGCGTAATATTGACGTCGCCTCCGGCCCAGCTGTCATCTTGCCAGCTGCCCTTGCCGTCGACACACGCGCCGGTATAGCTTCCTCCAGCCATGCTAATGGCCAGTGGTGAATCCTCCACTCCGGATCCAATTGAGTTTGCATCCCAATCGCCGAGAGCGGTGTAGAAACGGAATATGAACTTACCTGCTTCCACGTTGATCGTACCGGTGTAAATATTGCTGTCGTCTTCGGTTTCCTTCAACGCCAGTTTATCGCTGTTGATCTGCCAATCATTGCAAGCTCCAATGACATATACCTTGCGGCCTTCAAACATGGTCATGTCAATAGTCATGTCATTCATGTTGATGACAACCTCGACTTTTCCACCTTCCCAGCTGCTGTCCTGCCATGCGCCTTTACCCTTCTCGTCACCGCCGCCGGCGCTTACGAATATAGGACCGGAATACTTGCCGTCAGTGAATGTAATGTCTACAGGGTTATCTTCATCCTGCGCACCGATCGACCATGAATTCCAATCGCCAAGCTGGCTATAGAAACGGAACTGGAACTGACCTGCAGGAATGTCAAACACACCGTGATAAACCTTAGAGCCGATCTCTGTCTCTACAGCTACCATTTTGGATTCAGAGATATTCCATCCCTGTGGCTGACCAATAAGATAGATCTCACCCGGTCCGGCGATAGGAATGTAGCTTGACACCTGTGGAAGTTCAATAATATTTGAGAAAATCGAGCTGTAGTTGGCATTGGGGAGCCAAGCATGCACACGCACTGCCACAGGCACTGCCTCACCGTTGTAATTCTCAGCAGTCAGGCCATAAACACTGTTGACGCCACCGGAGAACACATCTCCTGTCACAGTCATCTTGGCTGTAGTGAAGATTGTCTCGAGTGTTGACACCAATGGATTGCCGTCGTTGCCAAGGAAAGGATTTTTCGGATCCTCATTGCCGTTCTCGCTGATGAGGGTATCCCAAGCGTCAAAGTCTGCCTTGCTCTTGGCAACCTGCACCTGATAGTCGGGCACACATCCGAGTCCATAGTTAGGCTGGGATACTGTAAACTCTATGTCATAAAGACTCTGGTTCTTGTCATTGGCTCTGAAGATATAGAGCTGGTCAGCCGCAGGGGGTGTGTTGAGCACGAATTCTGTCGGGGCTGACAGTCTGGGCTGAGTATCTTCCTTACAGCTGCTCATCCCAAGGCCAAGCAACATAAGGAGTGTTGCAAAAATTGATATTTTTTTCATGTTGGGTTTCCTGAATTAAATTAATGATACATCAGCGATCAATAACCAGGGTTCTGGATCATCGATGAGCCATATACGGCTGTCACGTTGGCGGGAAGTGGATAGAGCACACGGTAGTCGGCAATAGGAGTACCGGTGTAGATATTGTTCTTCCAATTCCAGTTGTAGCCTGATGTGAATTTGCCGAAGCGGATAAGGTCCGTACGACGGGTCATCTCCCAGTAGAACTCCCTTGCACGCTCGTCAAGGATATTCTCTGCTGTCAGCTCTACGCTACCCCAGGGAGCCACGCCGGCACGTGCGCGGATAAGGTTGACGTATTCAACGCCTGTATTCTTGTCGCCTGCACCATGAAGCGTACACTCTGCAGCCATCATATACACGTCAGCAAGGCGGATAAGCGGAAGGTCATTGCTCGGATGGTTAGGCTCAGTCTCTACAGGCTGCACGCCTGCGCGATGAAGATGTGTCTTCGCGTCTTCCCATAAAGGCATGGTACCGTCTGCCTCACACATAACATTGGTAAATTTCATGGGGATATAGCCGTCTGTATAATCATCATACTTGGTGTTTTCAAGCTTATATCCGGCATTTTCAGTAAGCCATAGATAAGTACGGTTGTCACTGCTATAACCATTCACGAAGTTAAACTTTTCAGAGAACTGCTGGCGGGCATGCATACATCCCCAGCCATCGGATACTCCATAATAGGTGACATCACAGAAACCGGCATCAAGAGCATTTTCCGATGCGTTCTTGATCGGGGCATATACAAGGAAGGTAGTGCCACCCCACGGTTCTGTATAAGTGTTCTCATAAGGAATACCCCAGAGAATTTCGTTCTGGTCTGAAAGGCTGCCGCCGGGCATGAACATATGGTTGTTTCTGCAGAAAAGAGAAAGATAATTTTTGGCAAGACCTGATTCCTGGAAACCACCACCTTTGTGACGGTTGATGATGTTCTGCGCATGTGTCCAGCACTTGTCATAGGCTGCCTTGCCTGTCCACACCTCGGCGTTGAGGTAATAGCGGCAGAGAAGTGCCTCTACTGCATCCTTGCCGATTCTGCCGTAAACTACCTGCTGGTTGTCAGGCCATGCAGACAGGACATCCTCGAGGTCTTCCACCACCTTGTTGTAAAGTGCCTCACGGCTTTCTGCCTGTGGGGGAATTTCACCGTATGCCATATCGTCCCATGCTATCACGGCGCGGCCCCAGAGGTCGATTATATTATAATACGACATGCCACGGAGTGCACGTGCCTCAAGCTTAAACTGATCGATTTCTTTCTGTAGCTCAGCATCTACTGGAATACCCTGCGATGCCGGATCCTTCACAAGACGAAGGAAATCATTGCAAATAGCTATCTGGGTGTAGAAGCGGGAGTAGATACCATATACCACCACGTTGTCTGAGCCCCAGTTTGCCTGAACAAGGTCTGCCACGCCGGCATCCTGATACACCCACATACACTCATCGGTGGGGAACTCGTTGAGCATGAAAAGTCCGCGGGTATATTGGGAAGTACCGCCGTCAAGGCCCTTGATGTCAGAATCTCCGTTCGGGCCATACTGGCCGGACACAGCGAGTGAAGAATAGCACTTTGCCATCACCTCGCCTATATATTCCTTTGGATTTGACGCAAAGGTAGGAGTCTGCACCACGCTGGGGTCTTGTGGAAGCTGATCAAGGTCGTTGATACAGGAACCAAGACCCAGAGTTGAGGCCAAAGCAACTCCTGATAGAATTTTTATATATGCTGATTTCATATTTTTTTGTTCCTTAAGATTAGAAATTGGCGATAAGGCCGACTGTGAAGCTTACAGGACGTGGGTATGTAGAGCTGTCAATACCGCTGAACACCTCAGGATCGATACCTTTATATTTTGTGATGACAAATGGGTTCTGTACTGCACCGTATAGACGGAGACGGAGATTGTCGTTCAAAAGGTTGTTCCAGGTATATCCAAGGGTGATGTTGTCGCAACGCACATAACCGGCATTCTCAAGATAGTAGTCTGAATAGTACTGCTGACCCACGAAGTATACTCCATCGTTGGCTACCACGTTTCTCAGTGAGCTGTTGGAGTATGTTCCGTTCAGGTAGCTGCGCTGTGCAAGAACGTTGTTGTAGACATAATTGCCGATAGAGGCACGGAGCTGGAATCCAAGGTCCCAGTTGCCGAAGCTGAAATTGTTGTTCCATGCCAGGGTCACCTTCGGATCTCTGGAGTGCTTGAACACGAGGTCTTCTGAGTTGATCTGTCCGTCGCCGTTCTGGTCTACGTAGGCACCCTCGATAGGCTTGCCTTCCTGATCATAGATCTGCTCGTAAAGCAAGAATGTGTAAGCGGGAAGTCCCACCTTGTGAGCCTGACAAGTGTTGCCGGTTGCTCCCATACCTCCAAGTGGAACATAATAGCCGGGATCGCTCGATGCGTTGAGCTTGGTGATCTCATTCTTGTTCCAAGCTACATTGAGGCTTGTGTTCCATACGAAGTTGTCAGTATAGATAGGCTTCACGCCGATGGTTCCCTCGATACCGATGTTGCGGAGCGATCCAACGTTCTGGGTTAGCTCGTTGGTAGTGGCAGCACCGGGAGCTACGGTTACAGTTGCAAGAAGGTCTTTTGAATCACGCAGATACCAGTCGAGAGCCAATGTCACGCGGTTGTTGAGCCATCCCATATCCAAGCCGACGTTCCATGTGGTTGTGGTCTCCCACTTCAGGTTGGGGTTGTAACCTGCGGGATATAGTGTGTAGCCGGTCACATTGCCATTGTTGAGATACTGTCCTGTGTACATGTTGGGATAGTATGAACCCTGTTGTGACTGAACATAAGTAGCCATGTAGTCGAAGTATCCGCCTACCGACTGCTGACCGGTCTGGCCCCATCCGAGACGGAGCTTGAACTCGTTCATCGTGTTGCTTGCGCTCTCGAAGAAAGGCATGTTGTTGATCTTCCATCCGAGGGCCACAGAGGGGAAGAGACCCCAGCGATTGTTCTTTGAGAATCGTGAAGTGCCGTCGTCGCGGAGAGTGAAGGTAAGGAGATATGTGTCCTTGAATGTGTAGTTCAGACGTCCGAAGAATGAGCAGAGGATTAGGTTACCGCTCTTCCATTCGTAATACGGAGTGTAGCTTGTGCCAATCTTGTCAGAGCTCGACTGGTCGAGAGTAAGCACGCCATTCGAAGCCGAGGGAAGAAGGAAGCCAAGTGAGGTGATGACATTGCCGTTGTTGTGGCCGTGTGAGTCAAATCTCTGATAAGAATAACCCGCCATCACGTCAAGGGTCGAGCTGATAGCATCGAAGTCCTTCTTATAGTTCATGTAGAAATCAAGAAGGGTGTTGCGGCGCAGCTCATAGGCATTATAGTAATATGCAGCACCGTTCTTATAGGTGTTGTTCCAGGCTGTAGGTGAGTTCTGCTCGGTGTATATGTTGTTGTGCGAACGGCTCACGTCATAACCCAGGTTCAGGTTCAGGTGAAGATCCGGGAGGAAATGGAGGGCATAGTCAATCTGAAGATTACCGTTACTGCGGTATATATCAGCTGTATTGTCCCTGTCTGTTGCCATAGCCAACGGGTTCAGGATACCTTGCGAATTGAAGTCGTTGCCGTTGACATTTGTTGAATATCCATTGTAGAAATAAGGGAAATCGGGATTGCCGGAAGCCACATTCGTGTAGACCGGGGCTGTAGGATCAGCCTGGATTGCGTTGTTGGTACATCCCTCGTCTGTGAAGCGGTTGCGCAGATAATAACCCTTTACATTCGCATTCACTTTAAGAAGGCCTCCAAAAAATTCGGGAGTTAGATTGAAGCCTGCTGTCACACGTTTCATCTCTGAATCCTTAAGGATACCGTTGTTGTCGGTAAATGACGCAGAAACACGGTAAGGGAGGAATCCGGCTTTGCCGCCTACAGAAAGATTGTACTCATGAGAAATAGCTGTGCGGAGGATCTCTTTCTGCCAGTCGGTATTGGCTGTGCCGAGAGCAAGGTCTGCGTTTGAGCCTACACCCCAATAATTGCGGATGAGCTCACGATATTCATCACCGTCAAGTACATTCCATGTCTTGCGGGCAGTGTTCACTGTCATGTTGGCAGAGAAGTTCACCTGCGGACGAGCGCCACCTTTACCCTTCTTGGTAGTGATAATGATGACACCATTTGATGCACGGCTACCATAGATGGCTGTAGCGGAAGCATCCTTAAGAATTGTCATGCTCTCGATATTATCGGGAGAAATCATTGCCAATGGGTTGGCCATACCGTTTACTCCGTCATTGCTCAAAGGCACACCGTCAAGCACGATAAGAGGGTCGTTAGATGCATTAAGTGAAGCACCACCACGGATACGGATTGTGGCACCACCCTCAGGGCTACCGCCGTTGGTTGTGACTACAACACCGGGGCTTGCACCGACGAGAAGATCCTGGGCTGAAGTTGAGATGCCGGCATCGATTTCATCAGGAGTCACAAGAGCGACAGATCCCGTTGCATCCGATTTCTTCACGGAGCCGTAACCGATCACGACTGTCTCGGCAAGCATCGTCGCGTTGTCCTGAAGAGTCACGCGGATGTCCGTTTTGCCGTTGACAGGGACTTCCTGGGTGTCATAGCCGATGTAGCTGATAACGAGAGTGGCATCCGGAGCGACGTTGAGAATGAAATTACCGTCAAAGTCTGTCGCAGTGCCGTTTGAGGTGCCTTTTTCCATAACGGTGGCACCAATTAGTGGTTCGCCCGTCGCATCATCCACGTAGCCGTGGACGGTGATCTTTTGGGCAAGAGCTGGAAGCGTAAAGGTCAATAGCATAGCTATCGCCATCAGCACTTTCCTGCTGAGTGTAAAACAAACGTTTTTCATGCAGGTTGTTTTTGGGTACTACATTTATTTAATTGATCTCAGATTCAGGTTAATCATGGTAGGTCAATGAGTTTTCACTCTTTTCCCCTGCCAACCTTCAAAATTAATACAAATTTTAACATAAATGATACTATTTTCTATAAAAATTTCCCCAAAATCTTAATTTTAACCTTTCTTAACATTTGCACAAATAGGGATTTTTGTGTAATTTTGCATATTAATTAGCTTAATAGCAAACAGGAAATGCTGATAGATAAGATTCGATCGGGAGAACGTCTGAGTTTTGGGCAGCAACTTAAGCTGACCGTACAGCTTTCGTGGCCGGCGATGATGGCGCAGCTCTCGAGCATGATGATGCAATATATCGACGCAGCAATGGTTGGTCATCTCGGAGCTGACCCATCGGCTGCCGTCGGACTTGTGTCTACATCCCTATGGCTATTCTGGGGTATATGTTCGGCTGTGACAATGGGGTTTTCCGTACAGGTAGCCCATAGCATAGGTGCTTCCGACCATGCCAGGGGACGCCGCATATTGCGCCAGAGCATCATCGCCTGTTTCCTCTTCAGTCTGGTGGTGGCCGCTGTAGGCGCTGCCATAGCTTGGCCTCTCCCCCACTGGCTCGGGGGCAAGGAAAGCATATGCCCCGATGCCTCCTTCTACTTCCTGGTGTTCGTACTTGCCCTGCCTCTCTTCACAATGAACTATCTTGGGGGCGGGATGCTGCGATGCAGCGGCAACATGAAAGTGCCCGGATGCCTCAATGTCATGATGTGCGTGCTCGACGTAATCTTCAATTTTCTGCTTATATTCCCGACCAGAAGCATTGACATAGCAGGCGTTTCACTTACAATGCCGGGGGCCGGGCTCGGTGTGTTGGGAGCTGCTCTTGGCACAGCGGCAGCCGAGATAATCACAGCCGGGCTCATGATGTATTTCCTTTGCTTCCGTCAGGATGGTCTTGCCATTGCAAAAGTGAAGGAGAAAGGAAGTTTCCGTCCGGAATGGGAGGTACTTCGCAAGGCTTTGAAAGTATCAGCCCCTATGACACTCGAACACGTAGTGATCTGCGGGGCACAGATAGCCGTGACAGTGATAGTGGCGCCATTAGGTGTGATGGCGATAGCTGCCAACGCATTTGCAGTGACGGCAGAGAGCCTCTGCTATATGCCCGGCTATGGTATTTCGGAGGCAGCCACCACCCTCGTCGGGCAAAGCTATGGAGCGAAACGCAAAGACCTTGCCAAGCGCTTCGGTTATATCACCACGGGCATGGGCATGCTGACAATGAGTATAATGGGAATCGTCATGTATATATTCGCAGCCGATGTGATGGCTCTTATGAGTCCTGTGAAGGATATCATCGACCTTGGAGCAGAGGCACTCCGCATCGAGGCCTTTGCAGAACCGATGTTTGCCGCCTCCATCGTAGCATATGGGGTGATGATAGGCGTAGGCGACACAGTGCTGCCTGCAGTAATGAACTTCAGTAGCATCTGGCTCGTCAGGGTACCTCTCGCAGCGTGGCTTGCCCCAACGATGGGGCTTGCCGGCGTCTGGCTCGCAATGTGCATCGAGCTTTGCTTCCGCGGAGCCATATTCCTCTGGCGCCTCATCTCGGGAGCATGGCTGAAGAAAGGGCTATGATATCAATTCATAATGCATAATTCACAATGCATAATTGGGCTACGCAATCTCGATCCATAATGCAGAATTCATGATGCGGAATTGAGCCCGCAGGGATTATGCATTGTGCATTGTGAATTATGCATTCTCTTCGGGGATATCGTTGATGATGAAATCGTTTGTCTTCTGGGCCTTACGGTAGATCATCATTACCACTATGCCGCCGATGATTCCTCCGATAATGCCGCCGACGACTCCGGAGTAGTTGAGCATATGGTCTGAAGCCAGAGGATCGGTTGCATTCGCTATGGCGCAGAGCATGAGTATAAGCCAAGCTATCGCAAGGGGAAGGGCTATGCAGACATGGATGAAGCGCTCCTTCTTCTGCCTTACGAGCAAGCGGCGCACCTCAAGCATAGTACAAGTACTGAACACTTTCGGCGAAATACGGAATGTGCGTATGTCTACCAGCACGTCAATCAGGGAGAGGACAAGCAGCGAGAATGCATACCACTGAGAGACATGAAAAAATGCACATATGCCCACAAACATCAGATAGAGGATGGGAAGCATGATGAATTCCGATATCACAAATTTATTTAGCCATGAGGCCTTCTGCCGCATCACGGTACGCAAAAGTCTGTCGTTTACGATCTGTTCTTTGTCAAGGCTACGCTTAAGCGCCGCCATTTCTTCTTTTAATATATCAAGTTCGTCCATTATGTACAAGAATATTCAAGAATTTTTAATTATTCATACCCCTCAACCCTTAACCCTTTACCCTTTACCCTTTACCCTTAACCCTTTACCCTCAACCCTTAACCCTCAATTTTCGCCAGCGAAAATTGAATTATAGGGATTTCAGTTTTTCCTTGATTCTCACGAGGCGCACACCAACGGCTTTTGCTGTGATGCCTACAATGGCAGCAATCTCGTCATACGACATATCCTCAAGCCATAGCAACACAATGGCGCGGTCAAATGGCTCAAGACGCGATATTCGCTCGTGGAGCATACGTGCCTGCTTGTTGCCGGGTGAATCAGTGGCTATGGAATCGGCAGAGAATTCAAGTGGTATAGTCTTAACCCGTTTCTTTCTTTTATATGAGATGCAAGTGTTCATGCTCACGCGATAGACCCACGAGCGGAGGCTTGAATCGCCGCGAAATGAGTCTTTTCCTTGCCATAGGCTTATAAGCACCTCCTGGAATAGATCGTCAGCCTCCGGTTTTGTCTCGGTAAACATATAGCAGACCGAATAGATGGTGCTCTTATGCTCCATCACGAGGCGCTCGAAGTCCAAGGTCTGATTCTTTTCCATTGTTTTATGTTTTCGTTTCTGACATTAAGACGCATCATTCCCTCAAAAAACTACAATATCCATAAAAAAAGCAGCCATTGGGCTGCCTCATCCCGGTGATTGAAGACTATATAACGCCCGAGAAATTCTAATCTATCTGGTCAAGTATGGATACATCTCCGGAATTGTCAATGGTATTGACAGGGATACCTAAAGTCGCGATAAGTCTCTCCTCCTCTTTCTGGCTTAGCATTCTCTTATATATAGCCTCTTCGTCGATAGAGTCACGCATCTTTATGCGCTCTATCCGCACTTCCTCAGATGCAGTCACAAGCCAAATCTCGTCGCACATCTGCGCCAATCCGGAAGAAGCGAGTATCGCTGACTCCACGAAGCATCTGCGGTGCCCCTCTGAAAGCTTTTCATCGCGCCAGCTTGCCACATCCTCACGCACAAGCCTATGCACAAGTGAATTGAGCCATAGCCTCTCTTCATCGCTGCCGAACACACGTTTAGCAAGCTCCGGCCGGCAGATAGGACCATCTTTCGGACATACCGCATCCCCATAGCGGACATTGAGGGCAGAAAGCACTTCTTCCGAACCATCCATAATCCGTTTAGCCTCCAAATCGCAATCATACACGGCCTCTCCTCGAAGACGCAAAATCCGACTCGCCACCGACTTTCCACTCCCTATACCCCCACAAATTCCGATCATCATAGTCACTTCGTAGATTCTTTCTGCAAATTTAATAATTATTCTTTCACCAATCAAGAATATTATGTTAACTTTGCACTTATCAACATTGGGCTTCGGACTCTGTCGGAAGTCTTAATCAAAATATGGCCTGCATCATGAAGATTTCATTACCTATATTGATCACCTCCCTGCTTATTTGCTTTCATACATCGGCTGCAAGACTGACCGACTATATAGATCCCCGCATTGGCTCGGAAGGACTCGGCAGGGTCTTCATCGGGCCTTGCACTCCTTTCGGAATGGTACGCCCATCTCCCGATTGCACCCCCTCTCCCAACAGCGGATGGCTCCCGATGCCAGAGCGAGTTGATGGTTTTGCCCAAGTCCACGTCAGTGGCACCGGAGGAGGACCCAAATACGGCAATATCCTACTCCAACCATTCGTGGGTCCCCTCGACGGCACTGAGATCTTCGCCATGCGGGAGTCTGAGACCATTCTCCCCGCATATTACTCCACTGCATATGCCGGTTCCGGCATAAAGACAGAGATTACCGCTTCCGACCGGACATCCGCCTACCGATTCACATATCCCGATAAAGGAGAAAAGTGCCTGAAAGTTGATGCCGGCTTCTTCCTTGGCGAGTCGCCTGTCCCGGATGCCAGGGAGGCACAGCAATTTGTAGGCTCCGAGATCCGGATACTATCCGACACTGAGATCGCCGGCTACAGCCGCATACGCGGGGGATGGAACAATGGCAGGGCATATGCCGTATATTTCTATGCAAAGTCTGATGTCCCGTTCTCGAAGACAGCCACATGGAAAGGAGACTCCATCACCACATCCACTGATCAATTTGACTCAGGAGAGAAGACGGGAGCCCTCGTGACTTTCCCTGAAAAGACAGATACAGTCAACTTCCGCATAGGAATTTCATTTATAAGTTCACTCAAGGCAAAGCACAACTATGAAATGGAGTCGGAAGGGAAGACTTTCGACGACATCAGGAATGAATCTCTCGGTAAATGGGAAAGGGCGATGCAAAAGATCGAGCTGCATCCCGATACTCCCGACAACCTGAAGAGAATGCTCTACACGGCTCTCTACCACACGATGCTCATGCCATCTGACCGGACTGGTGAGAATCCGCTTTGGACCGATCCTGTGCCATACTATGATGATTTCTACGCCCTCTGGGACACCTACCGAACATCTATGCCCCTTTTTGCCATCATAGAGCCCCAACGCCTCGCCGATATGGTCAATTCTCTTGTTAACATCGGCAAGCGCGACGGTTTCATGCCCGACGCACGCAGTGGCAATGCCAATGGCCGCACTCAAGGTGGCTCTAATGCCGATGTGGTGATAGCTGATGCATGCGTGAAGGGGATTCCGGGAATAGACTATGAGGCAGCGCTCACTCAGATGATCCACGATGCTACAGTGCCCCCTGGAGGAAACGAGGAGGCTGAGGGACGAGGCGGTCTGCGGGAGTACCTCGCTCTCGGCTATATCCCTCACGGGATAGCGCGTGCCGGAAACCGCACTGTTGAATACTCACTATGCGACTTCGCAATATCTCAAGTGGCAAAGCGTCTTGGTAAGCAAGATATAGCCGACAGATACATGAAGCAATCTGAGTCATGGAAAAACTTATGGCGTCCGGACTATGAGCACGATGGAGCGCGAGGATTCATTATGCCAAGGGATGCTGAAGGAAATTGGCTTGATTCTTTACAGTTTGGTCATTCAAAATATCAACATCCTCAATTCAAGTACACTCCGTTGACTTTCGAAGGTCCCTGGTACACACCGTGGTGGGATATGTTCTTCTATGAGGCATCCTCATGGGAATACTCGCTGAGCATACCGCACGACGTGCCGGGACTGATCGAAATGTGTGGTGGTCCGGAAGCGTTTGAGAAGCGGCTCGACACATTCTTTGAAAAAGACTACTTCAATGTCAACAACGAGCCATCGTTTCTCTCCCCTTGCCTATATCATTGGATAGGGCAACCTGACAAGTCAAGTGATAATATTCTTGGAATAATTGAGAAGAATTACAGTGATTCTCCTGCCGGGCTGCCGGGCAATGACGATTCGGGAGCGATGTCATCCTGGCTTATCTTCAATATGGCGGGCATATACCCCAATGCCGGGCATGACTATTATCTCATACACTCTCCTATGTTGAAATCTACAACGTTCCATCTTCAGGATGGGAAAACATTCACAATCTCTGCTGAAGGACTCTCACCTGAGAATCGATACATATCTGAGATTTATCTGAACGGCAAGCCATACGACTCATTCTTTCTAAAGCATTCTGACCTCGCTGCAGGAGGGGAATTAAAACTGGTGATGAAAGCCAAATCAGACCTTGTAGGGACGTACGGCCCGTGCGTCCTCCCCTCCGCTGACAAACCGCACAATCTTCTTGTAGGGACGCACGGCTCGTGCGTCCACCCCGACACCCTAAATATCGCCTACAAACTCCACGGCCAAACCCGCCGCTTCAAATTCGTGTATGATACTACTCCGGACGGCGGTATCACCCTGCATTGGAGCATCGTCCGCAATCTCAAACTCTGGACCGGCACTTACACTATGACTCCAGAAGCAGTAAAGAACGGCACCGCCCAAAGCTACATGATGCCCGAAGACGGCAACCACATAACTCTCCCATCAAATGAGACCTTTGGCATCATCTCCCGTTCCGCCCTCGACACTTTGAGAAAGAAAAGCGAATTTGTATATAATGGGGTGCTATGGCGCAAGATCGAGGATTCTGACTCCCCTTTGGGTAAAGCCATCAAGGTAGAAGATCAGGAAGAAGGAGCAAGAATGACCATCCTCGACAATCCCGAACTCCCTCTGATTCTCTCTATGACCGACAATCCCCTTGAAATCAACTGGACCCTCTTGTAGGGACGCACGGCTCGTGCGTCCGACAGCCGTAAATCGACTGTTATTTCAGATTTTCCCTCACCCTATCAAGAAACACCTTCATAGCAGCTGAGTCACGCCGTTCGATTATCCCCTTCAGTTCCGTAAGATTCTCTTGAATACGGTCTAACTGACCGGAAGTGTGTGGATTGAATAGGATTTCGGTCAGAAGGAAGTCATCTTCACCCATCAGTCCATGGGCAATAGCCATATGGCGCTTGAACGTGGTGCCCGGGGCATCCTGATGCTTCATCACGCTTCCAAATACAAGAGTAGAGGTGAATGGTATAGATAGAGAATAGGCTATGGTCTCATCATGCTCTGCAAAAGTATAGTCTTCGATGTGAAGCCGAAGCTTCTTATAGAGCGAACGGAAGAACTCGCGTCCCTCTTCATCCCCCTCCTTGATAATGATGGCATTCTCATTTGCAAGATTGCTGAGCGAAGCAAAGGTAGGGCCAAACATAGGGTGTGTAGACACAAACCTGTATCCCTTCTCAGCATAAAACTCCGGCAGACCGGTCTTCACGCTTGCGATATCGCTCAGAATAGCAGTCTTAGGAATGTATGGCAATATCTTTTCAAAAGCTTCTATCGTATATTTCACCGTAGCGGCATTTATCACCAGATCAGGCTCGAAACCGGCTGCCTCCTCCGGCCTCATAAAACGCTGCACATTGAAAGTGAACTTCAAGTGCTCCGGATCCGGATCATAGATAGCCACTTCATGTTCAAAACTAAGTAAATCGCAAAAGAATGAGCCCATCTTTCCGGCTCCAAGAATCAATATTTTCATTATCCAATTATATTGGTAGGGACGCACGGCTCGTGCGTCCGTTTAACAATGTACAATTAATTTTCATTTCGTATAATGCGGACGCACGAGCCGTGCGTCCCTACCGCTTTTATTCGGTAAGGTCTTTGGCATCCGATAGCGGGATTCCTGTTTCCGGGATTTCCTTCATGTCTGGAGTAAGGTATCTTCTATCCGAGTCAACAGCTATCACTACAAGGTCTTTGCCCGGAGTCGGGATAAGCTTATAATGTCTCTCATCTGTCTTGCCTATATACTTCAAGCTTCCGTCCGTAGGATCCATTGTCCAGATATCCTTCTCCCTGCCCGAGATGCGGCTCAAGTCAAGCTTCATCGGACGCCCTGTATGGTTGTATGCCAACAGATAGTCTTTGCCTCTGGTGGCAATTATACGGTCATACTTCTCCCCGTTGTCTAAGACGATTTCCTGGTCTGCGACCCTGTCAAAGTAAGGGAACGACAGCATAAGTCGCTTTAGATATTTCATCTGTAGCCGACCGGGATCATTGATGGCCACATACCATGGCTTCTCTATTCCGTCAGCGAAATATGCTCCGGGGAGACCGGGGCGTATGAATTGCATTATATTGTTGTGCCCATACGTATGGCCGCACGAACCTGCAAACACCGACCAATATGCATAACGGCGCACATCCTTATCCGTCCATACGGGCTCATCAGCACCATGCAGACCCTGCGGGATATTCTCGTAGCTTGGTTCGCCATCAAGCACCGGTTTTATGGGTGTGTGCTTGCGCACAGAGTCGACATACATCCATGAGTCTTCCTCAGTCCCATCCGGAATGGGATAATCCTTGTTTCCCATCCTCTGATTGTAACGTCGATGTCCACTCTGAAACATATGGAAGTCCAGCCAGTCTCGGTCTGCAAACCATCGAGCCGAGGTAGTGCGTCCACGTGGATGGAAAGTCATCAGGTGTTCCGGATCATTCGCCTTGATAGTGCTTGCAAGCGTATCCCACACCTCAGTTTTCACATCTCCCTGTATGTCGCCTCCTATTATCCAGATGATGTTTTTCTTATCCTTATATCGGTCGGCAAGGAATTTTCCATATTCCTCAGCCTGCTTCTCATCCATCAGTCCTCCTTTCACAAGTCCTCCCCATATGCACACCATGCCTATGTAGATGCCATTGCGTTCTGCAGTGTCTACAATGTGGTCCAGATGCTCCCAGTAGCCGTATTCTCCCTGTTTTGATGCCCCGCTTAGGTTCCACCCATCGGGATGCGACATCTTGCCGTAACGGTTGAATGAGGGCACACCGTTGATCACTTGTATCTGCACCACATTGAATCCTTCGCGAGCCGACTGCTCGAGATAGTGCTGAGCCTCATCGCGGTCAAGGCGCTGCGGCAACAGCCACCCCGTGTCACCCAGCCAGAAAAACGGCATCCCATCCTCATGCTGTAGATATAGCCCATTGTCAGCTACCTGAAGCCTCCCATGGCTCCACGGCTTCTCAGCCCCCCGGAGCGGTAGTGAAAGAAAGAGGAGTAAGATTATTGATAATAATTTCGATTTCATAATATAATCATCATTTTATAGGCAGCCTTCGGCCCGTCATCTGCAAAATTACGAAATATAGCGCAAACATCCAAATCAATCTTAATCCCTACATCATGAAAAAGGGCGACTCCGAAAATTGGAGCCGCCTCTTCTTATTGCTGTCTCAATGCAATTATAAATTGCTTAAGCTTGAGCGTAGCTAATTATGCGTAGCCAAATGTGCATTGATCAAATTACTTGCGGATGAACTTCTTGCCGTTCTGAATGAGGATACCTTTGGCGTCAAAGTTAACAGAGATGATTTCCTGATCACTCTATATAAGAGCATTAAACAAAAAAAGAAATAATAAAAGAATCCTCATAATTATTGATAGATTTTTATTAATTTTGCGATATGGAAACAGAAAATGAAATCATAATATATCATCCTGATTCAACTGTTAAACTGGAGGTTAGAATGGAGGATGAAACTGTATGGCTAAGTCAAGGACAAATGGCTGAGTTATTTGATAAAGACCAGTCGGTAATTGCTCGTCATATATCAAATGTATTTAAAGAAGGAGAACTGGATAAAGAAAGTAATATGCAAATTTTGCATAATACTCTTTCAAAGTATAAGCCAACACAAATTTATAGTTTGGATGTAATCATCTCTGTTGGTTATCGTGTAAAGTCTAAAAGAGGAACGCAATTCCGACAATGGGCAAACAAAGTATTGAAAGATTACCTTCTAAGAGGTTATACTATTAATCATCGTCTGCTCCTTTCAGATAGAAGAGTAGACCAAAAACTTTTAGAACATGACAAAAGGCTCGACGACTTAACAACTAAAGTAGATTTCCTTGTCAGGACATCAACTCCACCTATCGAAGGAGTATTCTTCGACGGACAGATATTCGACGCTTATGCCTTAGTTTGCGACCTTATTCAGAAAGCAAGGAAACGGATAGTTTTAATTGACAATTATGCTGACTATACAGTCCTCAGGCAGCTTGACAAACGGTCTGATGGAGTCTCTGCTGTCGTATATACCTCCGATAAGAATAAGAACATAAAGACGGATATAAAGCGACATAATTCCCAATACGCATCAATAGAGTTAAGAATTTTTGGAAAAGCTCACGATAGATTCCTTATCATCGATGATACAATTTATCACATTGGGGCTTCATTGAAGGATTTGGGCAAAAAGCTATTCGCCTTCTCTCGTTTGGAAGAGATGAGTGCAGATGAGTTGCTTTCACGTATCGATAATAATATCCCATAGGGAAATCGTACAACATTCTTATATTAGCCAATAATATGCTGACGAAATGCAGAAAAGGCGACTCCGAAATTGGAGCCGCCTCTTCTTTATTGCTATATCAATGCAATTATGACTTGCTTAAGCTTGGGCGTAGCCAAATGTGCATTGATCAAATTACTTGCGGATGAACTTCTTGCCGTTCTGGATAACGATACCCTTAGCGTCAGCATTAACGCGTACACCCATCATGTTGTAGATAGGAGCGTCTTCTACAGCCTCAATTGTTGAAACAGATGAACTGCCATCAACGGTCCAGCCTATACCATAAATTCTCATAGTAGATCCCTTACGGTAAATAGTATATGTTCCGGGCTCAAGTTTGAAGGACTCTACGCAGAATCCATATGAGTCGGGGTCCCCATCATAGCGATCAAACACAATTTCACCGTTCACCTTCTTAAGATCTGCCTGGTTGATAGCTAAAATGCCCTTGTTGTCACCTGAATTATAACCATTTTCATTAGGTTCTACACTATTTCCTTTCTGACGACGGTCATAAAATGCAAGAGTAAGTGCCTTTTTGACTTCTACTACAAGGGGAGTAGAATCTGCCTGTTCTTCACCAGTAAGATCTTCAGCAGAGGGATCGGCAGCTACACGTAGCTGGAAGTATCCATCGAAATCAACTCCGCCTATAGTGGCAGCTTTCTGTTCTCCCTTAGAAGCATATACTGTTTTGATAGAAAGAGCATCATTATCTTCTAATACAGATCCAGCGCTGATTGTCTCACCGGTTGATTTATAGTAGGCATCCATTGTTACTACAGCTCCATTTTCACCTGTTCCAGGATCCTCATCTTCTCCTGGATTCTCATCTGAAATAACTCCATCGAAAGTCACCTCAAGAACAGCAAAAGGTTGTTCACCTGTATTTTTAAAGGTGATTTCATTAAGTTCCGGAATGTCAAATGACTGAACGTTTGGATTCGCAAAATCTTTAAATGATTCGATTATACCTTTATTGTCATCGGCAGTGTATGTCACACCGGCTACTTCAGCCCAATAGCATGGACGATCAGTTGCAGCATCCTTATTAATTGTCGTATAGATTGTCAGTTTAGTAGCCTTACATCCTTCAGGAAGTTTCAATGTGTTCTGAGCACCATTAGAAAATTTGATTGGAATATACTTCTCATCATTAATGGTCATGGTCGAACCCGATTCAAGATTCTTTTCTTCATTCATGCACTGAAGAGAGAATCCATCAGGTACACTCTCACCTAATTCTTTACCTGAAAGGACATTTTTCTTCAATTTTCCAGGATTCGAAAGAAAGAGTGTTTCAGCTGATACGCTGAATGCCATTGCGGCAACTGCTATTAAAGTAAAAATCTTCTTCATAGGGTTATTTGTTAGTCATTAAGTTACAAGAATAGAATATTTAGCATACAAAAATGTATAGCAAAAATATTAAGAAAGGTGGCTTTAGAAGAAGCCACCTTTCGACTTTATTAGGTATTACGATTGTAAGATAATCGTTGGGATTTACTTGCGGATGAACTTCTTGCCGTTCTGGATGAGGATACCCTTAGCATCAGCGTTAACGCGTACACCCATGAGATTGTAGATAGGAGCATCAGCATTATTGTTTTCGACATTTACTGATTCTACACCTGATGCCATATCGAATACGACTTCAGGATTTGCAACGCTTCCATCTTCAGCCAATACTGCCTCATAAACGATTGTAGGAAGTGAAGGAGTATAGATGAAACCACCGCAAGCTGCCTTTGAGCCAAGAGCTGAGAAGTAGTAAGTGTTGCCTTCAAGAACCTCAAATGTCAAGAAACCTGTTGATTCACCAGGAGCAGACTCAAAACCTTCTACATTCCAAGGCATAGCGGGCTTAGTAGCACCGGGAATAATTTCATTAAGAGGAGTGTAGTCATCGCTGGGCTTTGTATCGGCATAAACAACATCATTTGCGTCATTCTTATTTACCCATCCCTTGAGTCCAGCTTCATTGACAACCTGTTTAGTAGCGGCAACGAAATATTTATCGGCATCAGGTGCATTGAAGTCCATCAGACCATCTTCATCAGAGGGAAGATGATAGAAAATCTTCTGAGTGCCATTTGACCATCCAAGATAATAGGGAAGTCCTTCAGTCTTGCCTTCGAATACGACATACTGCTTGTTAGGATTAATCTTTGTGAAGACTGTCATGTAGCCTTCCTTCTTTGCTTCAAATTTAAAGACTGCACCTGCACTCATCACGCCAGCCTCGTAGCTTACAAAAGTTGGGTTAGAATTACCCACTGCACCGCTACCAAGCACAATGGACTCACCATCTACAGTGATATTCCTATAGGTTTTATAAGTTGTAGTGGTACCCCAAGAGTCAGCATAAGCCAAACCGAATGTGCCGGCTTCGTTGTCGAGAATGGTGACAGGCTCGATGTCGGTCTTTGTACCGGAAAGGCCGACTGCCTCAAGCTCCTCGCTCGTTGCAAGACCTGTGATTACCTGAGCATTTGCCATACCGGCAAGCGCTGCTACTGAGAGTAGAAGTAATGATTTCTTCATTGTTAGATTGATTTTAGTTGATGAATATTTGTTTAGGTGATGGCAGAATTGAATTCTGCCATCACTATTTTGATTTATTGCTTAGTGCCAGAGAATGTATATTTAAACTCAGTTTCCTTACGCTTGATTACAACAATCTTAGTATAGTCCATCGAGCAAGCACCCTCTGGTGTAACTTTTCCAGTAAACTCTGTTCCAAATGGATTAAGTGAATACACATTCCAGTAAGAGAGGATTCCAGAGCTAAGCTTCGATATATTGCACGCTGAAGAATCAGTATCAATATTAAGGAAACCAGCAGTCTCAGAATTGATAGTGATTGCTGACACATTATTTCCAAGATCCTCATTCCACGAAAAGATTATCGTGCCGGCTGAAGTTTCAACTTCTCCTGTTGTCTGATTCGTTTTAGACCATGTTCCAACATAAGTTCCTTGTACAAGTTGCTCTGCATTGTCTAAGCCACCTGTAGGAGGGATTTCCTCATTCTTCCCTGTGCAAGCTGAAAGGCCAAACAATACGACCAGACAGATGCAAAATAAATTATATATGGATTTCATTTTCATTTAGTTTTGAGAAGATTAATATCCGGGGTTCTGATCTGCTGTTGAAATACCCTTATTACTGTCAATCTCTGCCTGTGGAATTGGACGATACCACTTGATCTCACCTGCGGCATTGCTCATATCTGCAACAGTCTTCATAAAGCGGCTGAATTCAAGATTGTATCTTACCAACTGCTTTGTACGACGAAGGTCGAAGTAACGAGTCCTTTCGGCATAACATTCACGCGCACGCTCATCAAGCACGAGGTCGATAGGCATAAATGTGAAATTAGTACTTGTTACGTAAGGAGCCTCATATGCACCGAATGATCCAAGCTCAGTAGCACCTGCACGCTTGCGTACGGCGTTGATGTAGCGTAAAGCGCTGGCTTCATCCCCTGCGAGCAGATATGCTTCTGCGGCTGTAAGATACATTTCGCTGACATGGAGAAGTGGTATGTCGCGATAATCCTGACTTCCTGTTACATTAGCAGCTGTTGGATCATCATATTTTGTCACACATGTACCATTATTAGCAGATGTACGAATGAATTCAGTGTAAGCAACCACTTTCTTTGAAGGCATTGTTCCACTGGTATTAAACTCCCATTTTGTGACATCCTGACCTGTTATGATAGCGGCAAAAGGCTCATTGACACCATAAGTATTAGTAGCAAACTTCTTGAGTATTCTACCATCTTCAATCATCTGCTTGATGTCAGCTTCGGCCTCTGCTACTGTTGTTGCTGGAGGATAGATCCTCATAGCGATCGGAAGTGCCTTCTGCTCTTCCGGAGTACAGTTATACCAAGCCATATAGCCCTGTTTGCCCCATTCAGCGTTCTTTGTCTCCGGATTAATAGGAGAATTGTAGAAGAATGTCATGAATGTTCCTTCAAAACGGGTATCACCCTTTTCAAACAAAGAAGCAGCCTTTTGAGAGCAGCAGTTTGTACCACCACCACCTGTGCCCTTCTGACCTGTTTGGATACAGTTGCTATAATAAGCCATATAGTTGTTCATCAACGAATGACCATTGGTAGCCTTATCACCAGGGTAACCATCCTTATCATACTGCGCAGAGAAGATTTCCTCAGCATTTCCTTCATTGTTCCAAGCCCACTTCTCAGAGAAAGACATCGTGAGCTGAATGCCCATAATAGCTTTCTCGGCCCATGAGGCAGCCTGCTTGAAATATTTCGTGTCATTTACAGTGTAACTTCCTGCTGTGGCATTTCCAAGAGAAGTGTCAAGATCCCATCCTGCTGCAAGAGCGATTTTGGCTGCCATGGCAGCCACTGCTTGTTTGCTTGCATAGCCCGTGTGGCTCTGATCAGGAAGCGGAGAATTATTATATAGATCCTCACATTCAGCAAGCATATTGGCGTAGCACTCGTCAAGAGGTGTTCTCGGGAAGTCATTTACAGCAGTCTGGATATATTCCGTAACATAAGGCACAGCACCAAACTGCTGGGTCAGATAATAGTAACCAAAAAGACGGATGAAGCGACCTTCAGCAGCTAACTCAGCATCATTTCCTGCATAATAGATCATACAGTTCGCCTTATTGATCATATACATCACTTTTTGATAATAGTCTTTTACAGTACCATTTTCTGGAGTTACCGTAAACATCGAGAATGTGCCGTCGTCTGCACTACGAGGATTGATATACAGGTCTCCTGCTTGATCAAGCATATCAATATGTGTGGCAATATACCTAACGGCATTATATACCACAGGGCGTATCTGGTCAGGATGAGCAAAGAAATAATCATCAGCATTCTCTGAACTCGACAAGTTTCTTGAGTCGAGGAAATCAGAGCATCCTGTCATAAGGAGTGCAGTGCCCAGTCCAAAAAGATAATATTTTATATTTTTCATAATTTATATCCTTATATATTAGAATGTAATATTGGCACCAAACTCATATGTGATTGTGCTCGGACCATCATTCTTATTGGCAGCTGTCGCCCATTCCGGATCAAAGCCCTTATACTTTGACCATACGAACGGGTTGGTGATATTTACATAAAGTCTCAGCTTGCTACAACCAAATTTCTCTGTAATTTCACGAGAGAAATTATAACCAAGGGAAATGTGCTGTACTTTCCAGAACGAACCGTCAGTTACCTGCTTAGCATTAAACTTATTGTCATTATTATTATAACCAAAGTATGAAGCAGCCGGGCCAAGGCCATCGTTACCACCTGCATTTACGAGCGGCCATGATCCATAATGGGTCTGCGTCTGGTAAACCGGGTTGATAAGAGTACCATCAGGATTTACACCCTCGCAGTCAAGAAGCATACCGGCTGGAATATAGTTATCCATCATGACCTTACCACGACCACGGTCGTGCCAGTCAAACCAGTCGCCTGCCATAAACGGAGAAACAACCTTGAAACCCATCTTTGTATAGACAGAGATACCTAAGTCAAGAGAACCACCTTTCTTGGGAAGACGATATGAAAGATTAGATGTGATTGCACCTGTAATCTTCGGATTGCTATTGAAAACCACACGGTCTTCATCGTTCCACTTACCATCACCATTTACGTCACGAATAATGGGTTGACCTTCTGCCTGACCATAGCATGCGTAATAATAGTCACATTCACGAACCGTAGCACCAGGAGTAAAGCCTTTATCAATCGCAATCTGATGGTTTGGAACTGTCATATTACGATCTGAAATTATACCATCCCATGCGTAAGCATATGCATTGTTCACAGGTTGACCAACGAAAAGACAGCTGCCTGAGTTGCCACCGATAATCTGATCAGAGATTCCATTAATGACAAGCACCTTGTTATCATTGTGTGAAAGGTTCAACGAAGTTGTCCAAGTCCAGTCACGTGTATCGATATTCGTAGTCGTAATACTGAATTCCACACCGGTGTTTCTTACAGATCCTACGTTTGTGTAGATTTTGTCATATCCAGTCTCCATCGGCAGAGGCATATCATAAAGAAGTTCTTTTGATGTCTTTGTATACCATTCGATGCTACCAACGATACGGTTGTTCAAGAATCCATAATCAAGGCCGATGTTAAACTCATGAGACTTCTCCCACTGAATCTCCTTATCAACAAGACCTGAAGGATAAAATCCATCATAATATTTATTGCCGAATGGATAGAAGTTTGAAGAATTCACCCCTACTATCGTCGCATAGTTTCCGATACCTGCATTGTTACCGGTCACACCATAACTTGCACGAAGCTTCAAATTATTGAGCCACCATTTCTGAAGGAAAGACTCTTCTGCTATATTCCATCCAACTGCCACAGAGGGGAAACATCCCCAACGATATCCTTCAGCAAATCTGGAAGAACCGTCCCAACGCACAGTAGCAGTAACCATATAACGGCTTTTCCATGAATAATTGGCACGCACTGCCACAGATTCCATAGTGCTCTCGCTGAAACCGGAGCTAACTGTGGCCTCACCCTTTGTACCTGTACCGAGATTCCACCACTTGGTAGACTCAATAGGATTCTGTGCGGTTTCCTCATAGGTCTCTGTATTTCCCTTCTCTGCAGAATAAAGAGCCATCGCATTAATTGAGTGATCACCGAAAGAACGGACATAGCTCAAAACATTATCCCATGTCCAACCATAGCTCGTCTGGTTTTTCACAGTGGCATTACGCACATCATTGTCAACCCAAGTCTTACCGGTTGATGGATTTGTAAAACCTACATACTCACCATTACGATAAGAAGTATATGTCGGTGAGATTGTAGTCTTGAAACTTAAGCCTTGGATGATATTGAATTGAGCATAGATATTTCCAAGCATTCGGTAGGTCTTTCTCTTTTCAGTGGAGTTCTTCATTCTATCAAGAGGATTGATGAAGTCAGAGAACTGATGGACATCCGAACCAAGAGTAGCTTTGTTGCCAGGGAAGTGAACTGTATTGCCATCTTCATCGTATGGTATCATAAACGGATTCACACGATAAGCCTGTGCGATTGCGTCACTGTCAGCATAATTATTATTGATCTGAGCTAAGTTGAAATTGAAACCTGCACTGATCACCTTATTAATCTTTGCGTCCACACTTCCCTTGAAAGAGTATGTGCCTTTACTATCACCCTTGTAAAGACCCTCCACATTCTCGTAGCCAAGGCCAAAATGATAATTGATTTTATCACCGGCACCGGAAACAGAAACATAATGATTCTGCTGATGACCATCCTGGGTCACAAGCCCTGGCCAATAAGAAGTCGCGTCATTAGCAATCATTTCCTTCAATATATAAGGAGAAGTCAGATCACTTGCCACCTGCTGAATAAGGGCTTGACCAATACCCATATCTGCGGGGAGTGAGCCAAACGTGGTCTGAGGCTCCCATGCTGTAACGCCACCGGTAGGCTGGGTAAACTTCTGGAAACGATAGCGATACCATTGTGTTCCGTCCATAAACTGGGGCATACGAGTAGCATGGCTTATACCGTAGTAGCCATCATAAGATATTGTAGCTTTGGTGCCTTTTTCCACATTGGCACCGCTCTTTGTGGTAATCAAGACAACACCTGCGGTTGCACGAGAACCATAAATTGCAGTAGATGAGGCATCTTTAAGAATGTCCACACGTTCGATATCCTGTGGGTTAAGGAAAGAAATATCGCTTGTTTGCACACCATCAACAACATACAAAGGCTTCACATCAGAATTAATTGATGATTTACCACGAATTTCGATGTCGATAGCGCCATTCGTACGACCGGTAGCTTTTGTAATGCTTACACCGGGCACCGCTCCCTGCATTGCCTCAAGGACTGAAGCAGATCCCTTTGCTGTGATCTGACCTGCATCAACGACTGATACAGAACCGGTAAGGTCAGCCTTCTTGATCTGACCGTAACCAACTACCACAAGTTCGTCAAGGGCTTTGGAGTCCTCGCTCATCGTGATGTTGATCTGGGTGCGACCCTTTACGTCTACAACCTGCTGTGAGTAGCCGATGTAAGAGAAGACGAGCTTGCCCTTAGAAGGAACATTCTTTAATGAATAATTGCCGTCAAAATCGGTTGCCGTGCCGTTAGAGGTTCCTTCAACCATAACGGTAACGCCGATGAGGGGTTCGCCTTGGTCGTCGAGTACCGTACCGGACACGTCGACATTCTGAGCGAACGCGGGAACCGCCATCAAGATGGCGATCAAGGTCAGGAACGTCTTCCACAGGAAGGACCCGCCCTTTTCTCGTTTCGATGTTAGTTTAATTTTGGTCATAATACATTTTATGATGTTTATTTTCAATAATTTCACTCCTTTTGATTCCAAGCCGGAACGCTCGTGAAGTTACGATTTTTTATAGGTTAATTACTAATTTTAAACTTATTTTAATAGGTTTAGCACGCAAAATTAAGGAATCTTCACAATATTTCCAAAAAATAATCCTACTTTTTTTAAAAATTTTTAAATTTAACATATTACTTGGAGTTTCGTCGTTCTGCACAGTATCGGCTTCGCAGTATGGAGTATCGGTACTTCTGCCAGACAATAAGCGGAGGCTGGGAAGCCTCCGTTCCATAAGGTAAGAGTTATATTTTGTTAAAAAGAGCGTCCAGTCCACTGCTATTCGAAAGAAATTTACTATCTTTACATATTTGAATTTTTCCGACTAACCTGACCAACGAAACGAGATGAAGAGCCTATCGGAAATCATGACAAAGCTTCCACTGCCGATCAAATCGGCGGTGATAACGGTCATGACCCTGCTTTTCTCGCATGTCTTGGTCTACGACCTTATGTCAGTCTCATTCTTCTCCCCTATGGAGAAGGCTTCAGACTTTCGGTTCAGCGATTTCTATACAATCGTGGCTGATGACCGCGCCGTCTCCACGCTTGATGAAGACATCGTCATTGTCCCCGTAGACGGATATACGCGTCGTGAAATGGCACGGGTAATCGATGATATAGACTTTTGTGAGCCTGGTGCTGTTGGACTCGACATAGCCTTTGCACCCCCATCTGATCCCGATGATGACCCCCTTGCGGAATCCCTTACCGGATGCGAGAATCTCGTAATGCCGGTCCGAGTATCAAGCGACGATGATGGAGTGCATACGCAACACCTTTCTTATTATGACGATCTCGTGAATCCTAAAGGGGGCTTCGCCGCCGTCAATATCCAAGGAGATGCCGGCGAACGGACCACTGTCAGGGAATTCTCAAGAAGTTTCAAGACAGAAGAAGGAATAGTCCCCTCTCTTCCATCAGCTCTAATCAGGCTGGCTCGTCCTGAGGCGGCTGCAAAATTGGCTGAAAGACCAGAACATGATGAGTTCATTAAGTTTGCTTCACGCAAATTTGACATTATAGATCCTGAGGAGATTGTAGATTATCCGGATCTTATCAAGGGTAAGATTGTGTTGGTAGGCAAAATGCAGAATGCCGGTGACCTTCACGTCACACCCCTCGACAACTTTATGCCGGGTCTGTTGATTCATGCCCACACCACGTCAACCTTGCTCTCCGGCGACTTCATAAGGGAGTTGACACCATTCGAATCCTATGCAGTGGCTGCTGTCACTTGCTTCCTCATTGTATTGCTCAACATGCGACTGTGGGACAGCCCTGCAGGCCCGCTTGTAGTAAGAGTTGTCCAGATGGCCATGCTATACGCAATGATAATGGGAGGCACGATGGCATATATATATTATGGTATCGACTTAAACTTCGCATTCGCTATTTTGTCAACATCCTTAGGGGTAGCTGGGTGCGATGTATATATCGGATTATTTACAAAAGGTGGCTTTTGCGACCGTATCGTAAAATTATTCAAAAGATCTAATAACGACAGAATATGAGGACTCCAAGAATAAAACATTTGCTTGCAATGGCTCTACTGACAGCATGTAGCGTTTTGCTCGCCCCAAAGGCAATAGCAGCCCTTCAGATATATAAAGTGAAGGGGGATGTATCTGTCAAAAGCAAGACCAAGACGGCAAAGGCTGAACGACGTGCCACAGTATCGGCCGATGATGTGCTGATAATTCCCGCAGGGGGAAGCGTGGATATCCTTGATTCCGACAAACACCGGATCTACTCTTCTACCCAAACGGGGAAGATGACCGTAAAGTCTCTCATGAAAAAAGCGGAATCCCAAGCTTCCAATATCACCCGCAACATCAACCGCAAGGTGATCGCTGCCGTAGCCGACAATGCAGGACAGAAGAAGAGTGGCTATGATGCCATGGGAATGGCAATCCACGAGACTGATGCCGTAGTGCCTACTCTTATAAACATTCCCGACGGTATGAGCTATCTATCATATCTTTTGAAAGATCCGACTGAGCCAGACTCCGCTCATCAAAGCTTTATATCGCTGGCTTGCCGACAGATTGAACAAGAAGGCGACACCCCTGACGGTGCATTCAACTTTGTGCTTCACAATTCCACGGCTCAGCCACTTTATTTTAATATAGTGGAGAAAGATGAAAAGAAAGGCTTGCGACTCTTTTTCCGTCGCAATCCAATAGCATCCCCGAAAAGCGACACCGCAGTGGAAGAATACATATATATTCCCGATAATGACACAGGAAAATATGTTGCAATTGCGTCTGACCATAATTTCTCGCTCAAAGATGTAAAGCATCTATTGAACGATGACTATGTGCCGAAAGACAACTATTATATGACAATCTTGACACTAAATAACTAAAACCAATAATAATCAACGTAATCACTAAACATCATGAAGAAGACTTTACTCATGGCAGGAGCTCTCGCGCTCTGCATGCCTCTCTTCGCAGATGAAGCGGTTCCGGCATTCCCCGGGGCTGAAGGACACGGACGTTTCGTAACCGGTGGCAGAGGAGGCAAGATAGTACATGTGACTAACCTCGAAGACAGTGGCGAAGGATCTCTACGTTGGGCTCTATCCCAAAGTGGACCTAAGACAATCGTATTTGACGTCAGCGGCTATATTGACCTCAAGAGCCAGTTAAATGTCACCTCAAATACTACGATCGCCGGACAGACTGCACCCGAGGGTGGCATCACTCTTCGCTACTACACCCTCTATTTTGGCCAGTGCGACAATGTAATCGTACGCTTCATACGCAGCCGTCGCTCGCAAGTGAAAGACGTCAATGATGGAGCAGATGCCACATGGGGACGTCGCCGTAAGAACATTATCATCGACCACTGCTCTTTCTCATGGAGTATCGATGAGGTTGCTTCATTCTACGACAACCGTAATTTCACCATGCAATGGTGTACTATTGGTGAAGGGCTCGCCAATCCCGGACACTCCAAGGGCGCGCACAGCTACGGCGGCATCTGGGGAGGAAAGGAAGCATCATTCCACCACAACTATCTGACACATATCCAGAACCGAGCACCTCGATTCAATGGTGCCCGATACGAGTGGGACGGTTGGGACAAGGAAAAGTATGAGAACACAGTAGATGCCGAACGCGTCGACTTCCGCAACAACGTGCTCTATAACTGGGGTAATGGCAACGGCAGCTACGGAGGACCCGGCGGCGGCTATATCAACATTGTCAACAACTACTACCAGGCCGGTCCCGGCACAAAAAACAAGACCAACGTCACCCAAGTGTCAGTCGGCAACGATGGCAACTCAACCAATGAGGCTTTGCGCAACCTTTGCTCACGCTACTACATCGACGGCAACTATGTGACTGCCGCATCCGAACCTGAAAACTACGACTGGAAAGGTGTGAAATACGACAGCGGACTCAAGACAGTAGACGGCGAAAAATATATGCCTGATACCAAACACAAATTCGGAGAGAACGCTGACTACACAGAAATCGACGGATATAGCTACCTCCGTGTAAAGCTCGACGAGCCGATCGATGCCGGCATCGTGACAACACAAAGCGCACAGACTGTCTATGACAAGGTGCTCAACTATTGCGGTGCATCACTCTATCGCGATGCAGTCGATGCCCGATATATGGAAGAGGCTCGTACAGGAACAGTGACCTACCACGGAAAGGAAGCCTACATAGATAAGAACGGTAAGGTATACCCCACATCCAATACTGAAGGCATTCTCGACTTCATCAACGACCCGAACGGCGAGGAAAATCCCAACACTGCAAGTTTCCCGGTTCTTCCAACCAACGTGCGTCCTGAAGGATTCGACACTGATATGGACGGCATGCCCGATGAATGGGAGCTTGCCAACGGTCTCAATCCTGACGATGCAGAAGACGCTAACCTCTATTCAGTTGATGCAAAGGGTGTGTATACAAATGTGGAAGTATATCTCAACCAGCTTGTGGAAGACATCATGAAGGCTGGAAACGCCGATGCCCTCTCAGCAGTGGATGAATATTACCCGGAATGTGCACATACGAGCGGCGTTGAAAGCATCGAAAATTCCAAGGGTGATGTGGTAGCAGTGGAATACTATGATCTCAATGGTGTGCGTCTTGCCGGACCGGCTCAGGGAATCAGCATCCGCCGTATCGTATTTGCCAACGGATCCTCCGAAACAGATAAAGTACTTAAGAAATGAAGATTAGGAAAATATTTCTGACAGCGGCTATGGTAGCTGCTGTCAGCATCCCGACTTTCGCTGAAGATGCCATTCTCCCCTCCTTCCCGGGAGCAGAGGGCTTCGGTGCAATCACTACCGGAGGCCGCGGTGGCAAAGTCTACCACGTGACAAACCTCGAAGACAGTGGTGAGGGCTCTTTCCGCTGGGCATGCAGCCAGAGTGGGGCACGCACTATAGTCTTTGATGTAAGCGGCACAATCAGGCTCAAGTCAGAACTTAAACTTAAACAGGGCAACGTGACTATCGCCGGACAGACAGCCCCCGGCGACGGCATATGCATCGCCGATTATCCCTTCGTGATCAGCGCTCCCAATGTAATCATACGCTTTATGCGTTTCCGTCTCGGAAACGAGGCATTGAAAATCAACAACAAAGCTCACGAGGGTGACGGACTCGGAGGAATGGACGGACAAAAGATAATGATCGACCACTGCTCCGTAAGCTGGAGTATCGATGAATGCTTATCGGTATACGGGTCAAAAAACATCAGTGTGCAGTGGTGTATGGTCACTCAGAGCCTTGTTAACTCAGGCCACAGTAAGGGCACACACGGCTACGGCGGCAACTGGGGTGGTGCCGGGGCTTCCTACCACCATAACCTCCTTGCCCACCACGGCTCGCGCACTCCTCGACTCGGTCCACGTCCGGGCACCCAACTCGATGAGCGCATGGACCTGCGTAACAACGTGATCTATAATTATGCCGGCGAAGGATGCTATGGAGGGGAAGCCATGACCGTTAACATAGTCAATAACTACTACAAGCCGGGACCCGCTACAGCTGCTATCAACGAGGGGAAACAGAAGCGTATGGCTAAACCCGGCATCCGCACCTTCGACTACTGCATAAAGGCTGACCAGTTGAAGGCTACCGCCAAAAACTATAATAAGGTGAAAGGAACGGACCTCACCACCTGTAAATTAACTGTAGACAAAGAAGATAAGGGTTACCTGACTTTCGAAGGCGATGACAACAAGTATGAAATCGACATTGAAAAACTCTGTATCTATGTCGACGGACAGGAAGTGAAAGTTTCCACAAACGACTGGGGCAAGACCCTTCATAAATGGGGAAGCTACTATATCGAAGGCAATGTCAACTCCAAATATGCAGATGTCTCTGCCGACAACTGGACCATCGGACTCTTCAATCAGATCGATAAGGGTCAAAAGGTTGACTACCATAATGGTACTGAAGAAGAAATGCACGCTTTTGTTCCTATGGAGTTCGCGGCAGTTACTACCCACACTGCGGAGGATGCCTTTGATCGTGTGCTAAAATATGCCGGTGCGTCGCTCAGCCGCGACGAATATGATGAGATGATGGTGGCCGACACCCGCGACGGCGTGGCAAGTTGCATAGTCAGTGGTATCGGCAAGGGCCTTATAAATAGCCAAGATGATATAACCTATGCTGATGGATCGAACGGATTCCCACAACTCAACTCCTTGGAGGCCAAGGTCGACACCGACGGAGACGGTATGCCAGACGAATGGGAGGCAGCCAACGGACTGAATCCCAACGATCCGGAGGATGGCCCGGCTACCGCTGAAAATGGATACACCAACCTTGAGAACTATCTCAACAGTCTCGTGGCTCATATTGTAGAAGGTGGAAACGAAGGGGGTGTCCTCCTTGAAGGAAAGCAGGAATTCGGCAGCAACAGCGTGGACCAGATCATCAATAATGGCTCTACTGACACCCGTATATTCAATCTTCAAGGTGTAGAAGTAGGTGAAGACGCAACCGGAATAATCATAAGTAATGGCAAGAAAATATTTAAATAAATTCAGCATACTTATACCCATATTTAGTATATTCCTACCAAAATCTAAGATTCGAAACATCTGATTTGAATTTATTGTTAATAAAGAGGCGGCTCTGACACTGAGCCGCCTCTTTAAACCTCTTAAACCTTCTAAACCTCAAGACCAGTCTATGGAAATTATAAAAGATAAGGAATTCGGAGGAGAACGTCCTCTTTTCGAGACTCATAACGTGCGATTGGAAAATGTCGTGATCCGTGCCGGAGAGTCTGCAATTAAGGAATGCAGTGATATAGAAGCCATCAACTGTGTGTTTGAGGGGAATTACCCCTTCTGGCATGTACACCGTTTTCTCATCGATCATTGCTATTTTGCCGTAGGTGGACGCTCCGCACTCTGGTATAGCGATCATCTAAAGATGAAAGACACAGTGATTGATGCTCCAAAAATGTTTCGCGAGATGTATGACATCGATATCGAGAACGTAGTAATGAACGATGCCGACGAAGTATTCTGGCGCTGCAAAGACATCAAGATAAAGAATCTCAAGCTCCATGACGGCACATATCCATTCATGTTCAGCGAAAACATCGAAGTCGATGGTCTGGAGTCTGACAGCAAGTACGTGTTCCAATATGTTAAGAACGTAGTGATCCGCAACGCTAAGATCACGACCAAGGATGCATTCTGGGAGGTGGAGAACGTCACCATCTACGACTCTGAACTCCACGGTGAATATCTCGGTTGGCACTCCAAGAATCTGCGCCTCGTCAATTGCCACATCACCGGTGAGCAACCACTCTGCTATGCCGATGATCTGACGCTTGAGAACTGTACATTTGGACAGGACTGCGACCGAGCTTTCGAATATTCAAATCTCAAGGCCTTAATTTCGGGCAAAATTACAAATATCAAGAATCCTACTTCAGGAGAGATTATCGCGGATGAGATTGGTACAGTGACACTTGACAAGAACATAAAGGCTCCAGCCAACTGCAAAATCAGCCTTCGGAACGGCGGTGAAATAATCTTTGATTGAGAGAGTCTTCAGTCTTTAGTCTTTAGTCTTAAGAATAAACTCTTCGAAAAAATGATGAAATATGATTTCGACAGCGTGACCCCGAGGAGGGGCACGCTTTCCTATAAATGGGACAGTGCTCCTGAAGGTGTCCTTCCGATGTGGGTAGCCGACATGGACTTCAAGACAGCCCCTGCCATCATAGAGGCACTTCATAAGAGAGTAGACAACGGCATCTTCGGATATACCAGAGTCCCGGAAGAATACTACGAGGCAGTCATATCATGGTTCAGCCGCCGCCATGGATGGACCATCGACCGCAATATGATGATCTACACGTCAGGGGTAGTGCCTGCAATATCGGCAATCATCAAGGCTCTAACCAGCCCGGGGGAGAACGTATTGGTTCAGACTCCGGTCTACAACTGTTTCTTCTCATCTATCCGAAACAACGGCTGCGTGATCCTCGAAAGCCCGCTGCTGCGAGCAGGCGACACCTACGACATTGACTTCGACCGCCTGGAGAAGGACACTGCCGACCCAAACACCACAATGATGCTCCTATGTAATCCTCACAATCCTGCCGGTAGGGTATGGAGCAGCGAGGATCTGAAACGCATAGCGGAAATATGCGCACGTAATGGGGTCACTGTGATCTCCGACGAGATACACTGTGAGTTCGTATTTGACGGCCTCCACTACACACCATTCGCCAAAGTAGCGGAAGAGGCTGGATGCAGGGCCGTGGTCTGCGTATCGCCAAGCAAGGCCTTCAATATCGCCGGCCTGCAGATTGCCAATATCATCGTACCGGACGAGGATACACGCGCAAGAATTGACAAAGCCATCAACATCAATGAAGTATGTGATGTCAATCCATTTGGAGTGATCGCAACCATTGCTGCCTATAATGAGGGTGAGGAATGGCTGTCTCAACTTCTCGACTATATAAAAGGGAACTATGATTATATGAAAGATTTCTGCGAGAAGCATCTTCCGGATTTCCCGATAGCCAGACTTGAAGCCACTTATCTCGTATGGATGGACTGTACCCGCCTCGGTCTTAAATCAGAAGCTCTCGAGGAAAATTTGATTGAAGATGTCAGCCTTTGGCTCAATTCTGGCACTATGTATGGCTCAGTCGATGGCGAAGGTTATATGCGTTGGAACATAGCCTGCCCTCGCTCTGTCCTCGCTGACGGCCTTGAACGATTTCTCCGCTTTACTCAGAAGATATGAACAACATAGTACCGGTATCGAAGCGGCACGTAATCCTCGATGCTCTCCGCGGCTTCGCGCTCCTCGGCATCTGCATGGCCAATTTTCCGGAATTCTCGCTATACTCTTTTCTCCCTACGGAAGCATCATCAATGATGCCAACCTCCGGGTGGGACCTGATCACGAAATATTTCCTTAGCATATTTATCGATGGAAAGTTCTATACCATCTTCTCCCTCCTTTTCGGAATCGGATTCTCAATCATAATCTCCAATGTATCCAAGAGAGGAGGCAACGCTTTTGCCATCTTCTACCGACGCATGTTTATACTGCTGATAATTGGGTTTCTACACCTCATGTATATATGGAGTGGCGATATACTGATGCTGTATGCCTTGATGGGGATGATCCTGCCACTCTTCCTGAAAGTTTCAGACAGAGCATTGCTTCTGACAGCCGGTGTGCTTCTTTTCCTACCGGTAATACTTGATTTCATACTGGAAGCAAATGGAATATCCCTATCATCACCTATTGTCGATTGGCAATGGCAGGAATGTGCCAAAGTCGGAATTACTGAAGAAAACTTCGCATATTGGCTGCGCGATGCAGACAGCTATGGCAAGGTCTTCGACTTCCTGATTCAGGGTGCGATTGTCAGAATACAGGAATTTGTGGACGGTCATCGCTGGTTTAAGGTATTGGGACTCTTTATGATAGGGCTCTATATAGGTCGCGACCGACTTTATGCCGATCTCGAGACAAGGAAAAAACTTCTTCGCAAAGTTGCCGTTTGGGGACTCTGCCTTGGATTGCCTCTATCATGTCTATACGCATGGCACTCCATCTCGCGACATCCGTTCGGGCTCGGTGCACACAGCCTGATATATTTCCTTAGTGTCTATCTTACAGCTTTCGGATATATCGGAGCCCTATGCCTTCTTTATCTGCGCCACCGGAATGCGTCATTTTGGAAAATTCTCGCCTATCCCGGCCGCATGGCACTGACCAATTATATAGGGCAGTCGCTGATCGGAATGCTCATTTACTACGGCACCGGTTTTGGATTCGGAGCCAACACCGGCCTTATTTATGTGGAACTCACAGTACTATGCGTCTTCGCATTCCAAATATGCATCAGTGCCCTCTGGCTCCGATTCTTCCGCTTCGGCCCCCTCGAATGGATTTGGCGTTGCCTCACCTACCTCCGCCTCTTCCCCATCCTAAAGTAATGAGCATATAGGCAACTTTTTTCACTTCTGCGTGCAAGGTTTTCATAATTCCTTATTTATTGAATAGACGTTCGATCGAATATTGTTAAATTTATAAGAACCTATTCAATTATGAAAAAACTGATATTTGCAGGAATAGCATGCCTGGGTCTTCTTTCCGGAGCATGCTCCGACATAGACGACAGCCAGGATAACAACAAATTCGTAATCTGCCCCGGATTTGGAGATGAACCTTGGAAAGATGCCCAGCCACTTGCGAAGATAGCCTCTGCCAACATTGACAAATCAAATGGATTCGCCTCATCACTCTTCAAGGCAGTATATGAAGGGGAAAAAGGGAATGTCTGCGTGTCGCCCATAAGCGTATTCTCCACATTCGCAATGATGGCAAATGGCGACGATGGGGAAAGCCGTGACGAAATATTGGATATATTGGGTTATAGCAATGATCCCGGAGGGCTTCACGAACTCGATATATACTGCAATGCCCTGATGACAGAAGTCCCCATGCTCAACGGAGACACACAATGCGGCTTCACTAACTCAATATGGTATCATCCTGATCTAAAACTGCTTCCTAAATTTGCATCAGACATACGATTGATTTTCGGAGGATCATTATTCCCGATTTATCTTGGAGACGAATCAGGAAAATCTAAACTAAATGAATTCGTAAGCCATTATACCAATGGAATGATCCCGGAATTCCTATCAAACCCCTTGGACGTTAGACTTGCATTTCTGAATACCACATATTTCAAGGGCAAATGGAAGAATGAATTTAACAAGAACCTTACACGCAAGGGCATTTTCAGCAATATTGATGGTTCAAAGTCAGAGGCCTCATTCATGAATCTAAACGATGACCTCATCTACTGCGAAACAGATGGCATAAGAGGGGTATGTCTGCCTTACTCCGGCGACAGATACACCATGACACTGCTACAGCCCAAAGATGAAAAGGGTTTCGACAATATGCTTAACTCCCTGGACACAAAAACACTTAAGGATATTGAATCTTCAGTATCCCATCAGGAAATAATACTTAAAATGCCGAAGTTCGAGACTGAAATCAACATTTCTATGATCGACTATCTGAAGCAAATTGGCTTCGACAAGGTATGTACCCGTGGTATCCACCAAGCCACTGACGAAACTCTATTTCTCACTCAATTCCGCCACGCTGTAAAGATTATAGTGGATGAAGAAGGCACAGAGGGAGCCGCTGCAAGTCTCGCTGGGATGGACAATGCAGCTGGACCTGGCTTCGAGCCGATATCAATGGTTTTCGACCGTCCATTCGTCTATATAATTCGCGACACTATCTCCGACGCAATTCTTTTTATCGGCACTGTGACGTCATTATGATATCGTAGAAAAATTGACTGACCACAAAGACAGAGAAGAGGGAATCGCAAGGTTGATGCGAAAGGATGATCCCTTAGCCAAGAAAACCTTGTACTGTACATATGCCGGCTACCTTACCGGCGTATGTACCCGCTATCTGTCTGTTCCTGAGGACGTAAAAGATGTGCTCCACGACAGTTTCATTCGCATCTTCGCGTCAATGACCTCTTTTGAATATAGAGGTCCAGGATCGCTTAAGGCCTGGCTTACAAGGATTGTAATCAACGAATCACTGCAGTTTATCCGCCATGCCTACCGTTCTGAAATTTTGGATCTTTCTTTTGAGGCAGAAGAACCCGAAGACGATGAACCTCCTCAACTCGAAGGTCTATCAATGGAAACTCTACATAAATTGATCAGGGAACTTCCACCGGGCTACCGAACAGTTTTCAACCTATACGTATTCGAAGAGAAGTCTCACAAGGAAATAGCCTCCATCCTCAACATCAAGGAAGCATCCTCAGCCTCCCAGTTCCATAGGGCAAAAGCACTATTGGCAGCAAGAATTAAGAATTATCAATCTAACAACCCCGACATATGAACGAGAAATGGATCGAAGATCTACGCGAAGGCCTTTCAGACTTTGAGATGGATGCGCCTGAAGGACTCTGGGAAAGCCTTGGGGTTGAAACTCCCGCGCCCAAAAGCTCTTGGCGAAGGAAGGTGGCGGTAGCCGCGGCGCTACTTGCTTTGCTTTCGATAGGAGGAAGTTTTCTCTTGTGGATCAGCCGTGGGGAATCTCTCGAAGTCAGCGATACAAGAGCAGCAGCTTACTCTTCACTCCCTGAAAACACCGGAGGCGAACCTATGCAATCACTTCCGACAACGACCGAACAGGCTCCGGCTACAACCGCAACTGTAGCCCCAAGGATAGCCGCCCCTTCAAACATAAGGAACCAAGAGGAAGCACCCATATCATCTATATCCGAGGATGAAAATATCGCTTCATACACCGACACAATCTCGCAGGAACTTAAGGATATAGAAGATGCCCCCGAGATAAGGAATTATAAGAGAGCCGACACCGGGAAAGGGATGCCTCTTTATGCCGGTATAGCTCCTAAACGGAGAAGCCATAGAAATCAGAATGGCAGGTACGCAGTAGCAGCCTACGCTTCCGGGATAGGACAGGCAACCGGAAGTATGGGGCAGACACCTGGCACAAACATTGGCAACGGTCCGCTATGGGGCAACAATTATCCTAATTATGACGATGATTTCGTCAATTCTGATCCCGGCAGTAATTCAGTCGGAGATCCTAACTTTGGGTCTACGAATAACCCACCATTTTTTGAAGATCCGGACAACATACCCATAAACACAGAAACTCACCATCATATACCAATAAGGGCAGGTATTACTTTCCAGTACAGCCTGACTGACCACATCGGACTTGAGACGGGAGTCATGTATACGTCGTTATCTTCCGACTTCACTGTAAGCCAAGGCAATAAAGCATCTTCAGGAGAACGACAGATGCATTACATAGGAATTCCTCTGAACATCAAATTCTCAATATGGTCGTGGAAAGCGGTCGACATCTACCTGTCTGCCGGAGGAATGGGGGAGAAATGTGTAAGCAATCGGTTCCAGACTAAATCCGCAGCTGATGGCCTATCACTTGAGCAATATTCTTCTCAGAAAGAGAAACCTATGCAATGGTCGGTCAATGCCGCTCCCGGACTACAGTTGAAGCCTCTGCCCAATATCGGCATATTCGCAGAGCCCGGAGTCAGCTACTACTTCAACGACGCCACTAATCTATCCACCATCTACAAGGATCGTCCATGGAACTTCAACCTGAACGTGGGAGTGAGATTGATGCTCAATCCAGGCAAATAAGAAACCAAATAAAAATAATATTAAAGAATATCTAAGACAATGAAGAAATACATTTACATGGCTGCCGCGGCAGTCTCTCTCCTTGCAGGGGGATGCACAGACAATGCAGATGATCCTAAGAATCCGGAGCCGGTGATCTGTCCTGTGGAACCGGGAGAATTACAGCGACCCACATACAACTTCACTGATGCAAGGACACTGCAGGAAGTAGCACAGGATAACGTTGGAAGAGCCAATGGCTTCGCTACTGATCTCTTCCGCACCGTATATAAGACTAAACCGGGAAACATCTGCGTGTCGCCTGCCAGCGTCTTCTGCACCTTTGCTATGATGGCAAACGGAGACGACGGCGAATGTCGCGACGAGATTCTAAACATGCTTGGCTATAGCAACGGTGCTGATGCCCTCCACGACCTGAACGTCTACGCCAACGCCCTTTTGAGAGAGACCTCTCAGTTTGACGGAGCTACCCAGTGTGGATTCACCAACTCAATATGGCACCATCCCAAAGTAAATATATTTCAGGATTTCGCGACGGATATCAAAGGTATATTCGGAGGCATGATATTTCCGACATGGCTCGGCGACGAGCATGGAATGGAGGCCATAAATAAATTTATCTACGACCAGACTTGCGGAATGATCTATCCGTTTCTCGAAAACCCGTTGGGAGTCGACCTTGCTTTCCTCAATACCACTTATTTCAAGGGAGCATGGGAAACGGGCTTCGTAAAGGAACTTACAAAAGATATGGACTTCCACAACATTGACGGTTCAAAGACCAAGACCCCGTTCATGAAGACTTTTGAGAACCTATTTGACTATGCCGAGGCGGATGGAGTGCGATGTCTGCGTCTGCCATATAAGGGAGATCGCTACAGCATGACAATACTTCAGCCACTCGCCGGCACAGAAAAGGGATTCCGTAAGTTTCTGGAGACAATTGACGACGAAGCGATAGCAAACTATGAGAATGCCATGCATCTGCAGGCGTTTATACTGCATATGCCGAAATTCGAGACCGCAATCAACGAGAACATTTTAGGAAGCCTTATAGAAATGGGAATCAAAAAGACCTGCAGTCAAGGGCTTGACAAAGTGTCTGATATGCCGCTGCTCCTTGTACTGTTTCAGCACGCCGTAAGGATAATCGTAGATGAAGAAGGCACAGAAGGTGGAGCCGCAAGCTTGGGAGGTATGTTTGCAGACTCCGGTGCTGAATACAGACCAACAGAAATCAAAATAGACAGTCCGTTCGCATATATGATTCGCGACACACAGTCGGGGACAGTGCTCTTCATGGGAGCCATCACCGATTTTTAACGGAAGAAGGGAGGTCGCTTTGACCTCCCTTCTTTCATTTCGGTGGATATGATCCGGAGAATGTATCTGCCGCAGAAATCGAGGCATCGCCCGTCTTAAGACCCTTTGAGAGCCAGTGGACACGCCATTCGCTACGTCCATGATTGAACGATTCCGGCATCTCATATCCATATGCTTTCTTCTGAAGATAGTCATCGCCGATTTTCGACGCAGCATTGATTGCGTTCTCTATGTCGCCCGGCTCAATGGAACCAAACATCTCATTGTCGGTATGCCCCCAAACTCCTGCATAATAGTCTGCCTGAAGTTCAAGACACACGCTTATCTTGTTGGCCTCCTTTTCCGGCAGACGAGCCATTGCTGAATGTGCCTTATTCAGGGTGCCAAGAAGATTCTGCACATGATGGCCAACCTCGTGGGCTATCACATATGCAAAACAGAAGTCACCTGATGCTCCAATCTGACTCTGCATAGTCTTGAAGAAGTCAAGGTCAATGTAGACTGTCTCATCAGCGGAGCAATAGAACGGACCTGTCTGGGCGGTACCCTGTCCGCATCCTGTCTGGATGGAGCCACTGTATATCACCATCTGTGGTGCCTTATATTCTCCCCATCCCTGCTCACGGAATACCTTGGTCCACACATCCTCTGTGCCGGCAAGCACCTTCGACGAAAGATCATAGAGCCTCTGGTCTTCAGCATCAAGCTGAACTGCTTGCTGAGTCTGCGTTCCTTCACTCTGCTGCATGGCATTGAATACCGACTGCGCCACATCTCCGACACCACCGCCGGACATAAGCGTAATCACCGCTGCAATTATCACTCCGATGATACCGCCACCGATACCAATCGCCTTTCCAGACATGCCACGGCGATCCTGAATGTTGCCGCTCTGTCGTCTTCCGTCAAGTCTCATTTTTATAGTTTAAAATCGTTTGTCTTTGGATGAGTGCAAATTTACAATAAAATTTAATATTATACAAATTAATTTTCATCCTCCTTGTAGAGACGCACGGCTCGTGCGTCCCTCCCAAAAGCATCTCAATTATCCTAACCTGCATCGACCTGCATAATTTTACTTAGAACGACACATAATCCACACATTCACATATACTTTATTATCTTTGTTTTTACTTATTATCAAATTTCGTGTGATATTAGCGATTTTTTTTATAAATTTGCGTTTAGATTCTTCAACAAAAAACATATACCAATGAAAAAACTAACCATCACCCTGCTGTCGGGACTCATTCTGACAGCATGCGGACAGAACGGCGGCTCCGGATCGGGAGAGGCTGCCATTCCCTCTGACAACGACATCGAAAAGAGAGTGAAGGAAATCGTAGGCAAGATGACGCTCGAAGACAAAATCGGACAGATGTGTGAAATCGAGATCGGACAGCTCACCGACTACAAGGCTACCATGGAAAATGGTAAATTCACCCTCGATGCTGCAAAAATGCAGGAGGCATTCGAGAAATACCGTGTCGGCTCAATCCTAAATACTCCGCTCGGTGAGGCCCAGGACTTAGAGACCTGGCACTATGTGATCGGCACTATCCAAGAGGAATCGATGAAATATATCGGTGTGCCTGACATCTACGGCGTTGACCAGAACCATGGCACTACCTACACCACCGGAGGCACACTCTTCCCCCAGGAGATCAATATGGCGGCTTCGTTCAACCGCGACCTCGTGCGTGAAGGAGCTGCAATATGCGCATATGAATCTCGCGCTGCTTCAATTCCTTGGGTCTACAATCCAGTCATGGACCTCGGCCGCAATCCGGTATGGAGCCGCATGTGGGAAAGCTTCGGTGAAGACCCGTACATCAATGGAGCTATGGCAGTGGAGATGGTCAAAGGTTATCAGGGCGATGATCCAAACCACGTAGGACTCAACAATGTGGCAGCATGCCTCAAGCACTATATGGCTTACGGTGTGCCTACCTCTGGCAAGGACCGCACCCCGGCATCCATCAGCCCCATCGACCTCCGCGAGAAATACTTCCAGCCTTATAAGATGGCAATCCGTGCCGGTGCTCTCTCAATTATGGTCAACTCAGGCATCGTCAACGGTATCCCCTTCCACGCCAACCACGAGATGCTCACCGTATGGCTCAAGGAACAGCTCAACTGGGACGGTATGATCGTGACAGACTGGGCAGACATCCACAATATCTGGAAGCGCGATAAGGTTGCAGCCGACTATAAGGAAGCCATCATGATGGCTATCAACGCCGGTATCGATATGTCGATGACCCCTTACGATATGGAATTCTGCACTCTCCTCAAGGAACTCGTAGATGAGGGCAAGGTATCCCAAGCACGTATCGACGACGCAGCAGAACGTATCGTACGCCTGAAACTCCGCCTCGGACTCTTCGAGACCCCGACAATGAACCCGGCAGATTATCCTGACTTCGGCAGCGAGGCTCACGCCCTCAAGGCCCTTGAGCTTGCTGCTGAGAGCGAAGTCCTTCTCAAGAACGAAGGCGGCATTCTCCCAATCGCACAGGGCAAGAAAATACTTGTCACAGGACCTAACGCTAACTCAATGCGTTCGCTCAATGGCGGATGGAGCTACAAATGGCAAGGAAGTGATGACCCGAAATTCCATGACCAGTATAACACCATCTACGAGGCAATGCGCCTCATCTATGGCGATGCCAATGTGAAGCTTGAGCAAGGTATGGACTATAATCCTGAGGTATGGGAATCTGAGATCAACGTCCGCATCCAGGCTGCAGTCGCAGCTGCCCGCAGTGTTGACGTCATCGTAGCTTGCGTAGGCGAGAACTCCTACTGCGAGACTCCGGGCAATACCAACGACCTTCATCTCTCAGCCAACCAGACAGCTCTCGTTAAGGCTCTCGCTGCTACCGGCAAGCCGATCGTGCTCGTACTCAACGAAGGGCGTCCGCGCATCATCCGCGAGATCGAGCCTCTTGCAAGCGCCGTGATCGACGTGATGCTTCCCGGCAACTATGGTGGCGATGCCCTTGCAGAACTCATCTCCGGCAAGCGCAACTTCAGCGGTAAACTCCCATTCACTTATCCTAAGTGGATCAACGCTCTCGCTACCTACGACCACAAGCCATGCGAGACTGTGCCCACAATGGAGGGTGCCTACAACTACAGTGCTGACATCGACGTGCAGTGGCCATTCGGATACGGCATGAGCTACACCACCTATGAATACTCCGGCATCTCAATCGACAAGACCGAGTTCACTCCGACCGACGACCTAAAGGTTTCTGTCAACGTGAAGAACACCGGCAACGTGGAAGGCAAGGAAGCTGTGATTTTCTACAGCAGCGACCTCGTGGCCACTATCACTCCCGACGTGCTGAAGGTTCGTGGCTTCGACAAGGTGACACTCAAGCCCGGTGAGAGCAAGACTGTTGAATTCACCATCCCTGCATCTGACCTCGCATTCGTAAACAAGGACGGCAAGTGGACAATTGAAAAAGGCGAATTCGAATTCACTCTCGGCAACCAGAAGGTGAAAGCCACCTGCACTGACACCAAAGTATGGGATACCCCCAACATCTGATAGCAAAACTCATTTGACCTTGTAGGGACGCACGGCTCGTGCGTCCTTTCTTATTGGCGGAATATGGAAGGGGGAGGTTTCCCAGCCTCCCCCTTTTTATTTGTAGGTATTTTCGGTTAGGTGGCGGGGCCTGGGGCTCCGCTCATTTCCCCTCATTTATAGCCGAAGCAATCCTCCCAAGTATCTCCTCTAATATAGCCCGTGGCGCCCCCACGTTGAGCCTCATCAGTCCGGAACCCTCTTTGCCGAACATCGCCCCGTCATTAAGAGCGACCCGAGCCTTGTTGACGAAAAGATCTATCAGTTCATCATGGCTCAATCCGAGTCCCCGGCAGTCAAGCCATACCAAATAAGAGGCATCCGGACGCAAAGCCTTGACTCCCGGGATGTTCTTCTCGCAATATTCCTCTACGAAGCGAATATTCTCTTCCACATAGTCAAGCATCTCCTTTCTCCACTCCTCTCCATTACGATAAGCTGCAATTGCGGCTATATGCGAGAATATAGGTGCGTCACCAAACTCATTGGCGGCAAGCCAGCTGTAGAATCTTTCCCGTACCTGATCATCAGGCACCACTGAGAATGAGCTTACAATCCCGGGAATATTGAAAGTCTTCGAAGGGGCGCAGAAGGTAATGCTGTTTGAAGCAGCGTCTTCACTGACGGTGGCAAACGGAACATGATGTTTTCCCCATAATGCCATATCTGCATGAATCTCATCAGAGACCACAAGAAGCCCTTTCTTTTTGCAAATTTCGGCAAGTCTACGAAGCTCATCCTCGCTCCACATCCGGCCTCCGGGATTGTGGGGATTTGAAAGCAACAGCACGCCCCCTTTGGTATCAAGGATCTCAAGGGCCTCATAATCCATGTGATAACGGTGGTCGACATCCTCGATCAGAGGCACATTCACCACATTCCTGCCATTTTCCTCAGCAGTGATGCGGAAAGGATGATACACCGGGGGCATTATCACAACATCATCACCCGGCTTTGTGAAGACATTGATCACCATACCTATTCCCTTCACTATTCCGGGGATGTAGCTTATCCACTCAGGCTTGATCTCCCAGCCGTGGAGCTTCTTCTCCCAATCTATGATGGAGGGCCTATAGTCTGCCGGCTCTGCCGTATATCCTAATATCGGATGCTCCAGCCTTTTCTTAAGGGCATCCATAATGAAAGGAGGAGTAGCAAAATCCATATCAGCCACCCATGCGGCAATAAGATCCGGGCGACCGAACCGCTCCTCAAGCAGATCAGTCTTTATCGCCCCGCTTCCATGCCTCTCGATTATCTCGTCAAAATTATATGCCATATTTTTTAGTTTTATTCTCTTATAAATACACCCACCAAAAGCATCCTTTTATCCTCCTTGTAGGGACGCACGGCTCGTGCGTCCTTTTTTCATAGTATCTATTATGTATAAT
>JAIDTO010000173.1 GCA_029060625.1 Muribaculaceae bacterium | reverse complement strand
AGGCTCACTTGACAATGCCTTTCTCAAAGTATCGGCGAAGCGGAGCTTCGCAGTATCGGAGGCTTCGCCTCAGTATCATTTACAAAATAAAGCGCCTCTCCGAGGCTACTGTGCTATTGCTACGGTTGCCCCAGGCTGAAGTTAGCATAATCGGCAGGTCTCCGACCTGCCCAAACGATGACAACGACGAAAACGATGAAAACTACAGACAAAATATATGTAGCAGGCCACCGGGGGATGGTGGGGTCCGCTATCGTGAGGGAGCTGGAGAGACAGGGGTATACCAATATTATTACGCGTACGCATGCGGAGCTTGATCTTATCGACCAGCGGGCTGTCGACGCTTTCTTTGCTGAGGAGAAGCCAGAATATGTGTTCTTGGCGGCGGCAAAGGTAGGCGGGATTGTTGCCAACCAGTCGGCGTTGGCGGATTTTATGTACGACAACATGATGCTGGAGATGAATGTGATCCATGCGGCGTGGAAGAACGGGTGCAAGAAACTGGAGTTTCTTGGCTCTTCATGCATCTATCCGCGTATGGCACCGCAGCCAATGCCTGAATCCTGCTTGCTGACCTCGGAGCTGGAGAAGACCAACGAGGCGTATGCGCTGGCGAAGATATCAGGGCTGAAATATTGCGAATACCTGAACCGGCAGTATGGCACGGATTATATCTCGGTGATGCCTACGAATCTCTATGGGCCTAACGACAATTATCATCCGGAGCATTCGCACGTGTTGCCGGCGCTGATACGCCGTTTCCACGAGGCGAAGGAGGCTGGGCTGACAGAGGTGACGTGCTGGGGTGATGGAAGTCCGCTAAGGGAGTTCCTGTATGTGGACGACCTGGCGAACCTGTGCGTCTTCCTGATGAACAACTATTCCGGCAACGAGACAGTGAATGCCGGGACAGGGAAGGAGCTTACGATAAAGGAGCTTACGGAATTGGTGGCATCAATTGTAGGATATGAAGGGAAGATACTCTGGGACACGACACGCCCTAACGGTACACCGCGTAAGCTGCTTGACGTCAGCAAGGCGGCGGGGTTAGGATGGACGTATAAGACGGAGCTCCCGGAGGGCATCAGGCTGGCGTATGAGGATTTTCTGAGCAATCCGGTACGGGCGGAAAGATGAAGCCCTTGGGCTTCAAAGTATCTGGTGCCTGACGGCAAAGTATCGGTGAGTATAGCATTGACGCGCGGGGACGCGCACGGAGTGCGCTTACTACTAAGTTTGACTCAGTGGGAGGCTGGGAAGCCTCCCTTCCATAGCTTGACGCGCGGGGACGCGCACGGAGTGCGCTATCCACACTGCACGACTCGGTGTGGAGAGCATGCTCCGCATGCGTCAGCGCGAGGAATGAGCTTTTTTGCTATTACGGATTTTTTTGCTAATTTTGCATCATGAAGCAAGAGAATCATAATAATAAACGGGTATTTGTGTCGGGATGCTATGATATGCTGCATTCAGGGCATGTGGCGTTCTTCAAGGAGGCGTCGAAGTATGGCGACCTGTATGTGGGAATCGGTAGCGACAAGACCATCGAGGAGCTGAAAAACCGCAAGACGGTATGCTCGGAGAAGGAACGCCTATATATGGTGAAGTCAATACGCTACGTCACGGATGCCTGCATCAACAACGGAAGCGGCATGATGGACTTCATAGAATCGGTAGACCGATTCAAGCCTGATGTATTCGTGGTGAATTCCGACGGCGGCAGCGACACGAAGCGCAAGTTTTGCGAGGAGCGTGGCATAGAATACGTGGTGCTGGAGCGTGAACCGGAAGCCGGGCTGCAAGCCCGCTCCACGACCTCACTGCGCAAGGAGGTGAAAAGCCATCTGCCATACCGGGTGGACATAGCCGGGACATGGATTGACCAGCCGTACGTATCAGAGCATGGCTCGGGATGGGCAATCACAGCCTCGATAGAGCCTACCTACGATTTCATGGAGCGGGGAGGGATGTCTACCTCCACTCGCAACGCTGCCAAGAAGATCTGGCCCTACGAACTGCCTGCTTACAACGAGGAGATGCTTGCCCGACTTCTTTTCTGCTTCGAGAATGACCCTGAGAACGAGGGACACGTATCCGGAGCGCAAGATGCCATAGGAATCTGCGTATCCGGGCTATCACGCCATTTCTACGACGGGCATTACTGGCCAAACAGGATAGAGTCGGTGCACGATGAGGAGATACTCAAATGGCTTGAGAGCCATCTCTGCGTTGCGCCTATGTTTCCGAGGAGGAAAGGATGCTCGGTAGTGGAGGGGAAAGACATTTCCCCGGAGAAGGTGAAGGACCTGACTGATGCAGCCGACCGCTGCTGGGATGCCATAATGAAGAGAGACCTTGAAGGATTCGCCAAGGCATTCCTTGACTCATTCCATGCACAGGTGGCGATGTTTCCGGCGATGATGCAGCCGGGGGTAGCGGAGGAGATCGAAAAGTGGCGTCCGAAGGCCTTGGCATGGAAGATGCTGGGCGCAGGAGGAGGAGGGAATCTGCTTCTTGTGGTGGATGAAGTGCCGGAGGGGGCTATACCGATCAAGATACGGAGGAGGGAGTAAAAAGTATTAAGTATGGAGTATCGGCGCTTCGCGCAGTATTGGCGACGTTCGTCGCAGTATCGGAAGCTTCGCTTCAGTATCGGCGCTTCGCGCAGTATTAAGTATTGACAACCTGACAACTGACAACCTGAAAACTTATAACTGACAACTAAACTATATGAAAAGAATATTGCTTTCCGGAATGGCAGCAGCTGCCACCCTGGCTATGATGGCAGAGGATGCCAAGTATGTGTTTTACTTTATAGGCGACGGTATGGGTCTTGGCCATGTGAACGCCACTGAAGTATATAACCGCGATGTGCTCAAGAGCGAGCAACCTATATTGATGATGACTTTCCCTGTGGCATCACAGGCACGTTCTTATTCCGCATCATCCCCTATCACCGACTCGGCAGCAGCCGGGACAGCTCTCTCTACGGGAGTGAAGACAAAGAACTCGATGATAGGAATGAATCCGGATACAGTGCCTGTCAACAGCATAGCTGTCGACTTCATGAAGGCAGGTTATGCAGTGGGTGTAGGCACTACGGTGCAAGCCGATGATGCAACCCCGGCAGCATGGTATGCGCATGCTGAGAACCGAGGCATGAAGGAGACAATCGCCCCTCAGGCTGCAGAGAGCGGACTATCGTTCTTGGCAGGGGGTGAGTTTAAGCTGCACGGTGCAGGCGACGAGGCCTTCGCTGAGTTCCTCAATGTGATGAAGAAGGGTGGATATGAAATAGCGGAAGGCTATGCTGCTTTCAACGAGCTTAAGAAAAAGGGTGGAAAGTTCCCGCAGAAGGTGATGATGTATTCCGACAATCCCTCAGGGGGACAAGTGGGTTATACCATCGACTCCATTCCGGGAGCGCTGACATGCGCACAGATCACCGAGGCCTGTCTGCATACACTTGAAAGCGTGAATCCCGACAAGTTCCTGATGATGATAGAGGGGGGAAACATTGACTGGGCTGCCCACTCCAACGACGGAGGGGGCGTAATAAAGGAGATCCTCAACTTCCAGGATGCCATCAACGTGGCATATCAGTTCTATCTCCGTCACCCGTCGGAGACACTTATCGTGGTGACAGCTGACCATGACACCGGCGGCATGGCTTTCGGACGCAACGGCGGAGCATATGACATCGCATATGCCGACGCACAGAAGATTTCGAAAGATGTGTTCGCCGACTGGACCCGCAACTGGGGTAAAGAAACAGCAAACCCCACTTGGGAAGAGATGGAGCAGACGCTGAAGGAGAAACTTGGTTTCTGGACAACAGTACCCGTGAGCAAAAAGGAGACAAAGGAGCTGAAGGAACTCTTCGAGGAGACTTTCATCACGAAGAGGGCTGAAGACGAGAAGACCCTCTACCATACTTTCAACGCCTTTACGGCAAAGGCTTTCTCGATACTCAACTATCATATGGGTATCGGCTGGACCACGACATATCACGCCGGAAATTTCGTACCGGTGTATGCCATAGGAGCAAATGCACAGTATTTCACCGGCAGCCTTAACAACACTGATATACCACAGCTGATCAAACGGGCAGCGGGACTTGATTGAAGCCGGAGGCTTCAATCAAGTATCGGCGGGCTTTGCCCGCAGTATGAAGTATCGGAGCCTTACGGCTCAGTATCGGCGGGCTTTGCCCGCAGTGTCAATACAACTTATGGGAAAGCAGAAATATTATGTGGTGTGGAATGGACGGGAGCCGGGGGTGTATGACAATTGGAGCGACTGTGAGGAGCAGATCCTGAATTTTCCGGGGGCGAAGTATAAGAGTTTTTCGTCGGCGGCTGAGGCCGCACAAGCTTTCCGGGGAAGTGATGATGAGAGCAACCCTGAGGATCTTGGCTCTCTGCTTATAGCAGCTGCCGACCACCGTGCCGCGAACTCTACCTCCTCCACTCTCAACTCTCCACTCTCCGCCTATATGCAGAATCCTGACATTGACAAGGATGCCTGGGCGGTGGATGCTTCATGCATGGGAAATCCGGGCATTATGGAATATCGCGGTGTGGAGCTCGCCACAGGGAAGGAGCTCTTCAAGGTGGGACCGTTTCAAGACGGCACCAATAATATAGGTGAGTTCCTTGCCATAGTGCATGCGTTGGCTGAGATGAACCGCCGGAATGAATGGCACAACATTTACTCCGACTCAAAGACGGCACAGGCTTGGATCCGCAACCGGCAGGTCAAGACCCAGCTGAAGCAGACCGAGCGGAATGCGAAGCTCTTCGAACTGCTTGGGCGCGGACTTGTGTGGATACGGTCGCATTCCTGGCCGGTGAAGATAATGAAATGGCAGACGGAGCTGTGGGGAGAGATACCGGCTGACTTCGGACGAAAATGATGAAGCCCTAAGGGCTTCAAAGTATCGGCGCTTCGCGCAGTATCGGCGAGCAAAGCTCGCAGTATTGGCGCTTCACACAGTATTATAATTCAACGGAAAACTAATTATGACTTTAAGAAACTGGGTAACTGATTTACTGAATTCGATGATGACGCCAGAGACGGCGCAGCCTCTAATCAGCCCGACACTGCTGGTCTTAGTGGTGCTGATATCTGTAGCGTCTTATTTCCTATGCGTAAGGATAGTGACCCCACTCACTGACTTCATCACACGCAAGACAGAGACTGAATGGGACGATGACATCCTCAACGAGAAAGCCATGAAGGCGTTCTCACAACTGGCCCCGGCCCTCATCCTCGCATGGCTTCTGCCTCAAGCATTCTCCAACCATGAGTGGGGAGTGGTCCTGATTGAGAAGCTTACGAAGGTCTATATCGTATATGCCGTTGTCAATCTAATATGTGTACTTATATCCAACACGGTAGATGGTTTTGAGAAACGCGACAAGGCTGCCGAACACAATCTGACCGTCATCGAAGGAGCAGTAAAGCTAATACTCGTGCTCGTTGGGGTCATCATCGGGCTAAGTATCCTCTTCGATAAAAAACCGGGCATGGTACTGACCGGGTTCGGCGCATCGGCAGCGGTACTTATGTTAGTGTTCCAGGACACAATCAAAGGTTTCGTGGCAGGGGTGCAGCTGACGCTCAACAACATGCTAAAGAAGGGAGACTGGATCATCTGCGACAAGGCAGGCGCCAACGGCGAGGTGCAGAGCATCAAGCTCACCACAGTCAAGGTGCGCAACTGGGACAATTCCATCGTCACGATACATCCCTATACGCTGATAAGCGACTCCTTCCGCAACTACCAGAACATGCGTCAAGTAGGGGCAAGGCGTGTGGCACGCTCCATATATATTGACTTTGATTCCATACGATTCCTGCACAAGGATGAGATAGACAACCTGATGGAAAAAGACCTTATCTCAGAGCATTCACTGAAGCATGCCAACCAGGAGGTGAACCTATCGCTTTTCCGCAAATACCTTATCCGCTATCTGACGTCGCATCCGGAAGTGATCAAGAAGCATCCGGATCCGGCGGTGATATTGATGGTGCGACAGCTTCAGCCAACGCCACAGGGCTTGCCATTGGAGCTCTATTTCTTCACCAGAATCACTTCCTGGGCTGCCTTCGAGCGTCTGCAGGCTGATATCTTCGATTATGTCTATGCTTGTGTCAGCGAATTCGGGCTTAGGATATATCAGGCTCCGTCGGGAAAAGATCTTCGATTAATGCATAATGCACAATTGATTCGTCCTTAAAGTCCTTAAAGTCCTTAAAGTCCTTAAAGTCCTTAAAGTCCTTAAAGTCCTTAAAGTCCTTAAAGTCCTTAAAGGGAACAAAATATACCACAGAAATTTGGTGGTGTGGGGGATTTTTTGTAATTTTGCAGGGTCTTTTGACGAAAGGGTGCTTCAAGAAAGGGGAGAGAGACCCCGAGGCAAACCTTTTAAAGAAAGGCAACCAACTATTTTTTAACTTATTAAACTCTCAACACAATGCATCTTTCAACTGAAGAAAAACAGGCTATCTTCGAGAAGTATGGCCAGGGCAAGAACGACACAGGCAGCCCCGAAAGCCAGATCGCACTTTTCTCTATCCGCATCAAGCACCTCACTGAGCACCTTAAGAAGAACCACAAGGACCACGCTACAGCACGTGCTCTTAAGGCTCTCGTAGGCCAGCGCCGCAGCCTTCTCGACTACCTGACCCGCAAGGATATCAACCGCTACCGCGCTATCATTGCAAAGAAGGAACTCGGTATCCGTCGCTAATCAGGTGATGCCTGACAACCAAAACCCTTAAATCCAATTCCATCCATTGATGGGATTGGATTTTTACGTTTTCAATGAGACGATGACAATGATAAAAAACATTCTTGAGAAACTGCCGCCGTGGACGCTGACCATCGTCTGCTTCCTCGCCATATGCTGGCTGACTCTGGCACCGCATCCGCTACCAGACAATGATATCCCCCTTTTCCCGGGGGCTGACAAAATAGTGCATGGCATAATGTTCGGAGGATTCACCCTATGCATCATTCTCGACTGGAACCGACGCCACGGTTGGCCCACAAAAATCCAGAAGGCAGATGCATATGCCCCTGAGATAGCCTCAGTATTCGGAATCATCACCGAAATACTGCAACACGAGATGAATGCGGGACGGTCAGGCGATGTATGGGACCTCGTGGCCGACATCACGGGAGCCTTCCTTGTGTGCGGTGCGGTGTGCATATACAAAATTAAGAGTCAAGAGTCAAGAGTCAAGAGTTAAGGGTGAAGAGTGAAGGGTGAAGGATTAAGAGGAGGAACTGGATAAAAAAATGAGGAAAATGCTTTTGGAGATTTGTGCGGGGGATATCGACAGTGTGTATGCGGCAGCGCGCGGTGGGGCTGACAGAGTGGAGCTGTGCTGCGCCTTGAGCGAGGGGGGACTCACCCCTTCGGTCGGGATGATCGAGGAGGCCTTGACAGTAGATGGCATCAAGGTGAACGTGCTGATACGTCCGCGCACGGGTGATTTCGTGTACTCCAACGCGGAGCTTCGCGTGATGGTCCGTGACATCGAAACCTGCCGAAGGCTTGGAGTGAACGGAGTGGTGTTTGGAGCGCTTAAGCCTGACGGAGATATAGACACAGAGTCATGCCGCCGTATGGCGGAGGCAGCCGAAGGACTTCACATGACATTCCACCGGGCATTCGACATGTGCCGAGATCCTCGGCAGGCTGTGAAAGATATTTTAGCACTCGGATGCGACCGGATACTGACTTCCGGGTTGGCTGCCACTGCAATGGAGGGAGCAACCCTGATTGGTGAACTGCAGGCAGAATATCCTTCGATTACATTCATAGCTGCAGGAAGCGTGAGTCCGGAAAATGTAGCGGAAATCATTGAAAGGACGAGAGTGGGGGAAGTGCATGCTTCCGCAAAAGCTATAACAGGATCATCGATGGAATTCAGGAACGATGGTGTGAATATGGGGAAAACGGATGTGGATGAATATTCGAGAATGACCACCTCTGAAGAGATTGTAAGAAAACTGGTAAGGGCGTACAGCCAGTGCGTCAGCCAGACCAAATAATAATCGGACGCACGATCCGTGCGTCCCTACCAAATGATCATGAATTTATACAAAATATCGGTCGGGATACTTTCGATATTTTCGATTAATGCATATGCAGAGATTGTCACACCTGAAATCGAGAGGGATTTTCAGGATAGAAAGAATGTGATTGAAAATGCCGGGGGATTACGGCTTGAGAATCTATCGCTATCAAAGGAGCAACAGGATGCGCTGAAGATGCTCTATGCCTATATGCCACTGCCGGATATGACCGACAGGGATGTGGACTATTATCTGGAATATGTGGTAGACCCGGCTCTTAAGGCCAGAGCAGAAATGCCGTGGGGAAGCAAGGTAGACGACACCCTGTTCAGACATTTCGTGCTTCCGGTAAGAGTCAACAACGAAGCCCCGGACCGCCATCGTCAGGAGTTCTACGAGGAACTTAAAGATAGGGTGAAAGGATTATCGATGGTAGACGCCATCCTTGAGGTGAACCATTGGTGTCACGAAAAAGCTACTTACCAACCATCTGACGGACGCACCCATTCTCCCTTGCAGACAGTGAGCTCCGCCATCGGAAGATGTGGGGAGGAATCGACTTTTACAGTGGCTGCGTTGCGCTCGGTAGGGATACCGGCAAGACAGGTGTATACACCACGATGGGCACACACCGACGACAACCATGCCTGGGTGGAGGCATGGGCAGACGGCGAATGGCATTTCCTCGGGGCATGCGAGCCTGAACCGGTGCTGGACCTTGGATGGTTTAACGCCCCCGCCTCGCGCGGCATGCTGATGCATGCCCGCGTATTCGGCAACTATGCCGGAGACGAGGAACGGCTTGAGAAAATAGACGGCATCACTTTCATCAATGTCACGGACCATTATGCTCCGGTAGACACAATAACCGTACACGCCGTGTATCCTGACGGCAGCCCGGCAGTGAACGCCAAAGCCTCATTCCGCCTCTACAACTATGCGGAATTCTATCCTATAGCTGAAAAAACCACCGACAGCCGCGGCGATGCATCGCTCGTGGCAGGGCTCGGCGACTTGCTGCTTTGGGTGACTGACGGCGATCACTTTGGCTTCCGCAAGGGAACGGTAGGAAAAGACCGCAATATCACCGTCACGCTTGACCGCAAAGACCACGACGAAATCAAAGAGGACCTTGACATCACCCCTCCAATGGGGAGAAACATTGCAACAGCGGTCAGCAGTGATCAGCGACACAGAAACGACCTTCTTTTACAGCGAGAGGACTCTCTGCGCAACTCATACACGGCAACCTTCTGCTCCGATGACGAAACGCGCAAGACAGCAGATATTTTAGAAGTCGATGCCAAGCGTTTGCTTCCCATAATGAGAAATGCGAGAGGCAACCATTCAGTGATAACCGGATTCCTGAGAAGCCTTCCAAAAGATACACGCGACAAGGGACTTCTTTTGCTTGAGTCGCTTACAGAAAAGGACCTTACAGATGTAGGGAGAGATGTGCTCGACGACCATATCATCGCAATCGACGAAGGATATGGGAAACTCTTCGGCGAATACGTCATGTCGCCCCGCATCGCTGATGAGGAACTCACCCCATTCCGCAGTTTCTTCCTCAATGCCGTGCCGCAGGAGCAGATAGAGGCATTCCGGAAGAATCCGGGAATATGGGTCAGTTGGATAAGCGAAAACATAGAGCCAAGCGAGACGTGGTATCCCGAACAGATCACGATGAGCCCGGAAGCTGTGTGGCGCGTCAGGAAGACGTCGCCGCTCTCGCGCGATGTATTCTTTGTGGCAGGGGCACGCAGCTTCGGCATTCCCGCGCGCATCGACCCAGTGACAGGAAAAACACAATGGGCAGAAGCCTCCGGAAAATGGCACGACGCATCATTCTCATCCGAATTACCAGACCGGAAGAGAGGGACGAAAGGAATCCTTATGTTTGAATATGAAGCATCCGACAACATCCCTGATCCGAAATATTATTCGCACTTCACGGTGTCGAAGATATCAGATGGAGAACCTGCACTGCTCAATTATCCTGATTTTATAGGACTCTCAGAAACCTTCGCCGAGGGAGAGACGCTCGATCAGGGCACATATCTTCTGACGACCGGCCAGCGTATGGCTGACGGCGGCGTGCTTGCACACATAAGAAGCATCAATCTGAATGCTGACACCGTAAGCGTGCCTATGACTATCCGCCATGACGACAGTAAGGTGCAGGTGAAAGGCTCTTTCGACTCAGAAAGCCGATACCTGCCTGACGGGTCAGACACGGAGACCTCCATACTGTCTACAACAGGACGGGGCTACTATGTGCTCGCCTTACTAAAACCGAACCACGAACCCTCCAACCACGTGATACGTGACCTTGCGGAAGCCGCCACTATCCTTGAGGCAACCGGCCGACCTATTCTTCTTCTCACAGAGGAGAGTGAAGGGAATAGATTCGGCATAGACCTAAAAGATTTCCCTGCACTCCCATCGACTGCAAGCATCGGCACTGACAAGAATGGAAATATCTTAGAGGGGATTGCGGAAGGAGTCAACCTAACCGGCAACGAACTTCCCATACTGATAGTGGCTGACACATTCAACCGTGTTGTATTCCTCTCTCAGGGATACACTATCGGAATAGGCGACAAACTTGCCTCACTCCTTCGAAAAATTGAGTGAACAGGGAATGCTTGTAGATAAGTTTTTTATTAAAATTCGCAAATTATTGGTGTTTGCATTCGCAAATTTGAAATAATTTATGTAACTTTACATCCGAATTGCATAATTCAAAAAAACCACCTATGTCAGAGCCAACTTATCACATACCGGCGCTGCTACCGCAGACCATCGAAAGCCTTGACCTCAAGCCAGACGGCATCTATGTCGACGCCACCTTCGGAGGCGGGGGGCATTCGCGCGCCATTCTTGAAAGGCTCGGACCAAAGGGACATCTATTCGGATTCGATCAGGACGAAGATGCTATAGCAAATGCCCCGGACGACCCACGCTTTACATTCGTGAGGAGCAATTTCCGCTTCATGCGCAACTTCCTCCGCTACCATGGAGTGGAACGCGTAGACGGGATTCTTGCCGACCTCGGGGTGTCGTTTCATCATTTCGATGACGCCGAACGCGGCTTTTCTTTCCGCGCCGACGCACCCCTCGACATGAGAATGAACCAAAAAGCACCGCTGACAGCGGCACAGTTACTGGAGCAGTATGACATCCGCGACCTCACATCCCTCTTCCGCACCTATGCCGACCTCAAAGACCCGGCCAAAGCGGCAAGGGCGATAATAGCAGCCCGCGAGCAAGGTCAACTCCAGACTACATTCCAACTTGCCGAGGCTGTCAGGCCGGGATTGAATCCGAAAGGGGAGAAGAAGGAGATGGCACAGGTGTTCCAAGCACTCCGAATAGCAGTCAACTCAGAGATGGATGCCCTGACCACACTGCTTTCAGAGGCCCCGAAGATTCTGAAGGAAGGGGGACGGGCAGTCATACTGACCTACCACTCTGTGGAAGACCGCATAGTGAAAAACTTCTTCCGCTCCGGCAATGCCGAAGGGAAAATAGAGAAGGACTTCTTCGGGAAAGTGATATGCGACTGGAAAGGAATCACAAAGTCGCCGATCACTGCAGATGCTGAGGAAGTAGACAGGAATCCACGCAGCCGCAGCGCAAAGCTTAGAGCGGCGGCGCTAAATATTAAAGATTAACATAGCTAAATCTTATAAAGGGACAAAGCAAAACGACATATTAGGATGGGCAAAAGCAAATCAAAAAAGGGAGCAGACAGCAAAAGCAAGAAAAAGAGGGGATTCGGCGCATCGGTGAGCAACACCGTCAAGCATAACACCGACTCCCTGAGGTCGGGACGCGCCATATCGCTTGAGTTCTTCAAGCGCAATGCATGGCTTGTGATAGCAATCATCACGGTACTCATCGGAGTGATGGGCCTACGCTATCGCACCAAGACAAGGATGTCGGAGATAAAGCAGCTCAATAAAGAACTGCAACGCGCGGAAAGCGACAAGCTTCATGAGAAAGCCTGGTACATGACCCTCATCAGGGAGACCGAACTCACAAGGCTCACCACTGAGAAACATCTGGGACTGCGCTATCAAGAGGAGCCCCCGGTGTTGATAGAATGTGAAGGTCTAAAACCGACATCAAACCAATAAATCTCACGACATGGCATCAGCAAAGAAAGGGAATAAAAGACGCATCTTCAACCGCTATGGAGTGATCACGAGTTTCTTCCTCCTGATGGCGATTGGAATAATATGGAATATGTTCCGCACTACGGTGGTGGAAGCTTCTGCATGGAATGAACGTGCGGAGAAGCAGCTCTCAAGAATAGACACAATAGCTCCTGAACGGGGCAGCATACTTGCCGCCAACGGCAATATATTGGCGTGTAATGTAAAGGTGTGCGACATCAAGATCGATATGCGCCACAATAAAATCAAGGCGATGCCCAAAGACAAGCTCATCGCCAAACTCGACTCATTGGCCGACACCCTCGACCGACGCTATCCACGTTTCGATCCGGAGAAAGCCGATGCAGCCACGAGGAAAGCAAAGTCATGGCATGTAAGGTTTATGGAGGAAGTGGAGAAAGATCCTGACAAGCGCACACGCTCACTTACCATAGCCCGCCACCGACCACTGGAGGAATTTGACTCTGCACGCAAGCTCGTGTTCGTACGCGACTTCAAGGGGGCAGGATTCAGATGCCCCTTATACAAAGAGGAGCATTCACGCCGCATCTATCCTTATGGGAAGATGGCAAACCGAAGCATCGGAAGAGTGCATGAAGTAGTGACAGAGAAGACAAAGCACAAGGGAGAGATACATGGGTATTCAGGACTTGAAAAAGACCTTGACTCGCTTCTCTACGGCAAACCCGGATATGCCAAGCAAGTGCCGCTGACAAAGGGCTACGGCAACTGGATCACCACTCCCCCTACACCGGGCTATGACCTTCTGACCACAATCGACATCGACCTCCAGGACATAGTGGAGGAAAGCCTGCAGGACATATGCTCAGATACCAACTGCGAATGGGGCACAGCAATCCTCATGGAGGTAGCAACAGGAGAAATCAAGGCCCTGTCGAGCATCGAGAGAATGGACGACGGGTCGTATGGAGAAGCACTCAACCGTGCGGTGCTACCTTACGAACCGGGATCGGTGATCAAGCCGATCTCCATGATGATAGCATTTGAAGACGGGCTTGTGAGCAGTGTGAACCAGACCATCGACTGCTCCCCATTCCAGCGCACCAACGACCCGCATGCTCCAACCGTAAAGAACATGAAGCAAGTGATCGAGATGTCGAGCAATACCGGCATTGCGCGCGTCATATTCAGGGGCTACGCCAACGACCCGGCGAAATACTATGACCGGTTGGCCTCGATAGGATTTTTCGATCGGATAAACTCGGGAATTGCCGGCGAACAGAAACCACAGGTACGCCGCCTGGAACCCACCAACAGCAAGGGGCAACCCATCACATTGACATCGCGCCACCTTGACCTGGCACGCCAGGCATACGGCTACAACACGATGGTGCCACCTTTATATACATTGGCATTCTACAACGCCATCGCCAACCACGGAAAGCTGGTGAGGCCTCACCTCGTGCGCGCCTTGCGCTCGGAGAAGGGGGACTCTATAATTCCCATCAGCTATATACGCGACCAAATATGCTCGCCTGAGACGGCAGAGAAGGTGAAGCAATGCATCCATGAAGTAGTGTGGGGAGAGCATGGCACAGCACGTCTTGTGCGTGACGACCGCGTAAAGATAGTAGGAAAGACCGGCACTGCCTTCCCTGTGGAGAAGGGACAGTATAATGCTGCCAAAAGGCGATTCGCATTCGCAGGGTTCTTCCCATATGAAGTGCCTAAATACAGCTGCATGGTGCTCGTGCAGGGTATGGCAGGACTGAGTGCCAACCGTACGTCAGGACAGGTGATGAAGCAAATTGCCCTCAAGATGCACGCGAGAGGTATGCTTTCCGGAACCCCCAAGCTTAAGAGCTCTGCATCAGGCGAACGGCCAACAATCGCGGCAAGCTTCGGAAACGACTCTGAAAAGATAGCCAACTCTCTTGGCCATCCAATAAAAAAGATGACACCAAAGAAGGAATATCCATCGGGGAAGGTACCGGACGTGACCGGCTACGACCTACGGTCGGCAGTCAATATGCTTGAAAGCAGGGGCCTTAACGTGGCAGTTGAAGGAGCCGGACGAGTGATGAGGCAATCGATCCCTGCAGGATCGAAAGCAGTCAGAGGACAGAAGATACTGATCACGTTGGCAATTTAGGTTAAGAGTAAAGAGTAAGGAGTAAAGAGTAAGGTTAGGATTTGGAGGGATGGGATTAAATCTGATAAAATAGAAAAAACTATATATGACTACGAAACTATCAACACTGCTCAATGATATCAAGCCTCTCGAAATAGTGGGAGACATAGATAAAAATATAGTGGCACTCGAGAGTGATTCGCGAAGGGCTCAGAAAGAAGGAATGTTTGTGGCTGTACGTGGCGTCACCACAGACGGACATAAGTATATCCCCGTCGTGGCTTCTGCCCATGTGGGAGCAATCGTATGTGAGACAATGCCCGCCCAGTTTGAGCCGGGTATCACTTACATTCGTGTGGAAGACTCGTCAGATGCCCTCGGCCGACTTGCCTCTGCCTGGTATGGACATCCATCGCAGAGTCTGAAACTTGTAGGCGTCACAGGCACCAATGGCAAGACCACCACAGCCACACTCCTATATGAAATGGCACGCCTTGAGGGTTTTGAAGCAGGATTGATCTCTACCGTGTGCAACTATGTCGGCACACGCGCTATCCCCACCACCCACACCACACCGGATCCTCTGACCCTAAACCGTCTGCTGGCAGAGATGGTAGAAGCGGGCTGTGAATATGCTTTCATGGAGGTGTCGAGCCATGCAGCCCAGCAGAAGCGTATAGCCGGACTGCAATTTGCCGGAGCTATCTTCTCCAATCTGACCCGTGACCACCTTGACTATCACGGATCGGTGGAAAACTATATGAACGCAAAGAAGGCATTCTTTGATATGCTTCCTTCCTCAGCATTTGCTCTTGTCAACATCGACGACAAGGCAGGACGCTATATGATACAGAACACAAAGGCAAAGACATACACCTATTCACTGCGTAGCGACGCCGACTTCCGCGGGCGTGTAGTTGAGAGCAGGCTCGACGGCACACTGCTGTCGCTGAATGGAAAAGAAGTGGAGGTGCAGTTTACCGGACGCTTCAATGCCTACAACCTTACCGCAGTGTACGGAGCCGCCTGCCTTGCAGGGCTCCCGAAGGATGAGATACTGGTCAATATGAGCCGTCTTGTGCCTGTGGCAGGACGTTTCCAGACATTCCGCAGCCCGGAAGGAGTGACCGCGATTGTAGACTATGCACATACACCTGACGCGCTGGTCAATGTGCTCGACACTATCCGCGATGTGCTCGGAGGAGAAGGATATATATGCACTGTGGTAGGAGCCGGAGGCAACCGCGACCACGGCAAGCGTCCGATGATGGCGCAAGAGGCCGCGTGCCGCTCAGACAGACTTATACTGACCTCAGACAATCCTCGCGATGAGGAACCGGAAGACATCATCGCCATGATGAAGACCGGGCTGAGTGCCGAGGAACTACGCCGTACACTCTGCATCACAGACCGCCGCGAGGCAATACGCACCGCACTATCCACATGCCCGGCAGGGGGAGTGGTGCTGATAGCAGGAAAAGGCCACGAGCCCTATCAGGAGATAAAAGGAGTGCGCCACCATTTTGACGACAGGGAGGAAGTGGAAGCCTTTTTCAATTCATAATTCATAATGCTTAATGCATAATTATCCAAGAAGAAATGTTTTACGCCATTTTCGACTACCTACAGGACTCCAGTGCCTTTGACTTCCCGGGTCGGCATCTGATGACCTACATATCCTTCCGAGCCGGAATCACATTCGCGCTCTCACTGGTGATAGCACTCGTGTTCGGACGCCACATCATCGACCGCCTGCAGAGAATGCAAGTGGGAGAAGTGGTGCGCAACCTTGGCCTCGAGGGACAGATGAAAAAGACCGGAACCCCGACCATGGGTGGCATCATCATCATCATATCGATCATGGTGCCGTGCCTTCTCGTCGGGAATCTCACGAACATCTATATGCTTCTAATGCTCGTGGCCACATTATGGACCGGGGCCATCGGCTTCCTCGACGACTACAGGAAGATCAAGTATCACAACAAGGATGGCCTTCAGGGAAAATACAAGATCATCGGTCAGGTGGGACTTGGCTTGCTCGTAGGACTCACAATGTGGCTTTCGCCTGAAATAAAAATGAGCAGTGTGCCTCTTACCACTGAGAAGGAAGCATTTACAGAACTCACGATGGCTTCATCAATCACCTCTTCCACCCATGATGGACCGACAGTGGTGATGGCATCAAGTTCATATGACACAGCAGACCAGGAACGTACTGTCCACCCGGTGAAGGTCTACAAGACGCCGGAGACCACGATTCCTTTCGTGAAGAATAATAACTTCAACTATCAATGGCTGACATCCTGGATTCCCAATGAGAATGCAGCCCACACAGCCGGATGGATTATATTCGTGATTGTGGTGATAGTGGCTGTGACAGCCGTCAGCAACGGCGCAAACCTCACCGATGGCCTCGACGGACTCTGCGCGGGCACGTCGGCAATAATCGGAGTGGCACTCGCTGTGATGGCTTATCTTGGAGGCAATGTGATCTATTCTGGCTATCTCGACATAATGTATATCCCGGGGTCGGAGGAGCTTGTGGTGTATGCAGCTGCCTTCATCGGGGCGTTGGTAGGATTCTTGTGGTATAATGCATTCCCGGCACAAGTATTCATGGGCGATACCGGGTCGCTGATGCTCGGCGGTATTCTCGCGGTATTCGCCATCCTCATCCGTAAGGAGCTTCTCATTCCACTCCTCTGCCTTATCTTCTTCATTGAAGACCTTTCAGTGGTGATGCAGGTGGCATATTTCAAGATGACAAAGCGCAAATACGGGCAGGGAAGGAGAATATTCAAGATGACGCCACTACACCATCATTTTCAAAAAGCCGGCGACCAGAACATACAATGTCTCATCAACTTCCCGAAGCAACCTATACCTGAATCAAAAATCGTGGTGCGCTTCTGGATCATCGGCATACTCCTTGCCGCACTCACTTTCGTGACTCTCAAGATACGATAGACGTTGGACGTTTTACGTTGGACGATAGACGTTGGACGTTTTACGTTGGACGTTATGCGAAATAAGATTGAATATAAAAAAGAAAAAAGAGCTAATACTGACATAATGAAAAATCAGAAAGATTTTGAAGGCAAGACACTCATAGTGCTCGGCGCGGGAGAAAGCGGCGTCGGGGCAGCCGTGCTCGGCGAAGCAATCGGCATGAAGGTATTCGTCAGCGACAACGGACCCATACCCGACAAATACCGCGCACAAATGCTGCGCAGAGGTATCCTTTTCGAAGAAAACGGACATTCCCGCAAGAGAGTGCTTGCAGCCGACTATATAGTGAAAAGCCCGGGCATTCCACCGACAGCACCTCTCGTGAAAGAGGCGGAAGAGGCAGGCATTCCTATCCTCTCTGAAATAGAATTTGCAGGATGGTTTACGGATGCCAAGATGGTATGCATCACAGGCTCCAACGGTAAAACCACAACCACCATGCTGACCTACCACATTCTGTGCAAGGCCGGCCTCAATGTCGGGCTTGCCGGAAATGTAGGCAAAAGTCTCGCGCTCCAAGTGGCAGAGGAGCCACACGATATATATGTGATAGAGCTATCGAGTTTCCAGCTGGAGAATATGTATGAGTTCAAAGCCAACATAGCGGTGATGCTCAACATCACGCCAGACCATATGGACCGATACGACCACAAGATGGAGAACTATACACGGGCAAAATTCCGCATTGCACGCAACCAAGAGCCAGACGACTATTTTGTCTACTGGCTTGGGGATCCGATTGTCACCGCTCAGGTCAAGGCGCTCCAGACAGAAGCGAGCCTGATGCCATTTTCCGATACATATGAGCCGGAATCTGTGGCATGGGAAGATGAAGAGGGAATCGTACACTTTGAGATTCCCGGAGAGACATGGGACATACCCCGCGACCGTATTTCCCTGCAAGGGCGTCACAATCTCTACAACTCCATGGCAGCCGGCATATCAGCGAGCTTGCTTTCGATCAAAAGCGACACCATAAGGGAAGCCTTGGGAGACTTTGAGGCGGTGGAGCACAGGCTTGAATTCGTGCGTGAACTTGACGGGGTGCGTTGGATCAACGACTCAAAAGCCACCAACGTAAACTCTACATGGTATGCACTGGACAGTATGCGCACACCTGTGGTGCTCATTCTCGGCGGCAAAGACAAAGGCAATGACTATAACGAAATCCTTCCCCTTGTGAGGGAAAAAGTAAAGGCTATCGTATGTATGGGCAAGGACAATGCCAAACTCCTCGACTTCTTCTCAGCCGAAGGCAAGGAAATACGCGATTGCCATTCTCTTGCAGAGGCAGTGGCTGCCTGCCGCGACCTTGCGAAAGATGGCGACACCGTGCTTCTATCTCCCTGCTGCGCCAGCTTCGACCTCTTCAAGAGTTATGAAGACAGGGGGCGTAAGTTCAAAGATGCTGTAAATGAACTTTAATAAGAGATAACGGTCAAGAACCAAGTAATAGAATAGAGAATAAATAAAACTTAATGGGACAAAACGACCAGAGCGGACTCTACATCCGCGAATCGATAGGAGGGGTGCCCGTAGAATCAGAAAGGGTCTCCGGAAAGGGGAAAAAGGTATCCCGGAAAAAGAGCGAAGCGGTAGTCACCACGCTGAAAAGTGACCCATATATCTGGGGCATCTATATATTGCTGGTGGTGATCTCCATCATTGAGCTTTATAGTGCCTCTGCTGCAGAAGTAGTGAGCACAAATGTCTATGCACCGCTCATACGCCATGGAATGTTTCTCGGCATAGGCTTCGTGCTTCTTTATCTTGTGCAGCGCACACACTATGGGTATATCACCCGATTTGCCGGAGTCATAGGAGTATTGTCGTGGCTTGCGCTTGCCTATTCTACCTTTATGGGTGTGGAAATCAACGGAGCGCAACGTGCATTCATGCTCGGACCCTTCACAGTGCAGCCACCTGAGATAGTGAAGCTTACGGTAATCATATGGCTTGCCGCCATCCTTGCAAAAAGCCAAAAGCGCCACGACGTGAAGACTTCCGGAATTATTTATTCGGCAATCGTCGTAGCTGCATTTGGTGGTCTGTTGGCACTAAATGGCCTGACCAATACGCTCCTGGTAATGGTAGTGAGTGTATCTATGTTTTTGATATGCGGCATTCCGTTGAGAAAGATAGTCATCGTAATCGGAATATATGGTGTCCTCTTCGGAATGTTCTATTTGTGTACGAAAGTGATCAACAGGTCGTCGGAATTTGACAAAGTAGGACAAACGGAGCAAGTGAGCTCCGCCTCCGGAGGTGAACATGGACTTGGGTCACAGACTCAAGTAAACCGCGTAGTCAGGTTCCTTAAGGGTGTTCATCCCGAAGATGAGTTGACCGATGAGAATCGCCAGGTCATAATGGCAAAGCTTGCCCAGGCACGTGGCGGTGTCGTAGGCAAAGGCTTCGGCAACTCACGCGAAAGCGTACGCCTCCCCCTTGCTTTCTCCGATTATATCTATAGTATAGTGATTGAGGAAAGCGGGCTCATAGGAGGAATCTTCCTCATGGTGCTATATCTTCTGCTACTCGCCCGAGCGGGATATGTGGCCTACAATCTAAGTCGAGCGCTTCCTGCATTCCTCATACTTGGATGTGCCATACTTATAGTATTCCAAGCACTTGTGCATATGGCTATCGTCACAGGACTGTTCCCTGTATCCGGACAACCATTACCACTTATATCCAAAGGTGGCACGTCAGTGCTCGTGATGAGCGTAGCCATCGGCATAATGCTATCTGTATCGCGCCATGCAACTCGCCAGAAGGAAGGGAAATCAGACCGCGACAATGTCGAGGCCCAGCATCTTGGGGATGACCTCAGCGCCATCAATGCCTCCGCCGACAATTAAGTTTACCACAACTCCACACATCAAAACCCCACAACCCAAAATGAAAAAAGACAGATACAGAATCCTTATAAGCGGCGGAGGAACCGGAGGACATATCTTCCCGGCCCTCAGCATAGCCAATGCTCTAAAGGCGCGCCTTAATGCCGAAATACTTTTTGTAGGAGCCGACAACAGAATGGAGATGGAGAGAGTGCCGGCTGCCGGCTACGAGATAAAAGGCCTCCCTGTAGCGGGATTCAACCGCAAAAATCTCTTCAAAAATTTTGGTGTGCTGCTTAAGCTGCGCCGCTCTATAGCGATGGCACGGAAGATTGTGGCAGATTTCAAACCCGACATCGCGGTTGGAGTTGGGGGTTATTGCTCAGGGCCTACCTTGAAAGCCGCACAGAGGGCAGGGGTGCCGACACTGCTTCAAGAGCAGAATTCATATGCCGGGGTGACCAACAAACTGCTTGCCAAGAAAGCAAGGAAGATATGCGTCGCATACCCAGACCTTGAAAGATTCTTCCCTGCAGAAAAAATAGTCATGACCGGCAACCCGGTGCGCAAGGACCTTCTATCAAATACGATTTCACCACAAAAAGCAAAGGAGCGATTCGGACTTAATCCTAATCTGCCGACAGTGCTTGTAGTAGGAGGTAGCCTTGGTGCCCTTACGCTAAACGAAAGCATGGAGGCAGGTATTAAGCGTCTAAATGACGAAGGAATTCAAGTGATCTGGCAAACGGGGAAAAATTTCGGCGACCGAGGCATCTCAGCCGTAAAGAATCTCAAAGGGGTTGTGGTCACCAAGTTCATATCAGACATGGCTGCTGCATACGCTGCAGCCGACCTTGTGGTGTCAAGGGCAGGGGCAGGCTCTATAAGCGAGCTTGAACTGCTTGGAAAACCCTGCATCCTCGTGCCAAGTCCCAACGTGGCGGAAGACCATCAGACTAAAAATGCCAGGGCACTCTCCGACAAAGGCGCAGCCATACTTGTCAAGGATGCCGATGCCCGCGAGAAACTTGTCGATGAAATAATCAGCATTATCCACGACAGCAACCGACTGAAGGAAATGAGCACAGAGATCAAGAAACTTGCCCTTCCTGATTCCGATGAAAAGATTGTGGACGAGATTGTGAATATAATCCAGAATGCATAATTAGCTGCAATCAAGCTAAAGACAAAAATGCATAATTAATCATGAATATAAAAATACCCAAAAATATATATTTCGTAGGAGCCGGAGGGATCGGCATGGCCAACCTCGTGAGATATTTTCTTTCAAAAGGATGCCGAATAGCCGGATATGACCGTACATCAACACAGCTGACCGACAGCCTCAGGAAAGAGGGTGCAGAGATAGTCTTCGAAGATGATCCGGAGCTTATCCCTGAAGATATGAAAAGTCCGGAAGATACACTTGTGGTATATACTCCGGCAGTTGGCGATGACAATCATATACTTTGCGAATTCCGCAAGCTCGGGTTCACTCCTGTGAAGCGTGCAGCGGTGCTTGGGTTGATTACAGCCGATACTGAAGGCATCTGCATCTCCGGATCGCACGGAAAGACCACAACGTCTTCAATGACAGCATGGATCCTTGAGCAGACCAAAGGGGGATGCAACGCATTCCTGGGAGGAATCCTACGGAATACCGGAAGCAATCTCATGATATCGAGGGGCAGCCAATATTCTGTGATTGAGGCAGATGAGTATGACCGGTCGTTTCATAAGTTGCACCCTTGGCTTGCAGTGGTGACATCTACCGATCCCGATCATCTTGATATCTATGGCGATGAGAAGGGATACCTTGAGGGGTTTGCTCATTTTACTTCGCTGATACGCCCCGGAGGATTCCTTATAATGCACACAGGGCTTAAACTGATACCCCGCATTGGGAAGAATGTGAGCTTGGAAACATACAGCGGTCATCGTGGAGAAGAAAGAGGAGATTGGTATGCGGACAACGTAAGATGGGGAACAGGATCCCTGACTATAGATATCCACGGACCTAAAACAGACATATGTGATGTCAGTCTCGGTGTTCCCGTAGAGATCAATATAGACAATTCAGTAGCTGCTGCAGCAGCCTCATGGCATGCAGGTGCCACTCCTGAAGAGATAAAGAAAGGGCTGGAGACATTCAAAGGAGCTGAACGACGCTTCCAGATATGGCTTGATGGGGTGACAGAAAGCAAGACAGCCGTCATAGACGACTATGCGCACTCACCTGCAGAAGTGAAAGCATCCATCGAATCAGTGAGGAAATTATATCCGGGCAAGGAAATCGCTGTGATTTTCCAGCCACACCTCTACACACGCACCCGCGACTTCGCTCCTGAGTTTGCAGAAGCACTCTCAGCAGCCGACCGTCTGATCATGACAGAAATCTATCCGGCAAGGGAAAAACCGATTCCCGGAGTAGACTCACAAATGGTGCTGAAAAACGTCAAATGCAAAAATAAAGCATTTTGCGAGCGAAAAAATTTGCTTAATTTGATAAAAAATAGTAATTTTGAAGTGCTTATGACTCTCGGCGCGGCAGATCTTAACGTCTTGCTGCCCGAAATATGCCGTATCATCATTGCAAATGACTGATATGTAAATTGTTATATAAACACTAAAAAAAGGGATAGAGGATTAGAGATATATGTGGAAGACAATCTTCAAAATCGTCTTATGTGTCGTGCTGCTTGGATACGTGGCATTTGCCTTTGCGTTCGTTCATGAGGAGAATTCCAAGCGGATTTGCCCCGGCATCGACCTCCGCATTATCGGGAATACGCTTCCGGATAGCGTACTGCGACAAGGAGTGAATTCTCAGCTTGTCAAATATGGTCATAAACTGAAAGGGGAGACTATTGAAAAAATCAACCTCAAGCAGCTTGAAGACTATCTAAGCACATTCTCCAACTTCGAATCGGTGGAGTGCTCAATCAACCCGGATAGCCGCCTACGCATCACAATCACCCCGATCAAGGCAGAAGTGCGGGTTTTCACAGATAAAGGACGCAGCTTCTATATCAACCGCTACGGCAAACGAATCAAGGCAGACGCTGAGTTCTTCATTGATGTTCCGGTGCTTATAGCCCCGGAAAAGTATGAAGGATGCATTTCATCGGCGCTATCAGTGATCAGATATGCAGGGGCAGATCCGGAACTCAGCCCACTGATAGCCGCTTACAAGATTGATGGCCCCAACGATCTGATAATTATACCGAGACTGCAGGGACACGTGATCAATTTCGGCGATTCTACACGTCTTGATGAAAAAAAGGCTGCCATAATGGCAGCCTACCGCAATGTATTGCCGGCAAAGGGCTGGAATACATACGATACTATTTCCGTCAAATTCAAAAGCCAAATCGTTGCGTCTCGTAGAAACAAAGCGATTTCACGCCACGGCGCACTTGAAGACGACGGAGAAGACCTTGAAGAAGCCACACTTCCCGATGTGGCTAATATTAACACGCAGAATTCCGCAGAAGACAACGGTTAAGAATATAATGGCTACAGACAGATACATAGCAGCACTGGAAATAAGCAGTTCGAAAGTAATAGGTGCAGTCGGCGCCGCCGGCAAAAGCGGCCAGTTGGAAATACTCGCCATAGAACAGGAGAAGAGTGCCGACTCGGTGAGGTATGGCCAGATTCAAAACATCGAAGAGACCTACAACCTCATCACCTACGTTCTCGAAAGGCTCGAACGCCGACAAAATATCGCACCGCGCGAGATTACAGGGGTCTATGTCGGAATCTCCGGACGCTCACTAAGAAGCATCCGCAAGGAAGTATCGCTTGCACTTCCTGACGACACGGATATCACAGAATCTATCCTTGAGCGACTGAAAAACAGCGCAATGGAGGCTGATCTCGACAGCTCTCTCGAGATTGTAGACGCAATTCCCCGCATATTCACAGTGGGCAAGACCGAAACTCATCGGCCGAAGGGTATGATGGGCAACCATATCACCGCAATCTATGATCTCATTGTGGCGCGCCCCATCATACAGAGCAATTTGAAAAGAGTGGTCAAAGATCGTCTGGGGCTTGACATAAGGGGAATAGTAGTCACCCCTTTGGCAACCGGCGACATAGCACTCAATGAGCATGAGAAAAAACTCGGATGTATGCTCGTAGACATAGGAGCCGAGACTACTACCGTCACCATATATACGCGTGGCAACCTCGTCTACTATGCAACACTCCCATTTGGAGGAAGAAATATTACACTTGATCTTATGGAACTCAATGAGCTTGAAGACAAGGCTGAAGAGTTCAAGATCAATTTCGGCAATGCAATTGCTCCCATAGTTCCGTCGCAGGTAAAAGTGGGCAGCCACAAGCAGTCGGATATCAGCAACTATGTAGTGGCACGCTCAGAAGAAATAGTTGCCAATATAGTAGAGCAGATTAAATATGCAGGTCTCACGGAAAAGGATATTCCTGAAGGCATAGTGCTCTGCGGAGGAGGTGCACGGCTCAACGGCATGACTGAACTCATTGGCAAATTCACCGGACTCAAAGTGAGGACGGCGACCTTGCCACACTATATAAGAATGACCGATATCAACGGTCAAGGCATGGAGAGCCTGCAGTTAGCGGCGATTATGTATGCAGCCTCGAAAAAGTCTGACGAGGACTGCCTGCAGATACCTCCGGCTCCAGAGCCTGAACCAGAACCGGAACAAGTAGACACCTCAACCAAGACCGGTGGTAATGCGCAACCTGAAAAGCCCAAGCAACGCAGGCCCGGATTCTTCAATCGTCTCGGCAATAAACTTGGCCAGATATTCACACCCATAGGCGAAGATGACGAAGGCGATGAACTTACTTAACAAGTATTCCTCTACTACCTCAAAATAAAATCATATGGAAGATTATCTCAACGACATATCAAACACAACCGAATTTCTTGACGACGCCACATCTGCCATCATCAAGGTGATAGGTGTAGGTGGAGGAGGTGACAATGCCGTCAATTATATGTACAGGCAGAACATCCCCAACGTCAATTTCGTGGTGTGCAATACCGACGAACAGGCACTCAAGATGTCGCCGGTGCCCAATCAGCTGATACTCGGATGGGACGTCACCCGAGGCAGGGGAGCAGGCAACGACCCCGGCACAGGACGCCAATGTGCCGAGGCATCCACCGAAGATATACGTGCCCTCTTCGACAAGAATACGGAAATGGTGTTCATCACCGCAGGTATGGGTGGTGGCACCGGCACGGGAGCTGCGCCTGTCGTGGCAAAGATTGCAAAAGAAGAAAACAAGCTCACAATCGGCATCGTCACGATCCCCTTCCTTTTCGAAGGGAAGAAAAAGATCATGAAGGCCATAGAGGGTGCGAAGGAGATGCAGAAGTTTGTAGATGCCTTACTTGTCATCAACAACGAGCAACTCATCGAGATCTATCCTGACCTCAACTTCTTCAACGCATTCGAAAAGGCGGATGACACCCTTGCCAATGCTGCCAGATCTATATCTGAAATCATCAGTGAGGAATGCTATATCAACGTAGACTTCGAAGACGTGAAGACCACTCTACGTGACTCAAAGACTGCGATCATAGCCACCGCCTACGGAGATGGCGACCATCGCATCACGAGCGCTATCCGCAATGCTCTCCACTCACCTTTGATGAAGAAACATGATGTCAACACTTCGCAGAGACTCCTTTTGAAATTCGCTTGCAACCGCAACAGCGAACGTCCGATTACTGCGCAGGAAATGACAGAAATCTACGCCTTTACGTCAAAACTTCCTGATACAATCGACGTAAAATGGGGTATTGCAGACAATCCGGAACTCGGCGACAAGCTAAAAGTCACAATCCTTGCATCAGGCTTCGACCTCACACTTATTGATAAGAAAAATAATGAGGGTGACAAAGGGGGAGAGTCTGAAAACATAGTGCTCTTTGGCGACGGACACGACCATGAGGCAAAGGTAGAAAAAGAAAAGGAAGTAGACAGGCAAATCGCTGAAATGTATGGAGCGGAAAAACTGAAACAGCAGATTCAGGATGCCAACAGGGCAAAGTATGCCGTGCTTGATCCGTCGCAATTTGACGACCATGAAGTAGTGGCACTTCTCGAAAGGATTCCGACATTCAGCCGCGACCCCAAATATCTCGATGAGTTACGAAGGACAAAGAAAGAAAAAGAAAACAGGACAACCTCCTATATTAAGCCTTCGACACAAAACGACGAAGAAAACAAAAACAATAACGTCATAAGTTTTTAAATTACAAGATGAATTCTCAATCCACACATACACCTGAGAATCCAGAGAAATTCCAGATGGTGGCCAAGACCTTTCAGGGTCTTGAGGAAGTGCTGCGCGACGAGCTTATCGAGCTCGGTGCCGAAAATGTAGAAGTCGGCAAGCGAATGGTACAGTTTGACGGTGACCTTGCCATGATGTACAAAGCCAACATCTGCTGCCGCACCGCACTGAGAATACTAAAACCCATAGTGAAGTTTACGGCATCGGATCCTGATGAACTCTATGATGCCGTGCGCGAGATAGACTGGGAAAAATACATGACCCCCGACTCCACTTTCTCTATCGACTCAACCGTTTCAAGCGCAGACTTCACTCACTCGAAGTTTGTCACATATCGTGTAAAAGATGGTATCGTAGACCATTTCAACGACATCTGTGGCAAACGACCCTCCATTCGCCTTCAGGGAGCGGACATACAGCTTAATGTCCATATTTCCGAAAACAGGGTGACCATCTCGCTTGACTCAAGCGGAGAACCGCTATCGAAGCGCGGATACAAGGTAGAAAACACAGAGGCTCCCATCAATGAGGTGCTTGCCGCAGGCATAATAATGCTCTCCGGATGGAAAGGAGACTGCGATTTCGCCGACCCGATGTGTGGCTCCGGCACATTTTTGACTGAGGCTGCACTTATTGCTGCCAATATCAATCCCGGTATCTATCGCGAGAAATTCGCTTTTGAGACTTGGGAAGACTTCGATGCGGAACTGTTTGAAGAAATATACAACGACGATAGCGGAGAGCGTGAATTCGCATACAAGATATATGGCGGCGATATTGATCCGGAAGCTGTGAGAATAGCGCGACGCAATGTAAAGAGCGCAAAGGTAGAGAATATGGTCGAGGTCAGCTGCCGCAGCATAGAAGATTGGACCGACAATGCTCCTGAAGGGGTGCTCGTAATGAATCCTCCCTATGGACAACGTATCAATCCCACAAACATGACCGCACAAGCACTCTATCGGACCATCGGCACATGCCTTAAGAGCAACTTCGAGGGATGGAATGCATGGATCATCGGACTTGAGGAGGGATACATGAAAGACATAGGTCTGAAACCTTCCGTAAAATACCCGTTGCTAAATGGCGGACTTGAATGCACACTCAATGAATACGTAATGTTTAGTGGAGGCTACAACGACTTCCGTGCCGAAGGTGGGGTAGTGAAGCATACATCTGCGCGGCAGGATGCACCCAAAGTACGCCGTATGACCGATAAGGAATGGGAAGACGATGCAAAGCGCTACGACGGAAAAAGCCGGAAAAAAGATTCCGGAAAAGGGGACCGTCAGAAACGCCGCATCGACAACAAACCCCGCCGATATACCGATAATGAAATGCCGGACAGCTTCGACAACAGCAGCCAGACATTCAGATACGACGACAATGACAGACCGAGTCGATTCGAAGGAAACGACAGAGAACGCCGATTCAACGATGACAAGCCACGCCGGTTTGACAACGGAGACAAACCACGCCGTTTCAACGACGACAAGCCGCGTCGGTTCAACGACAGCAGTTATAAGTCAGAGCCACGAAGCATCTCCAACAAGGGACCGAAACTTACCAACTACACCGAAACCCGAGCCCCCGGTAAGATGCGTTCGAGAAAGAATTTCAAAAATTCATTCAATCAGGACGACGACGAGTGATGCAGCCGGTAGTACCCGAGCAGGAGACAGACAATTACTTCACAGCCGGTCCCGGCTCAATGATAGTAGGAGCAATAGCAGCGATCATAATGATCGCTGCTACAACCTTTTTGATGCCATCGCTCAGTCCGGCAGCTGAGTTTGGCGTTTGCTTTTCTCTTCCAGCCAATCCTCTCCCACACCAGATAGGTTGCGGAATCAATACCCTGCTGATTGCATTTGCCATATTCTTAGCTTTTCTATTCAACAAGAAGCACTCTTTTGTCAGGAGTACGGAAGCAGTTCTTCCCACTGCCATGGCTGTGATACTGGCATCAAATCCGGTCAACACCTCATATTTAGGAGCTCCGGTTGTGATGCTTATAGTCAATCTTGTATGCCTCGACATAATGATGAAGGCATACAATGCAGAAAATGCAACAACCTCAATGTTTGCCATTGCCACATATCTCTCAGTGGGCTCGATGGTGGAATACGCCTTCCTTGCGCTCATTATAATCTATCCTATAATGGCAATAATGAGTAAGGTGCTTCGTCTGAAAGAGATTGTAGCCTATTTAATGGGTCTCGTGGCTCCGTATTGGGTAGCTCTTGGATTCGGTATCATATCTTTCTCGGATTTCCGGATGCCACAGTTTCTTGTGAATATACCAAATGCTGACGGCAACTATCTGCTGATGGTCTTCATATCGCTTTGCACCCTTGCTTTGGTAGGATTGATGATGACACTCAATAACGCTATGCTTATCTATGCAGGGAATATGAAAGTGCGGACATACAATAATATGATCAATCTTCTGGGTTTCTCTTGCGGAATTTTTATGCTGGCGGATTTCGATAATTTCGGAGCTTATGCCTCTTCCTTCTGCTTTGCCGTCTCAGTCCAGATATCCAATTTCTTTGCAATGAGGAGAATTCCACAGAGTCCGATATGGTTCTGGGGATTACTGTCGCTCTTTATAGCCCTCTTCCTGTTCATGCTCATAGAGTCGCTGATAGGATGAAAAACATATCCATCATGAAAATAGTCGCTGATAAGAATATTCCGTTTCTCGAAGGAAGACTAAGGGATGCCGAACTTATACGCATTTCTGCCACGGACATAGATGCGGATACAGTAAAGGATGCAGATGCTCTCATAGTGAGAACACGCACCAAATGCGATAGTAGCCTCCTCGAAGGATCAAAAGTGAAACTTGTATCCTCTGCCACAATAGGAACCGATCATATAGATATTCCATGGTGTAGGGAAAATGGCATAGCCGTAAGCAACGCGCCGGGATGCAATGCACCCGGGGTTGCTCTTTATGTTTGGTCAAACTTACTTCGCAATGGATTCGACCCATCTAAATCCACTTTAGGAGTGATCGGATGCGGCAATGTCGGCGGAATAGTGGCACGTTGGGGAGAAATACTTGGTGCCAAGGTGCTGGTGTGTGATCCTCCAAGAAAAGAGAAAGGATTTTCCGACAGGGAATACATACCTCTTGAAGAGGTACTCTCAAAAAGCGATGCCATTACCTTGCACACTCCGCTTACCTACGACGGCAACCATCCGACTTATCACCTGATAGGAAATCAAAACATTGATCATCTAAAACCCGGGGCCTTATTCATAAATGCTGCCAGAGGAGAGGTTGCTGACACCAATACAATCATAGCTGCTATTGAAGAAGGACGTATCCATAGGGCGATAATTGACACTTGGGAAGGGGAACCCAATATCAACCCAAGACTCCTTGAGCTTGCTACGACCGCGACATGCCATATAGCCGGCTATAGCGTAGAAGGAAAGCAACGAGCCACTCGTATGGCACTTGAAGCTGTGGCAAAAACTCTCGGAATCAAAGTAGATCTTGATGGACTGCAAGGACCTTATAAAGAACCCTCTTTACTCACAAAGGAGCTAATCGCCAGAGGATATGACCCGGCACCCATGACAGAATCACTTAAAGCAAACTCATCTCACTTTGAAATTCTCCGTAATACCTATCCACTCCATAAAGAAATACTATAGCGATACCTGAAACACAAAAAATGATGTATTTGCGATATCTATGATCATTCTACTTATCTATATCATATTTTTTGTATAAAAAATTACGATTTTTAGTAAATTGTGATTTTTTTTTTGTAAATTTGCCTATATTCTTCAGGACGCATATACTATATACTACTATCCACTAAACAATAAATATATGAAAATCAATCTAATCTTGGCATTGCTGCTAATTATGGCAGTCAATGTCTTTGCGCAAGGACGGAGTGTGACAGGCACAGTCTTTTCCGCTGAAGACAACGAGCCACTGATTGGAGCTACCGTCAAGGTGAAAGGCGAAAACATAGCCGCTGCCACCGATCTCGACGGGCGCTTCACACTCAACGGGGTGAGTCAATCAGCCAAACACTTGGAAGTGTCCTACGTAGGCTACCAAGCCCAAACAGTGGAAATCAAACCGGACATGAAGATCTACCTTCAATCTACCTCTGAAATGCTCGAAGAGATGATAGTCGTAGCGTTCGGAAAGCAGAAAAGAGAGGCATTCACCGGATCGGCAACCGTTTTATCATCAGCAGAAATCGAGAAGCAGCAGGTCACCAATCCTGTCCAGGCTCTCGA
>JAIDTO010000172.1 GCA_029060625.1 Muribaculaceae bacterium | reverse complement strand
ATATACAGTCGTTCCACGATGATGAGGAATTATGCATCTTAATGTTTTTAAGATTGCTGACAGTAGTCTTGGGAGTCTTTTTTGTTGCGACGATGCTGATGCGATGTTTTTTTCTGTAATCATCACCATAGTTGAAATCGGCATCCTCCCATATTGTAAGCACAGAGCATACCAGTGAATCCGTGCCGTTGTATGCTAAGGCAATGGAGGATACTTTATCGTTCATTCCAAGACTCTTATACGTCGGTAGGTCATACGTAAAATGTAGGTTGGTGAAACTTTGCGCTATCTTGGAACCGGAAAAAGTATCGTGTTCGAACACCGCAAAATATCCGAGTTCTCCGTTATAGTCGGCAAAACCGTCATTTGCTTTTGTCAATAGTCCTGTTTCATTCGTTTCCTGAATTTCCATGATATCCAGATACGGTTGATTTCTGGCAATATCTTCGGTGTCATAATAATAAACAGTGCCATCTTCGAGAATCATAGTCTGAATGTCAGATTTTGCGTCGATTTCTCTCATGATGTCGGCGAATTCAGTATCTTCATATACGAAGTTGCCGTTTTCATCGTGCGTTGCTTCCGAAGAATAGTATGTACCATTGTATTTTATTCTCATATTGAATTTGTCGTTCACCCCGACGGGCTCTTGGACAATCACAACATATCCGTATACCGAAGATCCATGGTATTTTACGCTGGGGTATATTTCGATTGATAATTTACGGTATTTATTCGTGTCGTTTCTTTTTAGAGATGCCTTTACTACCGGTTCACCATTTTCCCAATCAGCCCATACATGGTAGAAATCCTCTGGATGGTTTGTTGAGGCCTGTGCCTTATGTGTTCGATCCCGGTTTTCTGTATCTCCGTCCCATTCGAAAATATTGAAATAGAAGTGTTTGATAGCTTCGTGTATTTCTGCCCTGTCGTTATCGTTATTCGCGTCGATGTAATGAAGCCGAAGAGTGAGTGTCTGCTCCTCGCCGTCTACGTTTATCTTTTCAGGACAGAAGTATTCGAACTCCTCATAATTGTCTTTGAAGTGAAGCACCTGTATTGGACCCAGTTCTGGGGGGCCGCCTATGCCGTTGTCATAAGAGCATCCGCTCATCATGACGCACAGAGTCAGAGGAATAATGAGGAGTAATGATTTGATAGTTGAGAATTTTATTATATTCATGATCCTTTAAATTTTTTGTATGGTTCTTCTATAGAGTTATGTATAGGAAGCCCTTGTTTTTATTGTATTGATAAAATTTATATTCTTGTTCTTTGTCAAAATGGGCGGTACCGTAATAATAGGCAGACGACCACCCGTCGCAATGGTTTACGCCTTGTCCCCAGTTGATATGGTAGAGGTAGGAGCCGTTCAATTCCTTAATTCCATCTAAAATCCAGCTATGTCCGGCAGAGGAATTGTTTCCATGAGCTATCTGAGGGACACCACGAGAAAGATATCTGATAAATCTGTCTACATCAAGCTCTTCTGTTTTTTGATCCACTAAGTATCCCAAGTCTCTAAGATATCTTGCGGCAGCTTCAGCAGACGTACCACTTTTGTCGCATCTGATTTTAACTTGACAGTTCAAGGCTACCTCTTCGAGAAAGTGTGCAACCGGGAGTGCTTCGGCATCGTTGAGGATATAACCGTCTTTTGTCAGATTATCAAAATCGATATCTCTGTTCCCATAGAATGTTCCCGTGAATTTCTTAACAGTTGCTATTACCTGTCCTACTGCAATTGGGACACAACCTATAGGTCTGTGTTTACGTAAGAACTTGCTATTACAGCTGGAACATTCACAGTAGGTACTGTAAAAATTGAATGGATATCCCTGATGCCATTGAAACGGAACAAGTGGTTCGATATCTATGCTGCCCCTTGTTATGGATTCTTTCCCATATCCATTTATTAATATATCCAGAGCAAGCAACTGAGTTCCTTCCACCATCTCCTTCAATGCATCATTCTTAGCTGTGTCTGCGATACACCCCGATTCTGTATAATAGAATACATGCTCTATCCCAGGAGTGTCTGAGAGAATGGTGAAACCTTCTGTATCCCCGAAGTCTAAAGTAAGGGTATGTATCTCATATGATTTTTCGTCGATGCCTCTGGTTCCTGTTATCAAAAGAGAGTCTGGAATTTGATACACTTGGGTATCGATGCTTTTGATTCGGTAGCTGTTGTTCTCTGCTCTTGTTCCGGTATGTACAGTTTCATAAACATCCTGAACCATGTTGGAGATCGAAGTCTCTGCGATTGAAGTCAGATTGCTTTCCATAGATGGAACATCATTGTTGCAACTTACAGAACACACTCCGACTGCCGTAAATATAGCTATATGCTGTAGAGAATGAGTCATGATTTTGTGGTTGTTGATATTATTTTTGAATTGTTTCCAACAATTATAGTTTCGGTAAGCTATGTGGCTATTCAATTGTTCCGGTATAGCTATTTCCCTTTTCAGTAGACACCTCAATGGAAGTAGGTCCGTATAGTGATCCTACTGAAACGGATATATCGAGAGGTCTGGTATCAATCTCGTAAGTCACGGTGACTAAAGAATCGTCAGTTAATGAGAGGGTGGCGTTTCCTTCCTGGAGTACGAACGAGAGATGCAGTTCCTCTCCATCGTACACGCACGTTACTATCTGGCGATCCGGTGTCTTTGGTCGAATAGGTTTGAATCCCGTTTCTGTTTTCTCAAGAACTGTCGATCTTTGTGGCTGTTCATTCTCTGCATGCATGGAAGAGAATGAAAGGCATAAGGAACTGAGCAATGTCAGCCCAAGCAATGTGAATCTGATTTTTTTCGATCTCATAATATTGATGGTTTTTGATCGCAAAATTACAGGTTCCCGATGATCTAACCAAAATTACGGAGTACAAAATATCTTACATGAAGGCTTTGTAAGATATTGCTAATCAATGAAATATCTTAAGTTGGAAATTTTGTTTCCTAACAGCTTCCATTTATTTGTTTTACAGTAAATTATGTGACGTAGATGTTGAATATACTTAACTTATTAAAATATAATTGGTTAGTGTAGCTTGCTGATGAACCGTTCCTTATCGGTAGCATCTGAAGCCGCGATCCGGTCGATCAGTCTTCTCTTACTGACATAGTAGTTTCCGGTCTTGATCGCCATCAGATAGCTGATAGCTTTTCCGGAGAATCCCGCGATGATGAGGACCGCCATATTAATGTCTTTTTCCGAAAGGAAAGGACATTGTTTTTTGAGCTCTCCGATTATTCCGTCAAAACGTTCGTCTACCGCTGCCTCGATTTGAGCCAGTCCCTTTTTTGATGCTATTTTTTTCAGTTCCTTTTCCAGACTGTCAATGATGTGGCGTCGCATGATTGGTGAATCTCCCTTCTCATAATACTCGTTGCAGAGCATGTTGAGGGTAGCCCACTTCTCTCTGAAGAGGGTCTCCAATATGGCATCCTTGCTTCTGAGGTCGTTGGATTGGGTATCGATATGCTTTTGCAGTAAATCGATGTGCGTTGTTTTCTCAATAAGTGTCAGACTGAGACCCTCTATCAGATTGCTTTTCTCTTTGGCAATCCTGTCTGAATAAGCCTTGAGTTCAATAAAATCCTCTATGCCGGCCTCAAGTTGCGCTCTTTTGGCTTTGTATTTTATCCGGTATATTCTACAGATGATGAA
>JAIDTO010000171.1 GCA_029060625.1 Muribaculaceae bacterium | reverse complement strand
AAGAAAGAACTCTTTGAAGGGCTCGCTATAAGTCACCTTGAAGAGGACTGGGAAAAATATCCGGTAATCAGGCTTGATCTGTCGGCTTATAATCCTCAAATAGAGGGACATATCGAAATGATCCTTGACACTCAACTGTCAAGATATGAAGATATTTACGGCATCCCCCGTCCTGATATTTCACATGACCAAAGACTAAACCGGCTCATATATTCAATGTCTCAAAAGACGGGAAAAGGGGTGGTCGTACTTATTGATGAGTATGACGCTCCTCTTACAGCCCATATTTCTGAGCCGACAATGTTTGAGGATAGAAGAAATATCCTTCGCTCTGTCTACTCTAATCTCAAAAGCATGGACGAATACATCAAATTCGTAATGCTTACAGGCGTGACTCGATATTCAGAAACATCTGTCTTTAGCGGGCTCAACAACCTTGAAGATATTTCAACCGATCATAACTATAGTACAATTTGCGGAATAACTGAAGTGGAAATCCATGAATAGTGTAGCACCGGCCGTGCTAAGCACAAGCATTTGGGAAGTAAAAAGCTTGCTAATGAAAGGGCATCCTGAAGAGGCATTCGAAAGGCTAAAGACTTTCCTTGGTGGAATCCCATATCTTGTCACCCAAAACAAACCTGAGATATTCTACGAAAACAATCTGTTCTTGATTCTAAGCTTGATCGGAATAGATACAACCGTAGAATTGCACACTTCTGAAGGCAGAATTGACATGGTTCTGAAGTTTCCGGATTATATTTATGTGATCGAACTAAAACTTGACAGTACTGCCAAGGAAGCCATGAATCAGATTGACACCAACCATCGCTGTCGATGAAAACGACGACAACAATGAAGACGGTGAAAACTAATGCCCCATCCCTATATAAACTAAGAGCGCTTTGATTCCGCACTTTATAATGTGCAGATTCAAGGCGCTCTTTTTTTGCTAAAATTTTGATATTCGAAACTTTTTTCTTATTTTTGTGTTTAAAATGATTCTTTGGGAGAAAGCCCAAAAAGATCTAAAATTTGATATAATTATTTAGAAACTTAAATTTACCAATTTTAATATGAAAGAAATACTCATTATCCCAGACATTCACGGAAGAAACTTTTGGAAAGAAGCTGTTGAAAAATATCCTGAAGCCGACACTATCTTCTTGGGAGATTACCTTGACCCATATCCTCATGAAGGGATTTCTCATCGGGATGCAAGAGAGAATTTTAAGGAGATTCTTGAATATGCCAAGTCTCATGACAACGTGACCCTTCTCTTCGGCAACCATGACCTCGTCTATTGGTTCCCATATAACTGGGGCCGCAAAGACATCAGCTGGGAAGAAGAATTGCGCAAGATATTCCGCGAAAACCTGAATATTTTCCAGATGTTTGCTGTTCGTGAGGTAAATGGCAATAAATGGCTATTCTCACATGCGCCTCTTTTTGAGGAATGGATAGAATACACAAATATGCCTCATGATCTTGACGCCATTAAGGAAGACTTATGGAAAAGACTGGAAGCCTACGATGAAGACGATGATGAAAACAGGAGGAAAAGAAATGAAGCTCGTGAATCTGTCTGGAAGTCATTGGGCAGGGCTTCAGAACTACGTGGAGGTATAGACAAATGCGGCTCTCCCGTATGGGCTGATGTCAAGGAAATTACAGATGAATGCCACCTTTACAATGATGCCGATTATTACGTTTTCGGCCATACTCAAATGGACGAACCTATCATAACTGATACCTTTGCCTGCCTCGATACACATCAGGCATACATAATCTCTCCTGAAGGCAAAATAGAAGTTGTCACAGAAAAGCATACCCCAAAACTCCCCGAAGACAAGGATTTCTCTATATTCTAATTTTGATTATGAGACCGATGAGAAAGGCTTCGCGGCAGAAGGATGCCGCATGGGCTTTGGAGGTATTCGACAAAGCCCCTTTCGTGACAGTAAGTATGACACGTCATGACGGCACTCCATATGGTCTGCCGCTATCCCTCGTCAGAAGCGATGAAAATACATTCTATTTCCATTGCGCCGCCGAAGGTGAGAAAATCGACTGTATAAGGCATAACCCGATGGTCAGCCTTTCAGCAGTCAGCAAGTGCACACCAAAATATGAAGAGGAGAAAAACAACTTTACAGAATATTTCCATTCTGCAATAGCCTTAGGCAAAGCGGAATTCGTAGAAGACCGCAATGAAAAAATCCTCGCTCTTAGACTTCTATGCGAGCGCTTCCTTCCTAATTACATGGATCACTTCGACGAGGCGATAGCAAGAAGCCTTGACCGAACCACAATAGTGCGGATCATCCTATCCGAACCACCTGTCGGCAAATCCAAACCTTGATTAATCAAGATAAATCAAGATTCATCCTGCTAAATCAAGATAAATCATGACTAAATTCACAGCATTCTCTTTTCTATTGATTGGCATTTTTCTTTTTGCATGCTCAAAAGGCCAAGCTCCGGATCATACACAACTGTATGAGGAGATTCGACACGTCAACCGCATGGAATTCGCTTCCCTCGCTGTGACGAAGACTGTGAAGACAGAACGGACTGACTGGTATAAGGTTGGCAAACGTATTGCCGTCTATTCATATGATACTCATCTGAAGGCATTCATCGACATGAATCTACTCGCCCCTGAAGATCTAAGTTTCGATGAGGAAAACAAGACTGTGGTCGTGACTCTCCCGCCTATACAGATCGAGATCGCAGGGCGCGACATGGAGATGAGGAAGGAGTATGAGAATGTCGGGATGTTCCGAACAGAAATCTCCTCTCAGGAACGGGCAAAGATGAAAGAAAAGGCAAACGAGGAACTCATGATGGAGCTTAAGGGAAATCCCGAATACAAACAACGACTCGAACATACAGCCCGCCAAAAAGCCCGCTCATACTTCGAAACCCTTTTCAGGAACGCAGGATACCACTCCGTAATCCGTTTCAGTGACGAGACGACTACTCCATCCGGTGATTATAACCTTAAAAACTATGACTAAGATTATCAAATCCATTATACTATTGTTGCTCATCGCTGTTCTCGTTATGACAGGATGGTACTTCTATCGCCGGTTCAATAGTCCGGAGGAAATCGAGGTCCTTCCCTCACGTCCGGGCGACGTGAGAGAAATGGTTCGCCTATGCTCTATGGAGATCTACAATGAAGTGCCGGTACTTGACACTGTCAATTTTAAGGTGATGTTTGCTGTTCAGAAACAGAGCGGAAGCATCTCATTCGACTTGGAACATATCAATATAGACGACACCGGCGACACTGTCAGGATTCAGCTCCCACGTGAAAT
>JAIDTO010000170.1 GCA_029060625.1 Muribaculaceae bacterium | reverse complement strand
CATATGCGCATATGCATTTCCCAATAAAAAGGAAAAAAGCATAATTGTAATAGCCACAGCTTTCTTTATCTTGAAGTTCGGTTTCATTATCTTTTTTGGTCGAGAAGTTCTTTTGAAGGATTGGTATAGTTGTCAATGCCCAGTTCAACCGGGATCATTTCCTTTAGTGTATGCATTGAGAGCTTGGTCGGTTTCAACCCCGCCTTATCTCCGAAATATTCGAGACAACCGTCTCTCCACCATATGGCATCTTTATGCTGGGTAAGAAGACGGCTTTCGATATCTGAGTATATCTCAGGATCGGTGCATCCATCAAGATTTTGCCATATTTCTCGCATTTCGGCTACTCCATCCACTCCCATGTCGTAGTGTCGATTAAGAGCGTCCCAGACGGTTTCGCCTGATGGAAGCTTGTGGTCCCAGCCGAGATGATGAAACCATAAAAGGTATTTCTCAGGACATGTGGCAACATTCTCAAGAGCATCGGAAAGAGGAGAGGGGTATTGAGCCGTGGCACCACTTCCGGTTGCAACAGTCCTGTCGAATCCAATACCATCCTTGTCGGCCCTATGATAGTATTTAGGTAGCCAATCGGGTCGAGCCCCAGCCGGGTCACACCAAGGTTGCGGACCATAGTGATGGCCAAAAGCAAAGAGATGGTGAAGCCCCATCGGCATCATATAGTCTACTACATTCTCGCGGCTTTCCATCATCATCTTCTTGAATTCCGGCATCTGCTCATCATTGAGAGTAAGCCATGGAGTCAATTCTGCCCATTCTTCAACAATTTCATCAGATTTAAGGGTCGGATCCCAAGCGAGTCTGCCGAAAGCATACCAATTTGCCTGAGCGAGAGGGTGACCGGTCATGTTTTCATTATCACCGATATTTGCTACTCCAGCCACGCCTTTGATATTGCTTGATGGTGCTTCTTCAAAGAATTCCTCCCACATAGTGGCAAGATATGCAAGATGGTTGGCATGTCCGAGATATTCCTGTGTGACTTGGAGTTCGGCTATAAGGGGAGTTTTGGTCATACCCGCAAAGAGTGGGCTATACGGTTCGCGAGGTTGAAAGTCGACCGGTCCGTTCTTGACTTGAACCATGACGTTGTCAGCAAACTTCCCGTCGAGAGGATTGAACTCGACATAAGCTTGCTTAGCTCTGTCCGGATCAGATGGAGAGTAGACAAAAGCTCGCCACATCACTATGCCATCGTAAGGTTTTAATGCCCGAGCAAGCATATTGGCTCCATCAGCATGGGTCCTTCCAAAATCGCAGGGACCTGGTTGTCCTTCACTGTTTGCTTTGACAAGGAATCCTCCGAAATCAGGGATCAAGGTATAGATTTCCTTAGCTTTATCTTTCCACCATTTAGCAACATCCTTGTTGAGAGGATCGGCTGTATCGATACCTCCGATTACGCTCGGAGAAGCGAAATTCACTGACAAGTAAACTTTTATTCCATACGGTCGTAGAATATCGGCTATCTCTGCTATGCGATTCAGAATTTCCGGAGTCAGCATATTGGGAGAGGCATTCACATTGTTAAGCACTGTCCCGTTGATACCCGCCATTGCGTTCGCAAGTGCGTATTTATTATAAAGTGATTTCTGTTCTTCTGTCAGAGGTGAGTCCCAGTTCCATATGCTTTTTCCGGCATATCCGCGTTCTATTGTGCCGTCAAGGTTGTCCCAATGGTTGAGTATGCGGATCTCGTTGCGAGGATAGTCGGTATGGTTTTTGCAATTATTAGGCCGATATAAAGAAAGAGAGCCATATAGAAGTCCTTCTCCGGAGGGAGAAGTTATGGTAACCGTCTTTTTTATGCTGTCAACGCTTATAGCATAGCCTTCATAGGGTAGCCCTTTTACTTTCTTTTCTTCCAATTGAATTGTATTGAAATAATCATCGGGAGAGGTTTGTGACAGGATCGATACTGCGTTGAGCGCAATAGGATTTTTGCCTTTGTATTCTACAGAACATGACTTATTGTTGGCATTAGGAAGCCAAAGTTGAGTATCACTTCTCTTTGCAGAGGAAGCGAAACATATTGAAGCTATGAAAGTTACTAATAAAAAACGGTTCATAATCATTAGGCTGCTATAAGAGAAATGGGAAGGCAGGATTTCTGCCTTCCCAAGCAATATACTTAAAAATTCTCAGATTTTTATGCGTACATGTTGATGATAGCTTCGTAGAGCTCCTGCTTGCCTGAAGTCTGAGCGGGCTCATTCACTTCGCGACCTATTTCAGCAAGCTGTTCGAGAGTGAGCTTGCCTTCCTCGAATTCCTTACCCTTACCGCTGTCGAATGAAGCATAGCGGTCAGCAAGCATCTTCTTATAAGGAGACTTCTCGAGAACATTAGCAGCGCATTCAAGAGCACGGGCCATAGCATCCATGCCTGCAATGTGAGCGATGAAGATATCCTCGAGATCGGTAGAGTTGCGGCGAGTCTTTGCGTCGAAGTTTGTACCGCCTGTGCCAAGACCACCGTTGCGGATGATCTGCATCATAGCCTGGGTGAGCTCATAATTGTCGATGGGGAACTGGTCAGTGTCCCATCCGTTCTGGTAGTCACCACGGTTTGCATCGATGCTTCCGAGCATACCATTGTCTACTGCCACTGCGAGTTCATGTTCGAATGTGTGGCCTGCAAGAGTAGCGTGGTTAACCTCAATGTTCACCTTAAAGTCTTTTTCAAGACCATGAGCCTTGAGGAAGCCGATCACTGTCTCGGTGTCGACATCATACTGGTGCTTGCTGGGCTCCATTGGCTTCGGCTCGATGAGGAATGTGCCGGTAAAGCCTTTGCTGCGGGCATAGTCGCGAGCCATAGTGAGCATAGTTGCAAGGTGCTCTTTCTCACGCTTCTGGTCTGTGTTGAGGAGGCTCATATAGCCTTCGCGACCACCCCAGAATACGTAGTTCTGACCGCCGAGCTCGATAGTAGCGTCGATTGCGTTCTTGATCTGAACGGCAGCGCGAGCCACTACGTCGAAGTCAGGGTTGGTAGCAGCACCGTTCATATAGCGGCCGTTGCCGAATACGTTTGCAGTGCCCCAAAGGTTCTTGATGTTTGTGCCCTGCATCTTTTCCTTGATGTAAGCCACAACAGCCTTGAGGTTAGCCTCGTATTCCTCAACAGAGTTGCCTTCTTCTACGAGGTCAACATCGTGGAAGCAGAAGTATTCAACACCAAGCTTCTCCATGATTTCGAAACCGGCGTCAACTTTGTTCTTAGCACGTTCTACTGCAGTCTCGCCTACATTCCAGGGGAATTTCTTTGTGCCGCCACCAAACTGGTCGCCGCCTTCTGCGCAAAGAGTGTGCCACCAAGCCATAGCAAACTTGAGCCATTCCTTCATTGGTTTGCCGAGGATGAGTTTCTCAGCGTCATAGTAACGATAGGCGAGGGGATTGTAGCTTGAAGTGCCCTCGAACTTGATTTTCCCTATACCGGGAAAGTATTCTTTCTGTGCCATTGTTGTGTGTTATTTGGTTATTTTTAGGTTATTGTCGGTTTATTTTTGGGACCTTAAGGTCTTTAAAGTCTTTAAGGTCTTAGATAAAAATTCTCAATTCTCCATTCTCAATTCTCAATTAGGTTGAGTCTTTCCTTCCAGAGCTTATAAGCCTTCAGATAAGGCTCACGGTCGGCGGGCGGAGTGACTTCAGTGATTTTCTTGAGAGTAGCGAAGGCTTCGTTGTTATCCTTGTAGATACCGGCTCCGATACCGGCTCCTTTGGCGGCTCCGACGCTGCCGTCGGTCTCATAAAGCTTTATGGTGGCGCCGCTTACGGCCGCGAGGGTCTCGCGGAAGAGTGGGCTGAGGAACATGTTGGCATGCCCGGCATGGATTGTGTCGACCTTCAGGCCCATAGCCTCGGTGATCTCGATGCCGTACATGAAAGAGAACACTATGCCTTCCTGCGCGGCACGCATCAGGTGTGCCTTGTTGTGGATGTTGAAGTTGATGCCGAAGATAGAGCAGCCTGTCTCCTTGTTCTGAAGAATACGCTCAGCACCGTTGCCGAAGGGAATAATGCTCACACCCTCAGCTCCTACGGGAACTGATTCCGCCATGCGGTTCATATCGTCGTAGCTCATGCCCGGAGAGGCGATATTTCGTTTGATCCAGCTGTTGAGGATACCTGTTCCGTTGATGCATGTGAGGACACCTACACGAGGCTCTTCGGCGGTATGATTTACGTGGGCGAAGCAGTTGACACGCGATTTAGGATCGCAGTCTGTCTTGCCGTTGACTGCATATACAACCCCTGAAGTGCCTCCTGTAGCGGCGATTTCTCCCGGGTTGAATACGTTGAGGCTAAGCGCGTTGTTTGGCTGGTCGCCTGCGCGGTAAGTGACCGGTGTACCGGGCTCGAGTCCGAGTTCCTTGGCAGGCTCCGGGAGAAGGCGTCCCTGAATGCTGAAGGTTGGTTTCACTTCGGGCAGTATCTCCATGTCGAACCCGAAATAGTCCATGAGGAACTTGGCAGGAGCGTTTTCC
>JAIDTO010000017.1 GCA_029060625.1 Muribaculaceae bacterium | reverse complement strand
CCGGATATCGACTGCATAATACTGACTCGCGAAGGAGATCTCGAGCTACTCCGTCACCGTCATCAGCAGGCTTTACGCAACGTGATGGAGATAGATAAGTCTGCGCTTCCTTTTAAGATGACCCGACATTTCGATGAGCTCACTGTGATGAATTCGGAGCCGGAAGAAAACCAAGAAGCTTTTGAAGCTGCCATTTCAGCACTCGAGGCGATAGCTTCCGACATCCGGTATGCCCTGACCTTGCAGCAAGGGTATGAGAAAACTCTTGATTCCGCACTCCGAAACTCTAAGGCATCAGAAGAATCTGAAGCCCTCTCTGTTTTAGACGACTACATTAATAAGGCTATTGCAATAGTGGAGGATGCTGAGCTGCCCGATGAGTTTGTCGAGGCCACTGACATTGTGGAGTCAGCGATGAAAGCATATCTTTCAGATGAAGGAGCAATATTGAGGAATGGTTCGGTATGGGATATGACGTGCTTCATCGAGAACCCTGATTTTGATGCCGACTCTCAGGGTTGGAAAGGGGATCCCGTATGGGGAAGCCATGTGGCTGAATACTGGAACCGCACATTTGAGGCCTCACAGACAGTCGAAGGATTAAGAAACGGTTTCTACACACTCAACGTCCAGGCACTCTACCGAGTCAAAGCCAATGACGGAGGAGCTGCCTACAGATCAGGAAGCGAAGTGATACCGGCTAAAATATTCGCCAACGAAAGCAGTATGCCGGTTGCCTCCCTCTACAGCCATAAAGTATCTGATTCGGCTTGGCTTGAGGCGCAACTTACCGGTACTCACGTACTTAAAGACTATGTAAATTCCATGTATGGAGCCGAAATGGCATTTAACTCAGGTTTTTATTGGAACATATTGCCTACGGAAGTCAAGGACGGCTCTTTGCGCATAGCCATAGCCTCTGACACTTCGCAAGGTGACTGCTGGTGTTGCTTCGACAACTTCACACTCTACTTCCAAGGGGCTGATGACAACGCAGTAGATTTGAATATTGAAAGTGCTGACAAAGTAGATGTATATACTCCTTCAGGAATTTGCGTAGCCCATGCCATCAGCCGCTCTGAAATTCCGACACTTCCCGCCGGTATCTATATCGCCAACGGAGAGAAGATCGTAGTAAAATAGTCTATATCCAAGCTTAAATATTTGGAATTTAGAGAGATTTGAGCTATCTTTGCAAGATAAAATATGATATATGGAAGATCAGAGATATCCAATTGGAATTCAGTCATTCCCCAAAATAATCACTCAGGGCTACACATACGTAGACAAAACCGGCTATATTAAACGTCTTTTGAAACATGGGCAGTATATTTTCTTGAGCCGCCCTCGACGATTTGGTAAAAGTCTGCTGCTGTCTACCCTGGAAGCTTTCTTTAAAGGACATCGAGAGCTTTTCAAAGGACTTGCAGCTGACTCCATAGACTTTGACTGGACACCCTCCCCAGTGCTAAGATTCGATTTTAATTCTGAAAACTTTAGTCTTGAAAACGGTCTTGAACTCCTTCTTGACGGTCTACTGAGAGACTTCGAGGAAATCTATGGTCGGCGACCTGAAGATGATACCCCTGCTCAGAGATTTAGATCGCTAATCCGTGCCGCTTTTAATAAAACCGGACGTAAAGTCATCATACTTGTGGATGAATATGACAAACCTCTGCTTGAGATTGAAGACGATCCTGAAAAGCTGGAAAAGAATCTTAAGATCCTCAAAAGCTTTTTTGGAAACCTGAAATCGATGGATGATTATATTGAATTCGCTTTCATCACCGGTGTAGCTCGCTTCAACAAAGTAAGCATATTCAGTGACCTAAACAACCTCAAAGACATATCCATGGATAATGAGTATGCTGATATCTGCGGATGGACGGAGCAGGAACTAATTGATTATTTCCGTCCGGGTATCGAGCAACTTTCACAAGAGAGGGAAGAGGATTTCGACACCACACTTCTCGCCATGCGCAATTACTACGATGGATATCTCTTCACGCCTAAAGGATCAAGGCTTTATAATCCATTTAGCGTGCTCAATGCATTGGCATCTAAGGAAATAGATCAATTCTGGTTTGAAACCGGAACTCCAACATTCCTTGCCAAGAGAGTCAAAGCACTTGGGATTGCTCCAATGTCAATGGATAACATTCTTGCCACTAAAGAAGAACTCGTGACTGTAGGTTTCGACCTTAACAATCCCGTTCCACTTATGTTCCAGACCGGATACCTGACCATAGGAAAAGCGTATACTAAGGAGAATCTGTATGAACTTAGATTTCCAAACAATGAAGTGGAACTCGGATTCTTTAAGAACCTGCTGCCTCTCTATGTTCCTGCCACGGGCATGATGGGAAATCCTTTTGAATTTACTCAATTCAAGAAAGATCTTCTTACAGGGGATATTCTCAATTTTATGGAGAGACTTTCTTCTTTGTTTAAAGACCTGCCAGGGGAAGACCATTCGGAATCAACATATCGTGCAATAACATATATGCTCACATTGCTATGTGGCACTCAATCCATAGCTGAACATCACAGCTACAAAGGAAGAAGCGATATCGAAGTTATCACCCAAAGATATATATATATTTTCGAGTTCAAATACAATAGGAGTGTTAGAGAAGCAATGGACCAGATATATTCGCGCGACTATGCCGGACGATATGGTGTTGATCACCGCAAAGTCTTCCTAATAGCCGCCAACTACGTGGAGAAGAAGGACGACAGGAAACTGGAGTATAAGATTGAGGAGATAAACTAAATATAGATAAAAATTAACCTGGCAGAGTTGCATCTATATCAAATCTTTCTGCTATTTCACGGAGAAGATCCATCTTCGGCTTACTGCCATTATTGAATCCCCACTGATTGGAAATGTTAAACTGATCTAAATATTTTCACATTCAAAGCTTATCTCCTAACTTTACGCAATACAAAGACTAAGCAATATGGGAATATGGCCAATACCAGATGATTGGATAGGATTCAGGATTTGCACAAATTGTGGAGTAAAAATGAAAGAAGGGTATATGCTGGCGGGAGAATATACCTGTTGCGATGAGTGTACCATCGCTCATAATAAGGAGATGAAGAACGGTTATGGTCTGATCTGGACAAGGAATGGCTGAGTCCTGGATCCACTGTTTGTATGTGGACTGAATGGTATAGCGAGTGAAATGCATTACAATTACACATCTAATATCATAAAATGTGGTTCTTCTTTAATATAGTTGAAAGTTGACAAGTCCTGATATCAGCTTCTCATCAGCCCCTATCGTCGACATCCACAGCAAAACCGGATCCGCATTACCATAGAATCCTTAATTTTGGTTCAATGCGGATGGCGTTGGGCTTCGCCCTCGCCGGGAGACCGCCGATGGGGTGGATGGGGCGCGGATTTCTTATCATTAGCTTTGGAAGTGCTCGTGTATGGCGATTGCGCTTCTGGCATTCGCACGCGGAGAGAGTCTGAGCTGCGCTTCGCTCGCTGACGCGGATCGTTGCCATTTCCAAATGCCGTGACCCTTGTGGCAAAGCCGCTCTTATCCGCGACAGCCTGCGGAGCCGAGGCTCAGTCCATGTCCACGAGCGAACGCCCGAAGCGCAATAGCATAGCCGAAGCATACACAAGCCACCCTTTAATCGGCAACTATGTAAAAAAGTGGTATCATACTTATGCTAGGATAGTAGAAGCCAAATATATCATCCCTTGTCTTTGGCCGACTCCTCTTGCTTGTTCGCAGTCCTCCACTGACATAATTCTTCACTGTGCATTTTGTGTGAAAAATATCTTTGGAGATCTTGGATGTCAATCTTTTTCTTTCTAATCAAACAATAAAGACACAAAATTAATTCCAAAATATTGCTAATAAACCATTTATTAAAACACAACTTATAACAATTAATATTTTCTTTTTTTTTCAACTTAGAATTTGTACTTTCGCACCGCGAAGCACCGCTGGGAAAATTGCTGTTTTCTGGGGAGAATATGCTATCTGGCATTCTACTTCTTACGAAAAAGGCACTTTTCTCATTAAAAAGATTTCGCAAAGCCGACTGACCGTTTATCGGAGGTTGCAACGCTCTAAGGAGTGGGTAAATAGTTTACTATTATGGGATGCAACCCACAGACATTGTATTCTTCAACTTATTGTAAGTATAACATATCATTGGAATGACAAGTGGAGCATAGCTCAAGATATCGTATGGGCTTTCTACCAGTATAATGATTTTATAACTCCGAAATAGATGGAAGGTGAATAAAATATCGAGTATATCACGTACAAATCTTAATTCAAGCAAAGAGTCCAATTAAATTGTATTTATTTTGTTTTTTTTTGCCTGTAGTTGCTCTTTTTTAATTAACTTTGCAAATGAAACGCGTTCTTAAAAGGAGAAGAATTATGAGCGTAACGCAAGATAGACGATTTACAAAAGATCAAGTTGCTGAGATTCTTGACAATGCAGTTGGCAAGACTCTCGGCGAGGTTGATGCCATAGGATCCAATCAGTTTGAACGAACTAAAAAGAGTCCCAAAATAACAGGTATAGCAGGTGACGTTATCGAACAGTCTGTTTTCGGCTATGCGCGTGATGCGATTCAAGAATGCGATATAGAAATCGATGGTACGTTAGTTGAACTAAAGACCACAGGTGTCCGGATACCGAAAAGTGAATTTAATGTCGCTCAGAAGAAAACAGGAGATGCTTATAAACTCCACCTTGGAGCAAAAGAAGGTATAAGCATAACAGCTGTCACTCTTGAGCCATCCATACAAATGGATTTCAAAACCTCACATTTCTGGGAGAAAGCAGAAAAGCTCTTGATAGTTTTCTATGAATACAAATCATATGAAACTGTTCCGGCACAAGAGTATGCAAACTTTCCAATCGTAGGTTATTGTTATAATACTTTTTCGGATAGCGAACAAAACCAACTAAAAAAAGATTGGGAAATAGTCAGAGATTATCTCAATGATCACTACAGTAAATATCCCAACTCATCAGAACGAAGAGACAAGCTCGTTGGTTTCACTCATACTTTGAGGCCTGACCTTCTACTGATTGAGTTAGTTCCAGGATATAAAAAAAGGAATGTTAACAAGCCAAGTACTGCCGATAATTTTCAAAAACCTCGCTATCGGTTAAAAAAGACTTTCGTAGATTATCTTGTTCGAGGGCATTTCAATAAAAGTAGAGCCCAACATGAAATCAATCTTAAGGAATCTTTCTCCAGTTTTGCCGAACTGGACAAAAGATGCCATAAGCTTTCAAAAAAACATAAAGGCAAGTCATTCCCTGAGTTAAAGAAAGAATTGGGAATAGAAACACCTATCACAACCAAGGACTTCGCTGCAAAAGCTATCCTAAAAATGTTTGATGCGGATTGTAAGAGATTAAACCAGATAGCGGATTTCACGAAAGCGGGTATTGAAGCTCGAACAATTATTCTTGATTCTAAGGGAAGAAACACGGAGGATATGAAATTCCATCTCATTGATTTCGATGAATGGGCTGACCGTAACACTGATTTTGAAGAATCTGATATCTTCACGTTCTTTATGGAACATAGTCTTTTGTGTCCTATCTTTACTGAATTCGATTCAACGGATAAGACAAAAACAATATTCGAGGGATTCAAACGCTTTTCCTTCGATGATGATTTCATCAATTCAGAAGTAAGAAGAGTATGGGAAGACTCAAGAAAACTAATACATACAAACACTCTTGTTTGGGAATATCAGTATGATAAGGAAAAAAATCCTGTAAAGAACAAAAGTGGAAGTTATAGAGGCGCTCCAAATTTCCCTAAAAAGACAGATTATACTGTCTTTTTCCGAGGAGGAGCCAATGACTCAAGCGAGAGTAGCAGAACCCAGATTGTTAACGACATCAAGATGCTTCCTCAATTCTTTTGGCTCAATGGGAGATTTGTTTCTGACAAACTCAAATCCCTTCCATATCTTTAATTTTTCAAGATATATTGAAATGGCAAAAAAACAAATACAAGAGATAAAAGTAGTAGAATTATTTGCTGGTGTCGGTGGTTTTCGCATAGGACTTGAAGGAGCTTCCGATGCCTATAAAACCATCTGGAACAACCAATGGGAACCATCTACCAAACATCAGGATGCCTCATTAGTATATAGAGCACGTTTTGGAAGCAAGGGACATGTAAACGAAGATATCAATCTTGTCATGACGGATACCATTCCTAACCATGACCTCATGGTGGGCGGATTTCCATGCCAAGACTATTCTGTGGCTGCCTCACTAAGCAAGTCGGGTGGCATTGAAGGGAAAAAAGGTGTGCTTTGGTGGCAGATTTATCGTATTCTCAATGAGAAAGGAAACGATAGACCAGACTATATATTCTTTGAGAATGTTGACCGACTGCTTGGTTCTCCAGCTAAGCAACGCGGCCGTGATTTCGCCATAATACTTGCATCCCTCTCTGATTTAGGATATACTGTAGAATGGCGAGTGATAAACGCGGCCGACTATGGGTTCCCTCAACGTCGACGTCGTACTTATATTGTCGGATATAAAGAATGCTCTGTGGTAAACAAAAAAGTGGAAGATCTAAAAAAGTGGGTACTCTATGATGGCGTTTTTGCGAAAGGTTTCCCTTTTCTTCCCAAGGAGAAAACAGAAGACATCTTTTCAATCGACGGCGAGATTACTGAAGTCTCAGAAACCTTTAACAAGGGTGGTAAAGTTTCTCCATTTGGAAATGCTGGTATTATGCGCGGCAGAATTGTCTATTCGATTGATGCAGTACCTCAATACGATGGTTCGACGATGACATTAGGTGGTAATCTAATATCCGAAGAACTCGTTCCAGAAGAATTCTTTATATCTGATGCAGACATTGAGAAGTGGAAATATGAAAAAGGCGCAAAAAAAATAAGTCGCGTATCCAAAGAAGGTTATGAATATACGTTTTCTGAGGGTGCCATGACATTCCCAGACTCTTTGGATGCACCGTCAAGAACCATCATTACTGGCGAGGGTGGCAATGCGCCCTCAAGGTTTAAGCACGTCATAAAGACTACGTCTGGTAGATACAGAAGACTTGTTCCCATTGAACTGGAACGATTGAACATGTTTCCTGACAACCATACCCTCCACCCTGAAGTATCTGAAATCAAAAGGGCTTTTCTTATGGGAAATGCACTCGTATGCGGGGTTGTAAGAGAAGTAGGTAAGGAACTCTTCCGTCTAATATATGGAGAGGAGCCAGTGTCAAAACATCCTATTGAAGAGCAGCGTAACCCCACGCCAACGCTTAACCTCGACCTATTTGATGAGATAAAGGAAGACTTAGTCAGAAATCAACGTAAGAAAAATGCCACATTGGATCCGAGCAAGAACGTATTGATTGGATATGTCAAGGATGATTTTGCTGATTACTTCAAGGATGGCCAAATTTCCAAATATTATTATACAGGGAAGACTAAATCTTTCCCATCAACTATTGCACTCAACAAGCTTTACTACTTCATGCCTTATCTCAAAGGTATAGGAGTAAAGGACATCTATCTCATTAAGACTGCTCGTATAGGAAATAAGGCGGAAATCAGAGAAGATAGTAATGATACTGACCCACGACTCATTTTCGAGCTTGAATATATTGGGTCTCTCGATAAGCAAAAGCTGATACAACCCAATATTTTCAGAACATATCGTTGGAGTTTACTGGGTTCTGTATTATAAACTCCTTAGTTTCGGATTTTCTCATATATCAAATTTAGAATTATGATTATCCTCAACAAACCCAAACTGATAATCAGTGGCTTAGAATATACAATGCATTTAAGACTCTGATTATCAGTTGGGGTTTATTGAGGATAATCTTTTATGAAGACAAAAAAGAAAGTTATTAGACTTACATAAAGTGACCTCCATCATATGATTACTGAGGCTGAAAAACAAGCATTGAAAGAACTTGACCCTAGAACTTATGCAAGTTATGCTACAAAAGGGAAAGACCAAGCAATTAATGCTTTTTTTAGAAAAGATAATAAAGAAGAATATTAAAAATGTTTTAATAAGGCGAAAGATAGTTGCAAAGCAGCACTTGATGCATGAAATAAAATTTATAATAATGTTTCAGATGAAGAATCAACTTTAATGAATGGTACAGGGTACATGGGGGTTCTGACGGAATTAAACGATGTAAGTATGCCAACGGAAAGATGCTTAGAGGAACCATTGTACAGCAAATGCCCGAAGGTTAAACAAGCGATTATCAATCATTTCCTCATAAAAATGTGGATACTCCACAATTATTCCCTCATAAAAATGTAAAGAATCGCCGTTTATTCCCTCATAAAAATGTCACGCCTCTATATATCTAATTATTATTCAAGAATATAACTCTTCACATCCCTGCTCCTCTGCGGACCATGCATTGTATTTGATATTTTTCAAATTTTATTTTGCAGTTTGAAGAACTTTTCTTACCTTTGCAGTGTATTATTTACACAATATAATATATAAAATATTATTTTGCATTATATCATTAACCTATCTCAAATAAATCTCCGAGACAAATAATTATGCATTACGCATTATGAATTATGCATTGACACTGATTATGGAAGAGAAACACTACTGCTACAAATATCCTCACCCGGCTGTCACTACCGACTGCGTGATATTCGGATTTGACGGTGAAGACCTTAAGGTGCTTCTAATCCAAAGAGGCATTGATCCATACAAAGGATGTTGGGCCTTCCCGGGTGGATTTCTAAATCCCGACGAATCGGCAGAAGAGGGTGCTCTCAGAGAACTGAAGGAAGAAACAGGCGTTGAAAATGCATACGTTGAGCAGTTTCATACCTACTCTACCCCCAACAGGGATCCAAGAGAACGTGTGATTACAATTGCCTACTTAGCTTTTGTTAAACTCCAAGAAGTAAAAGGTGGTGATGATGCGGCTGATGCAAGATGGTTTTCTGTCAACAATACCCCAAAACTTGCTTTTGACCACGATATAATACTGCGCGATGCCCTTTCTCGACTTAGGGAAAGAATCCATTTTCATCCAATAGGTTATGACCTTCTTCCTGATAAGTTCACTATAAAGGAACTCCAGACTCTATATGAGGCAGTACTCGGAGTACATTTCGACCGACGCAACTTCTCGAAAAAGATTCTGCACCTTGATATTCTCATACAACTTGATGAGACTGTCTGGCCAACACCCAAACGCGAAGCCAAACTCTACAAATTCAATCTTGAAAAATATAACGAACTAAAACGACGTGGCTTCAAGCTGGAATTCTAATGAAAGAGAAGAAACCTCTCATCATACAAAGCAGATGGATGCGGAAAGGATACTGCCTGAATCTCTTTGGAACATTTTGGGCACGTGACACCTCATGGATCGACAGGTATGTGATCAACCATGAGCGAATCCATACCGCACAAATGCGTGAGCTGCTCTTCATTCCGTTCTATATCATTTATGTTGTGGAATGGCTGATAAGGATTATCCAATACCGGGATGTGCACAAGGCATATCTCAACATATCATTTGAACGCGAAGCTTATATACATGGGCACGATCTCGGTTACCTTAAACAACGACGACATTTTGCTTCAATTCATTATTTAAGAAAAACTCAAAGAAAATGAAAGATATAATCATTGACAAGGCTCGCGGGTGCCTTGCAGGCGGAGCCGCTGGCGACGCTCTCGGCTATGCCGTGGAATTCTCTTCCCTCCACACCATACTGAATGACTACGGGCCGGCAGGAATCACAGCATATCATACCGACTCAAAGGGGATAGCACGCTTTTCCGACGACACACAGATGACCCTTTTCACTGCCGAGGGGCTTCTCTCTGCGTTTGCAAAAGAGTCCTCACCAAATACCGACCTTATACGCCACGAGATGAAGAAAGCCCTGCTGGCATGGCTTGAAACCCAGACGGGCTTCCAGCTCCCTATCTCTTCTTCTTGGCTTACACACGTACGCGACCTCTGGGCGCGCCGCGCCCCGGGCAACACATGCATCTCTGCTCTTTCCGACCTTAGAAGCGGCCGGGATGTCCATAATGACTCAAAGGGTTGCGGTGCAGTGATGCGCATCGCACCAATCGGGGTCTTCTTCGGAGCACTCGACCTTAAGGATGCAGCTGAACTGGAGACCACACGTCGACTCGCAGCCCGGGTGGCGGCCGACAACGCACGCCTTACCCACTGCCACGACCTAAGCACGCTCTCGGCTGTCTTCACAGCATCACTGATATTCGAATGCATGCGCGTCCACGTGATCGACCGCCTTACCCTGCGCTCCCTTATCGTGATGGCACTTTCTTCCGCCCTGTCAGCCATGCCGGGCTGCCACTATGCGGAGGAGTTCGCCGCCCTGATCCGGAAGGCGCTTTCGCTCGCCAACTCAAACCTACCAGACCGGGAAGCTATCGCGCAACTTGGCGAAGGATGGGTGGCGGAAGAGACGGTGGCTATAGCCATCTTCTGCGTGCTGCGTCATCTCCGCTATTTCGACGGATGCCGTGGGAC
>JAIDTO010000169.1 GCA_029060625.1 Muribaculaceae bacterium | reverse complement strand
GTACCCTTGTCAGCATAACCGGTGATGACAACCTTTGCGTTGGGGTGATCCTTAAGGAACTCAGCAACTTCGCTAACCTTGTACATCTCCTGAGTAGTGATAGTAGCAGTGTTGATGCGGAAGAAGATGTCACGACGGAGCATTTCGGGCTTAACTTCCTCGATAACGTTGGTGACAGGAGCGGGCTCAACCACCTTCTCGATGATGCGCTCGATGATCTGAGGCTGCTGAACAGGAACCTCAACCACGCGAGTAGTCTTGTTGTACTTAGGACCGAAAGTGTACTTAACACCTACGAGACCATTGAAATACCAGTCAGCGTTGCCAGCCTTCTTGGAGTTGTAGCCGTCAGGAAGGACATTAGCCATAAGTTCGAGACCAACAGCAACGTTTTCAGAAACGTTGAAGTTGCAGTCAAGACCGAACTGGCCGAGGAAACGAGCCTGAGTGCCGTCCCAGAGAAGTCCAAGACCTTCAGCATTTTTACCTACAAGATTTTTATTTGCAGTCTGTGCACCATCGTTGTTCCAAGCGATGTTTGCACCGATACCAGCGAAGAGGTCAACGTCTACGAGACGATAGGGATCGTAGCCACCGATGAGGTTGGTAAGGTTGACAACTGCATCGATAGTAGGAGCTACATAGTTCCATTTCCAAAGCTGGTTGTAGGGAACCTGAGCATTGCTCTCGTTAAGATAGTAGAAGTTCTGAGCACCACGAGACTGCCAAGCGTTGATAGCGAGACGAGCGCCGATGTATGGGTTGAAGTTGTAGCCGCCAGCGATCTGAGCGTTAGGGCTGAAGAGATGGCCGAAAGAGGATTCACCAAGTGTTTCCTGACCACCGAATTGTCCCTGGATATACCAGTTGGGGACGTATGAGTACTCGGTGATGGTTTCTTGTGCCATAGCAGAAGCTCCAGCGAAAAGCATAGCACCAGCGAGCAGAATCTTATTTAATTTCATAATTGAATTCTTTATTATTTGGGTTTCCGATTAGTTTTAGGTATCGGTCCGGAACCGGAGTCGGCTCCGGACACGAATCAATCAAAACTTATTTAACCTCGATGTAGAATTTCTTGGTTGATGTATAGCCACTGTAGTCAATAGCCTGGTAAGTGAACTCGTAAACGTTGCCTGCAGGCAGAGCCTTAACGAGAACCTCAATCTGGTTGCCGGAAAGAACCTTGTTGAGATCACCGCTATTGAGAGCAGCGAGATCAGCGTTTTCAACAGCAGTAACAGTTTTACCATTCTTCTTGTAAACACCAGTTACAGCAACATACTTCTTGCAAGCAGGAACGATAAGTTCACCAGTGTAGCTTGTAAGGTAGATCTTGAATGAGTCGCCACCAGCCTGAACGAACGGAGTAGGATCGCTAAGCTTGCCTGAAACCATACCATAGTTAGCACCACCCATGTTGTAGAGTGCAGTTACCTGAAGGTAAGCGTTAGGATCATCAAGGAAGTTGTTAACCTTATTTGCAATATTGTTGTAGAGGTCGATAGCCTTATCAATCTTGCCAAAGTAAGGACGGAGCTTCGAAGTAGCACTGTTAATCATGTCATCGATCTTACCGTTGATTTCCTTATTGATGTCATCAAACATCTTGGTGATCTGCTCATTGATCTTGCCAATAATTTCGGTGTTGATCTGAGTATTAAGTTTACCAGCGACTTTAGAGAAAGCTTCCTGCAGAGCTGTTTCAAGAGAAGACTGGAATGTGTCAAGCCCAGTTACACCAAAATCATCAGGCAGTTGAAGCTTATATTGTTCATCATCTATTTCGACATAAGCGCCTTCGAGGTTTACCTGTACATTAGTGTCAACTCCTTCAAGTTCAATATCACCAAGATCGATTGTAACATCTTCAATTTTAAACGAACCACCAAGATTGAATTTGAGTTTGCCACCTTCTTCCTTAATCTTGTTGATAAGATTCTGCATATGTCCGAGTTCCGGGAGTTTATGAGAAGTACCGGGATAGCCAGCGAGGAAGTTGTAGCTGAGCGGGTGAGCAGTAGCAATAGCGAGGTCGTACTGGCTAAGAACAGCGTTTGACTTCACAGAGAAAGAAGGATCCATAGATTCCTCGAGAGAAGGAACTTCACCTACTGTCCAGTCATAACGAAGACCATAAGCAGGGATCTTACCCTGAAGCTGTTCGAGAACAGCCTTAACGAGAGCCTTAGCAGTAGTCTTGGAAGGATCTTTGAGCACATCCTTCATGGAAGTCTTAAGATCTTCTTCAATAGAAACCTTTATCTGAGCAACATTTTCATCATTAGGCAGCATCTTAACTTCGCCCTCATAGAAACCATTCTCTTCTGTACGAGTGTAACCATGGTAGAGAACTTCATCACTCGGGGTGAGAGTAACGCTATAAGGAAGACGTGCGCCTGCTGAATTCTCAATGAAGAGCTCAAGATTGTCAAAGTTTGTGCCAACCGGGTTAACAGTAACATAAACCTTACCGAGAGTTACGTTGTTGTCAGCGTCATCACCATAGTAACCAACAGGAGCGCTCCAAGTGTCATGAGCAAGAGCAGCGGGAACTACATCAGCTGACGGGAAAGTGATGGCTTTATTAAATGAGTTGTAACCATACCAGTTGAAGAGGATATTGCTCTTAATGCCGAGCGGAGTGCGGAAGTCACCGAATACGGGGCTGTTCACACCCTGGATAAGGATACCGGTAACCTTCTTGTCGAGCTGGTTAACGATAGACTTGATGGCGCTGTCGACATAATCAATAAGATCATTAACTTTCTCATCAACTTCATCGATTTGATCCTGAAGAGTATTGAGAACCTGGCTAATCATCTCTTTAGCCTCTTCAAGCTGAAGATATACCTGCTCGAATTCGCTATCGATTTGATCCTTATTATAATAATTTTCCTTGACATATGTATCAAGAGCCTCAATGGCATTTTTATTAGCAAGGATATAACCTTCAAGCTCAGACTTAAGAGTAGTTTGTTCACCTTGAAGTTCGGTCTTCAGGTTAGCGAGCTGAGTCGCCAACTCAGTAGCATCAACTTTACCTGCCAAGGCACCCTGAAGACCTGCCAAGTCACCCTGAAGAGAAGTAATGGCACCGTTTAACTGGCCAATAAGATTTCTCAGATCAGTGTCATCGTAGTTAGAGCCACTGGGTTTACCCTCAAGAGCAGCAACTCTGTCAGCCAAGGCATTGACAGTTGCAAGTTTAGCATAAAGTTCTAAATCAGTTGCATTTGCTTTCTCATTCTGAAGTCTGGCAGCTTCGCCTTTAAGCCAATCAATCTGTGACTGCAGATTTGAAAGATTGAACGAAGTTTGAGTTGCCAAATCGTTCACGTCATCCTTACAGGACTGAAGAGAACCGACTGAAACACCTGCAAAGAGGGTCAAAGCAACTCCATAGAGTACTTTCTTCATCATCTCTGGTAATTTTAAGTTATTGATAATTATTAATTTATATTTATATTCATTTATATGCGGAATCTAAAACGCGTACCTGAGCAAACCCAAAGTATGCAAGTCTGAACATCCTACCGTTTAATATTCTATATAAACGACTGCAAAATTAATATATTTTTTTCAAATTTCACAAAAAATATGAAAAAAAATTTACACTCACACAGCTATAACAACAATATGTTGTAAAAGTTTGTGGGATTTAGGAAAAGTTTTTTTTGCTTTTTTGGGGGAGGAGGGGGAGGTTAGGACTTGCTTTAGCTTGGGCGAAGCCAAACCTCCCTTCCATAGGGGACGCGCACGGAGTGCGCTTGCTACTTAGTTTGACTCTGAGATGAGGGCGAGGAGGGCGGGGAGGGCTTCGGCGGCGGGGATGTTTTTCTTGACGAGCTGCTTACCTTTATATATAGAAACCCTGCCGGGGCCGGCACCTACGTAGCCATAGTCGGCATCTGCCATCTCGCCGGGTCCATTCACTATGCAGCCCATAACCCCTATCTTGAGTCCTTTCAAGTGGGCTGTGTTTGCCTTTACTTCCGCCAATGTCTTCTGGAGATCGAAAAGTGTCCTTCCGCATCCGGGACAGGCGATGTATTCCGTCTTGGAGATCCTGAGGCGCGTAGCCTGAAGTATTCCAAGTGCCACACTATTCACTTCATCCCTCGTAAACTTCTCAGAGGCTACAATAGCAATGCCGGAGGCGTAGCCATCGAGCAGAAGGGGGCCAAAGTCGGCAGCTGCCTCTATCTGAAGGGTCTCGAGGTCAGTAGTAAGGAACCCCATCATGACGATGACAGGATTCTTGCCACCGATAGCAACAAAACGGTCGATCCAGCTCATAAAGGCTCCGGGACGGTTGTCGGAGGAAGTGGTCAGGACTATGGGGAGGTCGTCAGAGTAGAGTTGCGGGGTGTTGGCTGTGGTGACGTAGTGCCAGTCGGGTTGGAGGTCGAAGTCGAGGCCCATGACGGGGAATTCATTACTTCTGGTAACAAGAGGTTGGGAAACCTCCCTCCCATGGGAAACCTCCTTCCCATAAAATGGCATGGCGTGGTCGCGGGGGTTGCCGGGGAGGATTGTGTCGGGTTCGGGAATGGGGTCATGACCTGCGCGGGAGGCGATATAGTCGCGGAGCTTGACAGCTACGGGGATCTCACACTCGGGGTCTTCACTGAGGGAGACACGGATGGTATCGCCGATACCTTCTGAAAGGAGAGTGCCGATACCTACAGCACTCTTGATCCTGCCATCTTCACCATCGCCGGCTTCTGTGACTCCAAGATGGAGCGGGAAGTGCATCCCCTCCCCTTCCATAGCCTTCACGAGAAGACGGACAGTCTCCACCATCACCGTGACGTTGGAAGCCTTGACCGAAATCACTATATTGTCAAAATTTTCTTCGCGGGCTATGCGCAGGAATTCCATGACGGATTCCACCATACCGGCAGGAGTGTCGCCATAGCGGCTCATGATGCGGTCGGAGAGGGAGCCATGGTTGACACCCAATCGCACGCAAGTGCCATTTTCCTTACATATATTAAGGAATGGGACGAATTTTGAGCGAATCTTCTCAAGCTCCTGAGCATATTCCTCGTCGGTGAACTCGAGTTTCTGGAATGTACGGGCAGCGTCGACAAAGTTGCCGGGATTGATGCGCACCTTATCACAGGTGGTGGCAGCCTCAAAAGCAGCCTTGGGATTGAAGTGCACGTCAGCCACAAGGGGGACATCACAACCGGCATCGAGGATGGCCTTCTTGATGTTTGCCATGTTGGAGGCTTCCTTCACTCCCTGCGTGGTGAGGCGCACGAGTTCGCCACCGGCCTCAGCGATGCGGAGAGCCTGGGCGGCGCTTGCATCGGTGTCGTTGGTATTGGTGTTGCACATCGACTGTATGCGGATGGGGTTGGAGCCCCCGATCCCGACATTGCCGGCACGAGCAACGGAGGATTCGCGACGTTTGTAGTTGTATTTTGACATATTAACTCTTAATTTTCCATTCGACGCCGGATTTGGTGTCCTTGACGTCGAAGCCGAGGGCTGCGAGGCGGTCGCGGATGAGGTCGCTGGTGGTCCAGTCTTTGGCAGCCTTGGCATTCTTGCGGACATCCATCAGGAGGTCGACAGCACCCTCGAAGGCTTTTCTTTCTGCATTGTTGCCATCGGCTGCAGATGACTCCACGCGAATGCCGAGGAGGTCAATGAGGAAGGTATTGAAGAGAGCCTTCAGCTTGTCGATGTCGGCAGCTGAGAGGGTAATCTGGCCATCGGATGCCTGATTGATGTATTTGCATGCATCAAAGAGCTCGGCTATCACCATAGGGGTGTTTAGGTCGTCGTCCATAGCCTCGTAGCATTTGGCGGCGAAGTCGGGCAACTCCACGCTCGATTTCTCAGCCGGCACGAGAGCCTGAAGACGGCGATAGCCGTCGAGCATCTTCTGGAGTGCCTTGTCGGCAGCCTGAAGGGCAGCGTCGGAGAAGTCGACGGTGCTTCGATACTGAGCCTGCAGGATGAAGAAGCGGATCACCATGGGGGAGTAAGGACGGGTAAGAAGCGGATGTTCACCTTTGAAGAATTGCTCAAGGGTGATGAAATTATTGTAGCTCTTGCCCATCTTCTTGCCGGCGATGGTAATCATGTTGTTGTGCATCCAGTAGTGCACGGTGTCGTGTCCCTTGGCAGCGACGCTCTGGGCTATCTCGCATTCGTGGTGGGGGAACATGAGGTCCATTCCACCGCCGTGGATGTCGAATTCCTCTCCGAGGTACTTCTCTCCCATCGTGGAGCACTCGAGGTGCCACCCGGGGAAACCTTCACTCCATGGCGATGGCCAGTGCATGATATGCTCCGGAGCAGCCTTTTTCCATAGGGCAAAGTCGAGAGGGTTACGCTTCTCGTCCTGCCCGTCGAGTTCGCGCGTCGTAGACAGGAGATCGTCGATATTTCGGCCTGAGAGTTTGCCGTAGTGATGGTCCTTGTTGTATTTAGCCACATCGAAGTAGACAGAGCCCTGGCTTTCGTAGGCGTAGCCGGCTTCGAGGATCTTCTTTATGTATTCGATTTGCTCGATGATGTGACCGGAAGCATGGGGCTCGATGCTGGGAGGAAGCACGTTGAGTGCCTCCATGTCGTGATGGTAGCGATTGAGATAATACTGCACCACCTCCATCGGCTCAAGCTGCTCAAGACGTGCTTTCTTTGCAATCTTATCCTCACCGGAGTCGGCATCATGCTCAAGATGGCCTACATCGGTGATGTTGCGGACATAGCGCACCTTATATCCCTTATGCTGAAGATAGCGGAAGAGGATATCGAAAGTGATGGCAGGACGCGCATGACCAAGATGCGCGTCGCCATATACTGTAGGGCCACAGACGTACATACCAACGCGCCCTTCATGCAAAGGCTTGAAGGGCTGCTTGATACGGCTTAAGGTATTGTAGATGTAGAGCATCAGTTATTGCTGAAGTTGGGGTTCTGGCCGGCACGGCGGGGAGTGATGACGCCGAAGTTAGCTTCGTATTTCTGCACGTTCTCGTTGAGGGCACGGAGAAGCTGCTTGGCATTTTCAGGGCTCATGATGACGCGGCTTACGACGGGAGCCTGCGGCATACCGGGAGCTGCGAAAATGAAGTCGATGAGGAACTCGTTGGGGCCATGGCCAATCATAGCGAGGTTTGAGTATTTTCCGTCGGCAACTTCAGGACGGAGCTGGATCTGGAGTTGGTTCTGATTCTGGTTAGGATTTTCTTGTGCCATTTCTTTATTGTTTAAAAATTTTGTTGATTAGAACGCGAAATTAATAAAAAATCGCCAATCCTCCAAATTTTTATTAATTCATAATGCACAATGCATAATGCATAATCTTATGCCGATTAATAAGATGAATTATGCATTATGAATTATGAATTATGCATTAATCAGATGAGGGATAGGCTCCAGACGCTTAGGAAGCCGACGGCGGAGCCGGCAAGGACCTGAAGGAGAGTGTGGCGTCCGAGCCAGATGCGGGCGCTACCGAGAAGGCCGGCAGTGATTATCGCCCCTACGATCCACCATATCATTCCTTCTGACGACGGACCCTCCTTTATGACCTGAATAAGCATTGCCACCAGACCTGCTATCCCGGCTGCGTGCGCACTGATCTTCCAGCGGAAATTGACAATGAGATTGATGACAACAGCCAATGCTCCCCCTGCATAGAACATCGCCACCCACAGAGGAGCCATCTTCAGATATAAGAAAAGCCCTGTGCCGGCAAGACACACTATTGTGATGATATAAGGGATGAGCCGTTCGCTGCGTCCGTTGAGCCCTATGTCCTGGATCATACCCAATTTCTTAAGCAGCAACACAAGGAGCATCGGGACAACAAAATTTGCGCCAAACACGATGAGTGTGAACACAAGCTTGGTATGGAACGGGGCATATGAGAGAAATGACAACGAGAAGATAAGTATTATGCCATAGACCGGCATAAGCAACGGCACGAAAACCCACGATAAAATATTCGCACAGCGAGTGATGAAATGCTCGAGAGGAGTATTGTCTTCAGGCTGCACAGGAGCATCTGAAACCGGCTCGGGAGCAGCGGGCTCGGCAGCAGCCGTGGCCACGGGCTCAGCCTCTGCAGGGGCTAAGCCTTCCGGCTCCGGCTGCGGTGGAATCCAGCCTTCCGGCTTAGGCATATAGTCGAAATGATTAGACATTATCTTTGTATGTTTTAATTCTTAAATTCTAAAATCTCTCCACTCTCCGCTCTCCGCTCTAAACATATTTATTAAACTGAGGGGGCACCGGACTTAAGAAATTCATATCCTGACGGGTGACAGGATGAGCAAAGCGAAGAGTCTCTGCATGCAAGGCAAGACGATGGAGGGGGCCGGAGCCGTTGCCGTATTTCTTATCTCCGGAGATGGGGCATCCAAGATCGCGGGCATGAACACGGATCTGGTTCTTGCGTCCGGTGTCGAGTGAAAATTCAGCTAATGTATGCCCTTTCCCCTTGCGACGCACACGATATCGGGTGACTGCAAGTTTGCCTTCTAAGGGCTCCTCTGTGGAATAGACTTCGTGCTGAGATGTTTCAGCAAGGTAGCTGCGTATCTCACCGCTATCCTTTTCGAGCTCTCCATCGAGAAGCGCGACATACTTGCGTTCGAGCACCATATTGTTCCAATTATGCTGGAGAGCTTCCTTAGCCTCAACATTTTTTGCAAAGACCATGAGTCCCGATGTGTCGCGGTCAAGACGGTGGACGATGAAAATCTTGTTGGAGGGATGCACTGACTTCACATAGTCGCGAAGGATACTGTAAGCGGTCTCGACCTTACTCTTCTTAGAAGATTCGGTGCCAACCGAAAGAAGACCATATCCTTTGTCGACCACTATTATGTCGGAGTCTTCATACACTATCTTAAGGCGAGGATGGCTGAAGACCACAAAAGGACGGGTGAGATTGAGCTCCACCACGCTGCCCGGAGCCACAGGGGCATCGAAGGCAGTGGTGACAACACCATTGACTGAAAAATGACCGAACTTAAGCCATTTCTTGATATCTACCCGCTTGGCATCGGGAAGAGCTGTAGAAATGAAAGCCATCAGACCCACTTCTGCATCTCCTTTATTCTCGCGGCGCAATATGCGGTCTGGCGCCCAGCTGACGCCATGGGTATGCTTGTTTTTATATTCTTTCATCGGTTTATGCGTTATGCGTAGTGCGTGGTGCGTTACGCGATGCGCGATGCGCGATACGCGCCACGCACTACTTAATAAAACACATTTAGAGGATAAAATATCAACCGACAGGGATTTTTTCTCGTCGGAGAAGGAATGTTTGAAAATATTTTGCTATTTTTGCAGAATAAAAGTACAAAATATGAAATCTTTACTAAAACTTATCGCCATAGTATCCGTTTTGCTTCCTTCTTCATCGTATGCGCAAAGAGTTTACGACGAAGACTACCCTAACAGGATGAAATCACTTGCTGAAAGCATGAACAAGCATGGTGTGTTCAATTCGATTGAGATTGCAGCCAACATCGGCACCACCGGCTTTGGACTGGAAGTGGCTTCTCCGATTACGAAGTGGACAAAACTACGCGCAGGCGTTGACTGGATGCCTCATTTCACTATACCCATGAATTTCGAACTAAGCACATACACAGATGGACAGGTAGACGACAAGTTCGACCGGATTCAGGAAATGATGTATGACATGAGCGGAATAAAGATTGATCAGGAGATACAGATGCAGTCAAGGCCAACAATGACAACTTTCAGGCTTCTCTTAGACGTTTATCCGTTTAAAAACAACCGTCACTGGCACTTCACAACGGGATTCTTCTTAGGCGGGAACACGATGGGAAAGAGCGTTAACAAGATGCTTGAAATGCCATCATTGATGGCTCTGAATATGTATAATAGGCTCTATAATGAGATCACATCTGATGAATTCTATGACAAGGCTGCCTTTGACCCAGATTTTCTTGCAGATTTCACAGGGATAGATGCCCTAAAAGGTACGTATCTCGATCAAAGAGTGATCCAGGAACTTCAAGACAAGATGTTTTCGCTTGGCAAGTTAGGCGTACATATCGGCGACTATGGTTATGATGAAGACGGGGAACCTGTGCCTTACATTATGATGCCTGATCATGATGGCACTGTGAGCGCCAAGGCAATCGTGAACAGATTCCGTCCGTATCTTGGGTTTGGATATGGAGGTGCATTGAGCAAGGATGGGAAATGGGAAGCTTCTTTAGATGCCGGCGTGCAGTTTTGGGGAGGTGTGCCCAAAGTCATGACCCATGACGGCACCGTACTCAACGACTTGATCAATCTAAGAGGGAAAGTACGCTCCTATATGAACCTCATGAAAGCAATACCCGTATATCCGACCATCGATTTCCGAATTTCGTATCGTTTTTGAGTTGTGGAGGAGATATTTCAGTTGCTTTGGGCCAATCGGATGCTTGGCATACCGTTCTTTTTGGAGAGCGGGGAAAGAATACGTGTCATAGATCCCGGGTTGCTCAATAAGGATTCGGGACCGGATTTCTTCAACGCGAAGGTGAAGATCGATGGGAAGACGTGGGCCGGGAATATCGAGATCCATATGAAGGCTTCTGACTGGCACCGCCACGGGCACAGCTCAAATCCTGCCTACGACAATGTGATACTGCACGTGGTAGCAGTAAGCGACACGCGAATCTGCCGACGCGACGGCAGCGAGATACCACAGATGAGAGTGGCACTGCCGGAAGATTTCTACAGGACTTTCGCTTACCTTACATCTTCCAACCCGGAAATAAGATGCGCCCGAGGGCTGCAGGAAATCGATGCCTTACGACGTGCCGACTGGATAGAGACTCTGACCATAGAGCGCCTTCAGCATAAAGCGACAAGAATAGAAGAAACACTGAGAAATTACAATGGGGACTGGAATGCCGCATGCTTCATGACCCTTGCGCGAGCCTTGGGTTTCGGGCTTAATGGGGAACCTTTTGAGATGCTTGCTGAAAGCATCAATCTCAATCATCTGCGCCGACACTCTGACAATATAGTGCAAATGGAGGCCATCTTCTTCGGCCAAGCGGGTCTGCTCGACCCCATGACAAATATGGCTGACCAACGATATCAGGTAATGTGTAGGGAATATCAGTTTTTAGCTCGGAAATACTCGATGCGTCCTATACCGAGGGCTTCGTGGAAGTTTGCAAGGACAAGACCGCAAAACCTGCCTTACCGGCGCATAGCGCTTTTAGCAAAAGCCATGGCTGAGACCCCCGACCTACTCAACAGGATATTGAAATCGGAGGGTGATGAGGAGAAACTCCGACAGCTTTTCAAGTGGCAGGTGGATGCATACTGGAGCCGACGGCTTACGTTTGGAAGCGATGCGCAGACTGAGGCAAACCCTCCGTCGCTATCGGAAGGGAGCATCAACATATTGCTTATCAATGTGGCTGCCCCATTGCTTTATGCCTATGCGCTTCTGCATTCCGACCATGAAATGAAGGAGACTGCAATAGCACTGCTAACGGGACTCCCTCCTGAAAAAAATGCCATATTGAGGACTTGGCAACAGCTTGGATTCAAAGCCACGGATGCCGGGATGTCGCAGGCGCTGATTCATTTGCGCAAGGAGTATTGCGACAAACATGAATGTTTGCGTTGCCGGTTTGGACAACACTATTTGCGGAAGACGGCGATCGACATGATGATCCCTTCGAGATTGGATGGGGTCTTGATGAGCGTCTCGGAGAATGAAACGTTGACGTCGCCAATGTCGTAGAGCCAGATGAATTCCTGGTCGTCGGAAGGATTGACATAGGCTGTCACAAGGTCGGCATTGTTGAGATTGAGAGAGCTGATGATATAGTTGCGCAGATCTTCGGTCATCAGATCGCCAAGATGAAGGTTGCTTATGCGCGCTTCATCATCATTGATCACACGCACCTTCCACTCCCCGGGATTTCCTTCAATGTCAGTATAGAGAGGTGTTCCCTGCCCATCTGTGAGTATGCCGTCAAAATTATAGTCGCCGGTGTCAAGCCTCTCCCCTACCCTCACGGCATCGACAAGGGAGCATACTGTCATGGCAATGTCGTTGTCGGCATGAAACGGGCCATCATCCGGCATAGCGGATTCATTGCTGATTCCCGGGGCCTTATTTCCGCAGGAAACCAACACTATAAGCATCACGGAGACCATAAGCAACAAGGCTTTATCTCCCCCAATACAATACTTTTTACCGATGTAGTTCATACATTCTCACGAAAAACTCCGCAAAATTACAAAAAAAATCGATACGTAAAGATTTTTTAACAAATAAAATGTTTAATTTTGTAGTAAGTCTTCAGTCTTCAGTCTTGAGTCTTACGGAAACCTGAAAACCTGAAAACCCGAAAACCCGAAAACCTGAAAACCTTGAAAACCTGAAAACCTGAAAACCCGAAAACCCGAAACACAAAAAATATTGAAACTAATACTTTGAACACTGAAAA
>JAIDTO010000168.1 GCA_029060625.1 Muribaculaceae bacterium | reverse complement strand
AAGGTTCTCGACGATTATTCAAAACCTGAATACGATATCGTGCGTCGCGGAGAGAAAGTAGCCTTGATCGGCGCAGGATCAATGTTCACCTATATGTCATTGGCAGCGGACATGCTGGCCGAGCAGGGCATCAACGCTACACTTATCAATCCGCGTGAACTCTCTACGCTCGACACCGCTACCCTCGACTCGCTCAAGGACTACAGCGTGGTAATCACGGCTGAAGACGGCATCATCGACGGCGGGTATGGCCAGAAGGTTGCCTCCTATCTAGGCGAGGCACCGGTGAAGGTAATCAACCTCGGTCTTCCGAAGGAATTCCTCAACCGCTACGACTACTCCGCCCTCCAGAAGGAATGTGGCCTGACGCCGGAGCAGATAGCACAGACTGCGCTTGCAGCGTTGTAAGTTGTGCGTTTTGCGTAATGCGTAGTGCGTTGTAAATTTTAAGTTATAGATAAATAGATAGCCGTCATCACGTTGCAGATAGTGCCCGTGACGACGGCTTTTTATGCATTAATGACACCCGGGAAATTGCAACCGGGTTGCAAACATCGTCGGCTGGCATTCATATTGATATGCGGATTGTTCTATTAATAAAACATCCAACTTTCGCAAGCTTAAGTTGAGGGTTATTTCAGCTTTAACCCTATAACCCTTAAGTGAGCCTGCGAACTTAAATCAATAAAAAATGGCACATACGCATACTGACGGTTACGCACACCATCATCACCACCACCATCATCACGAGCACAGCATTGACAGCTCGTCGCTAAACACTGCCTTCAAACTCGGAATAGCGCTCAATATAGGTTTCGTCATAGTGGAAGCCGCCTTCGGCTTCATCTACGACTCAATGGGTCTCCTATCCGATGCCGGACATAACCTTTCAGACGTTTTCGCGCTTATCATCTCTATGGTAGCGTTCAAGCTAATGTCAAAGAAACCGGATGAGCGACACACCTACGGCTACCGTAAGTTCTCCATCCAGGCCTCCCTGCTCAACGCCCTGCTGCTCTTCGTCGCAGTCGGAATGATACTGATAGAATCCATCGATAAACTCATTCATCCTACGGCAGTAGACGGCGATGCCATAGCATGGGTGGCTGGAGCCGGTGTGGTAGTCAACGGCATAACGGCATGGCTCTTCCTGAAGGATAAGGAGAAAGACCTTAACGTGAAGGGAGCATACCTGCACATGCTTGCCGATACGCTCGTATCCGTCGGAGTGGTCGTAGCCGGAATCGTGATACACTTTACCGATTGGTATTTCATCGATCCGATTATCGGTATAGCGATAGCCATAATGATCGGGTGGTCGACATGGAGCCTCCTTTCGGAAAGCTTCAAGCTTTCGATAGATGCCGTTCCTGAATCCATCGACATGCACAGGCTTGAGGAAGATCTTCAGTCTGTGGCTGGAGTCGAAGGAATCCACCATCTCCATGTCTGGGCATTGTCGACCACCGAGAATGCAATGACAGTACACGCTGTCATCAAGGATCCCGGCATGCTCGACGCAGTGATTTCGGGAATACGTGAGGCAGCATCACGCTCCGGCATCCATCACTCTACTGTCGAGGCAGAGACAGACGACTGCCCCTGCCCCGACAAATCCATTATAGCCAACGAATAAAATAACTTCAAGCAAATAAAAATATCCTTGCGCCCCAGCCCCTCTGCGGCCTCAGCGTGATGCCACACAAGCGAAAAAGCCGAAAGTGTGAAATAAATTTACACACCATTGTCTTGGAGATTTGCAAAAGCGCCATCTCATTGTAGGGACGCACGACCCGTGCGTCCAAGAGCTGCCTTTTATGAATTTCCATTTAAAATTTGTCGTTTCCGCAAATATTCCGTATATTTGCATCTCAATCAAACCGCGACAATATGCATGAAATTAAATATCCGATAGGAATACAGACCTTCAAGACTATCAGAGAAGGAGATTATATATATATCGACAAGACGGATCTGGTATATTCAATCTCCCAGCGGTACACATATATCTTTCTGAGTCGCCCAAGGCGCTTTGGAAAGAGCCTGCTTACGTCTACATTCGAATCTTATTTCACTGGAGAGAAAGAGTTGTT
>JAIDTO010000167.1 GCA_029060625.1 Muribaculaceae bacterium | reverse complement strand
CTCGGGGGGTCGGAGAAGGGTAAAACTCCCAAGAGTGGAGGGTTAAGGGGTAATTTCTGCTTTGTAGATGAAATCTGTATCGGGGGATACAAGATCGTGACGGCTGCGTTTAAGGGTTGTCACCCATATGATCTTATTATCGGTTTTCCTTACGAGCACCCGGATGTCTTGCTTCTGACTCCGGTCAAGGCGTGCATCGCTGATGATGTCGCTGACGAGGCGTTTCCCTCTCATTCCGAGTGGCTCCATCTTATCTCCAATTTCAGGGCGACGTAGTTCGTAGGCAGATTCATCATTCGGAAGATAGATTACATTATGGCTACGGTTATTCTTTATTTTATCCATAAGCTCAGGACCCATTCTGATCTTTTCCCAACTTACAGCAGGCTCACTATCCGGGATGTTGGAGCCAGCGATTACGAGCTTGTCACGTTCAAGTTGAGCTTCATATTTATCAGAGAGTATCCATCTTCGTTCGCAAAATTCCTTGTCAAGGCTTTCAAAGATATCGTCGGCAACGGACGGATTTCCACCGAATGGTTCGATAAATCTCAATATGGTGCCTTTTGCTACCCCTTCTTCATAGACGAGGAGGGTAGAGGAATCGGGAGCAATCTCCGAAAGCTGCCGGCGATAATATGCTTCGATGATATCAGCTTCTTCTTTCAAGATGCCCAGTGTGCGGGCAAGCGATTTGCGGGCTCCGGGCCATCGGCTTTCAAGCATAGGAACCACTTCCCGCCGGATGAAGTTGCGGCGGTAGTCGCTTGTCAGGTTGCTTGAGTCGGTGATGAAGTCCCGGCCTATTGCCTTCAGATATTCCTCTATTTCAATTCGTGAGATGCCCAGCAGTGGCCTGATTACCTTTCCGTTGTCTTGCTCCATTCCCCTAAGACCTCTGCTGCCGCTACCTCTCAGCATATTTAGCAGCATTGTCTCAATGTCGTCGTCGGAATTGTGAGCCACGGCTATTCTATCAAGGTCTCTCACCTTAGCAATACGGAAGAAATCGGCATACCGGAGTTCCCGACATGCCATCTCAGTGCTAATGCCCGGATGTTCATTCAAATAAGCATCTACGTTATAATCAAGCTTATGGAGCTTGATGCCAAGTCTCTGGCATAGATCTGCGGTGAAAGATGAGTCGCGGTCGCTCTCTGATCCTCGCAGGTGAAAGTTGCAGTTTGCGGCTTCCACACGAAGTCCCAGGCGCGGGGCCATGCGGGCGCATGCACAGAGAAGCGCGACGCTGTCGGCTCCTCCGCTGACAGCCACGAGCAGGCTTCTGACACCTGATGATTCAAAAGCTTCTGCTACATGACCTTCGATTCTTTTTATGGACTTTTTGTCATTCATCATAGAATCGTTGTGCGGGTGGACGCACGAGGCGTGCGTACCTTCCTTTTTTTTGGTCATTCATTAACGATAAAGCCACACCATCGTCATGGTGCGGCTTTACATTGAATACTGATGATTCCTTCCGCTGATTACTTCTTTGTGCGGTTGCCGTAGCGGCTGCGGAACTTATCGACGCGACCTGCGGTGTCGACGAGTTTCTGCTTACCAGTGAAGAAAGGGTGAGAGGAGCTTGTGATTTCAAGCTTAACGAGAGGATAGGTCTTGCCGTCGATCTCGATGGTCTCACGTGAAGCGACAGTGGAGCGAGTGATAAAGACTTCTTCGTTAGACATGTCTTTGAAAGCCACTTCGCGGTAGTTGGAAGGATGGATGTCTTTTTTCATTTTAATTTTCTGCAGTTAATTATTTGTTCTTTTTTCTCGACAGGTCGCGATCCCATCGAATTGGCGGTGCAAAATTACAAAAAAATCCTGACCTGACCAAATTTTTTTGCGTTTTACGTTTTAAGTTATACGTTTTGCGCTGGCTCGTCAGGAGGCGAGGAAGAGGATGAGAAGCTGTGCCACAATTACTCGCATAAACATCGTGAGAGGGTAGACGGTGGAGTATGCCACTGCCGGAGCATCGTTGTTGGCCACTTTGTTGGCATATGCGAGAGCCGGTGGGTCAGTATAGTTACCACTAAGCATGCCGATGATGGCAAGATAGTTCATCTTGTATTTCCAACGGGCGATGATTCCAACCACCAAGAGTGGTATCAATGTGATAATGAGGCCATAGCCAACCCACATGGCACCTCTGACATTGAAGACTGTGGCGGCAAAATCCTTGCCGGCAGCTATGCCGACTGATGCAAGGAAGAGGCAGATGCCAATCTCGCGAAGCAGAAGGTTTGCAGATGAGTTAGTATAGGTCACGAGGTGGATTTTCGATCCGAAGGCACTGATGAGGATAGCCACCACGAGAGGACCACCTGCGAGACCGAGCTTCATCGGCACTGACATTCCAGGAAGGAAGAAAGGTATGCTTCCGACAATAATTCCGAGGAAAATACCAATGAACATTGTGAAGAGGTTGGGCTCGTTGAGACGTTTCATGGAGTTGCCAAGACGGTCGCCAAGACGCTGGATATCTTCAGGCTTTCCTACTACGGTAAGGCGGTCGCCCATCTGCAGCCGGAGGTTGGCAGTGGCGAGAAGGTCGACACCGGCACGGGTAACACGTGTAACGTTCAGTTTGTAGCCCATGCGGAGGCGAAGGCTGCCGAGCTTAACACCATTATAGTCGGTCTTTGTCACAACAATCTTGCGCGAAACGACCGGACCTTGCACCATCTCCCATTTTTTCTCAATCTGAGGGCCTATGAAACGATGGAATGTCTCCTCATCCTGCACAGAACATACGAGCAGAACGAGGTCGCCGAGTTCGAGGGTGTCGCTTGACTTAGGAATCACAATCGTGCCGTCGGGTTTCTCCATTCGGGATATCACGAAGTTGGCATTGATGATGTCGTGGATCTTGCGAATGTCGAGACCGGCCATAAGTTCGTTGGTAACTTTTAAAGTCACCACATGCGGTGCCAACTGAGAATCCTTGGTTTCATTCTCTACTTCCTCAATTTCCTTCTTCAGGTCGATCTTGAAGAAGACCTTGATAAGGATGAGGGAAAGGATTATGCCCACCACGCCGAGTGGATAAGCGGCTGCGTAGCCCATTGCCATGTCTTGCGAGACTGTGCTGGCATTCTCGTTGATCTGGAGCACTGTCTGCTGTGCCGCGCCAAGACCTGGGGTGTTGGTGACAGCGCCACTCATGATACCCACCATTTCAGGAAGCGATGTGTTGCCGTTTTCACCTCCCTGGATATAATAGATGGCCACTGCTATGACGGCATTTAGAAGCACACCGGTGACAGCAAGCATATTCATTCTCACGCCTCCCTCCTTGAAGGAGGAGAAGAAGCCTGGACCTACCTGCATACCGATGGAGAAAATGAAGAGGATAAGTCCGAAGTCGCGCAGGAAGTGCAAAATGTCGTGGTGGACCATATAGCCGAAATGACCAAGCAGGATACCTACGAATAGCACAAACGTCACGCCAAGCGAGACTCCGCAGATTTTGATTTTCCCAAGGTATATGCCTGAGAAAATAATGAAACTATAAAGCATTACCGCCGAAGCGAGGGAATCATTGCCCGGCGATAAGAGTTCTATCAACCATTCCATGTATGGTTATCTTTTTGAATCTAAAAAATACTTTTCGAAACTCAATTTATTGAAAGACTCCAGTCTCCAGCCCGGGGGCTGAAGACTGTGTCGTATTGCGTAGCGCGTATTGCGTAGCGCGTATTGCGTATCGCGAAGGGCGTAGCGCGTTATTCGTATTCAATGAGGTCTTGGTCTGTAGCAATGACATCTCCCACTTGGACGAGAACCTGCTTCACGGTGCCTTCCATTTCAGACTCGAGGTCGTTTTCCATCTTCATTGCCTCATATACAAGCATTTTCTGATGGAGCTTAACCTTATCACCGGGCTTGACGTCGATCTCAATGACAGTTCCACCCATTGGAGCCTTGAGAGTAGGACCGGTGACAGGGTCGTATGGGCAATTTGCCTGAGCCTCAGCTTCAGCGAGGGCAGCCGCTGCAGCCTGAGAAGCTTCGTATTCTTCTTTTCTCTTGTTCTTGAGGAAGCCTGTTGCCACTGCCGGGAGAAGCTCGAGAAGAAGATATTCCTCATCGTTTTGAGCGAGCTTGACGCTACCGAATTCCTCGAGCACGGGGTTTTCCGGCTGTTTGAACTGGCTCACGTCGTAAGGTTTTTCTTCCGGGCTTCCTGTGATTTGCTCACGGAAAGCCGGGTCAATTTCTACAGGGGTCTTGCCATATTCGCCCTTTACGAGACCTACGAACTGATTGTTCTTATTTGTGTAGTCGGGAGCACCTTTGCGGCGGTCGAGAGCAAGGGCAACAGCCTGGGAGCCTACAATCTGGCTTGTCGGGGTGACGAGCGGCACGAGACCTGCGTCGCGACGTACCTTCGGTATGAGAGCCATAGCCTCGTCGAGCACATCTTCTGCATGAAGAGCACGGAGGTTGGCTACCATGTTGGAGTACATACCACCCGGCACTTCAGCGTTCTTGACGAGTTCGTTGGGTTTCGGGAATCCGAAGTAAGCCTCAATCTTGTGGCAAGCGTCGAGGAGTTCCTCCTCGCGGTTGTTGGTGGCAGCTTCTATGGCGCGGTCGAATTCGGCATTGATCTCTTCAGGCATAGCGGCATAAGCCTCGTCGAAATCCTTCGGCCATTTGTCTTTGTTGAGGTCGAAAGCCGCGAGACTCTGACGAGCCTCTACAAGACCCTTGCGGATCTTGGCAACTGCATCCATATTGACTTCCAACTCAATACCGAGTTTCTGGCAGAATATCCAGATGAGCTCGATAGCAGGGGCAGCTGATCCGCCTCCAAACCACCATATGTTGGTGTCGACGATGTCTACGCCCTTGATGATACCGGTCAGAACGGAAGCAAGACCGTAGCCCGGGGTGCAGTGAGTATGGAAATCAACAGGCACTGTAAGAGCCTGTTTCAGTTTCGGCATCAGGCTGAAGATACGGCTTGGGTTTACGAGACCTGCCATATCCTTGAGGGTGATCATTTTTGCGCCGATGCGTTCCATCTCCTTTGCTTTCTCCACGAAGTAGTCGTCGGTAAAGATGAGCTCGGGAGCTACCGGCTCATCGTTGCCACCAAACAGGCGGGTGAAGAAACCTTTCTTCACAGGTTCCTTGGGTTCCTCTTTGGGGTCGACAGTGTAGCAGACAGCGGCGTCGGCAATTCCACCGAGATCATTGATCATCTTGATGGAGTCTTTGATATTGTTGATGTCGTTGAGGGCATCAAAGATACGCATCACGTTGAGCCCGTTTTTGATAGCCTCCTTATAGAAACCCTCGAGCACACTGTTGGGATAAGGGACATATCCAAAGAGATTGCGGCCACGTGAGAGGGCTGAAAGGAGAGAGATTCCCTTCATATATTCAGAGCATCTGCGCAGGCGGTCCCACGGGCTTTCGCCGAGGTAGCGCATCACAGAGTCGGGCACTGCACCGCCCCATACCTCCATGATATAGAACTTTGCGTCCTGATAGAGGGGGAGGAGTTTGTCGATGTTTTCCTGCTTAAGGCGAGTGGCGAACAGCGACTGCTGTCCGTCGCGCAGAGTCAGGTCTCTTACTTTTAGCGTCTTTGCCATAGATTAAAATTTATGGGTTATTGATTTTTAGTTTTCGTCGTTTTCGTCGTTGTCAACGTTTTCATCGAGTTTCGTCTTTCTCAATGTTTTCAATGCTCTATGCCTTCGATGAAAACGATGACAACGATGAAAACAGTGACAACCTTTTGGAATTATTCGAAGATTCCTTCTACAGATTCGGCTTGCACTTCCTGTGGGCCGCTTTCCCAGACTTCTCCGCTACAGGCATCGAATGATGCCGGGAACTCGAATCTGGAGTCCTGGGTGTAGGGGAGATTCTTGTCGGCATATACTTTTTGCATATATAAACCGTAAACCGGAAGGGCAGCTCGAGCACCTTGACCGAGAGCCATCGTGTTGAAGTGGATGTATCGCTCGTCGCCACCTACCCATACGCCGGTCACAAGATCGGGGGTGAAGCCCATAAACCAGCTGTCGGAGTTTGAGTTGGTGGTACCGGTCTTGCCTCCCATCTGCGCGGAGATACCGTAGCGGCTGCGGAGGCTGGCGCCCGTACCGCTTTCAACGACACTCATAAGCATTGAGAGGATTTTCCAGTAAGACTGTTCATTGGTCACCTCAGTGCGGTGAGGAGTTGCGTTGTAGATCAGGTTGCCCTGGTTGTCCTCAATTCTGGTTACGAATACAGGATCCGTCCGGATGCCTTTGTTGGCGAATGTGGTGTATGCGCCGACCATATCACGCACCGGCACGTCGACCGTGCCAAGGCAGAGCGGCATATACGCCTCGATGTGTCCTGTCAGGCCGAACACTCTCATCTTGTTGGCGAGGTTGATAGGCTTGAGTTCATTCACAAGGCGTGCAGAAATCCAGTTGTTTGAATTTGTGAGAGCCCAATGAAGAGTTACCATTTCCCCTACATGTCCACCTCCGCTGTTTCGCGGACTCCATCCGTTGAATGTAGGCTGAGTGTTGAGGAAACGGGAGCATGGTGTGAAGTCTTGTTCCATAGCGAGGGTATAGAGGAACGGCTTGGCAGTAGAACCAATCTGTCGTTTGCCTCGGCTTACCATATCATATTGGAACCACTGGAAATCGGGACCTCCTACGTAAGCCTTGACATTGCCGGAATGAGGGTCCATGCTCATCAGGCCGGTGCGGAGTATTGACTTCATGTAAAGGAGAGAATCGCGTGGAGTCATGGTCACAGTCTTGCTGCCAGGGACTGTCTTTCCGTCTTCCTTTACGTAAGCAAAGACCTCCATTTCCACCGGAGTGTTGAAAGCCTTCTCTATTTCCTCAGCTGAGCAACCTGCTAGCTTCATGACCCTGTGGCGCTCAGTCTGGCGAATGGCATTTTTGATCAGTTGCTCCACGCCCTTGGTGGAAAGTTCAGTTTGATTGGTGGTGTATGGACCATTTTTCTGTCCTTTCTTTTCTTGGAAGAAAGCAGGTTGCAAGGTCTCTCCAAGATGCTTCCTGACAGCCTCCTCTGCATATTCCTGCATTCGGAGGTCGATAGTGGAGTAGATTTTCAGGCCATCCGTATAGAGATTATAATATGTGCCGTCCGGCTTGGGATTTTTCTCAATCCAGCCGTAGAGGGGATTCTCTTCCCATTGTGTGGAATCGGTATTGTAGTTGCCCATAGCAATGTCGTATGCCATCTTGTTGTCATACTTCGATCTTTCAGGGCGTTCGGGTTTCTTTGCAGTCATAAGGCGACGTATCTCCTCGCGGAGGTAGGGGGCAGTGCCGACTTTATGGTCTACCTTATGATAATCAAGGCCGAGGGGAAGGTTTTTTAGTGAATCGCACTCTTCCTTAGTGATCTTGCCATCCTTTTGCATTTGCTCAAGCACCACATTGCGGCGGTTGAGGGTGCGCTCTGCATGGCGCAGAGGGTTGAAATAGCTTGGATTCTTGAGCATGCCGACGAGCATGGCAGCCTCTTCGCAACGCAGGTCGCCGGGCTCCTTCCCGAAATAGACGTTTGCGGCAGTCTTGATTCCCACGGCATTGTTCAGGAAGTCGAAGCGGTTGAGATACATATTGAGGATCTCATCTTTCGTGTAGAAACGTTCGAGCTTAAGCGCAATCATCCATTCTATGGGTTTTTGCATCGCGCGCTTCAGCATGTTGGAGCTTGGCTGTGAATAAAGCTGCTTGGCGAGCTGCTGGGTGATTGTGGAGGCACCTCCTGAAGACTTATCGCCCATCATGATGGTCTTTACCATGGTTCTGCCGAGAGCCATGAAGTCGATGCCGGAATGGGATTCGAAACGCACGTCTTCAGTGGCGATAAGAGCATCGATCACGTAAGGGGAGAGGGCATCATAGTCGGTATAGACGCGATTGCCGGCACCGGCGAAGTATCGACCGAGCTCAGTGGTGCCGTCTGACGCATACACTACGCTTGCGAGTTTGTCGTGAGGGTCCTCGAGTTCTTCGATAGGGGGCATGTAACCGATAACTCCATTGTAGACAAGGAGCATAAAGACAGCGATGCATCCGCCTAAAGCGAGAAAAGCCACCCACATCCATTTTATGATGCTACCAGCCCTGATCTTGGATTTGGGCTTGGAGTCATCGGTCAACAAAGGTATTTCGTCGTCTTTCGACGGGTCCTGTTTGCGTCGTTTGAATATGTTCATTCGTAATACACTTCTATTTTAATCTGCAAATTTAGTCAATTTTGTGGATATGGCAAAAGTTATTTAGTTAAATGTTGTCATTTGAGTATTGAGACCTGAGTCTTAAGTCTTAGGTCTTGAGTCTTAAGAGTGCAGAAGAAGTGATTGGGGGAAAATAAAAAGGCAAACAGACGTGTCACCAGTTTGCCGGTCTGTTTGCCTGAAATCGTTGTACGTTTTACGTTGTACGTTTTCCGAAGGGGTCCCGGACTTGATGCCGGGGGTGTATAGAGCCACGGATACGGTCATGCCGCGGCTGTCAGGGTCGATACACCGTTCCAGTGAGCAAT
>JAIDTO010000166.1 GCA_029060625.1 Muribaculaceae bacterium | reverse complement strand
TATCGCTTCAAATACTGCGACATTGACTTCTACCGTCACGTCAACACCGTCCGCTACATAGACCTGCTCCTCAACCAGTTTGACATGGGAACATATGACGAAAGCATCGTAAACCGCCTCGAGCTCTCCTTCCTCCACGAAGCATCATACGGCATGGAGATAAGAGTGATGAAGCAGACCTCCGACACCAATCCCCTTCTCCATCGCCTCTACCTCGAGAAATCTGACGCCACCCAGCCAATCCTCTACTCCCGCCTCCGCTTCGCTCCACGCCATTAAGACCCCGACTACCGATAACCTAATCCAGATAGTCCGTCATAGCCCCACTTGAGGACCACAATGGATATAGCAAAAAGAGAAAGATACAATACACTCATCATCAATGCCCGCTTTTTGTAGCCTGCTCTAAACACCCAAAAGGTTATATACAGCAATCCCACAAGTGCAATGGGAATAATTATATAATATAAAAAGTACCAAGAAGATGGCAACCAAAATGGGACATATATTCCTATAGAACATGCTGTCAACACACCAAACACTACCTTACGGTAGGGAATATAACTTGCAGCTACTATTTCACGAAATTTCATACGCCTTTGATTATTACTGTGAAGATATGATATGAAAATAGATGTCATCGACCAATCCTACGGCCACTATAAGCCCGAGCTTAAGTAACGCCAGAAGATAATGCCCACCCTTAAAATAGCGATATATAAGATGTACAGTACATGCAAAAAAACAAGCCTGTATGATCATATTCAGCATCAAAGGTAGCTGAAGGCATATTCCTGCCAATACCAAAGCGAAGAGACCCATCGAATACCGGTCCCTGTCGACAACGGCATCATTACGCTTCGACCATTCTTCAATATTCTTTAACCATTCCTTCATAACCATGACATCAAGAGCTCATGTATCCGTAAAGCAGATTAAAGTAATAGGCAAGGGCAAGAATGACGATGAGAGCAAGGGCTGTACTTATTATAGCCATAAGCAGGGCTTCTTTTTTGTAGCCTGCCTTGTACACCCAGAAGTACATATACAGCAATCCCGCCAGCGCAGTCGCGATTCCTACATACTTCAGGAAAAATAACGAAGGGGGTAGAAATGAAGCTACCATCATCAGGGCTATACTCACAAACCATGAGACATACACAACCGGACGGCACGGAATATAGACTTTCGATACTATATCTTTGATTGACATATCATATATCATTTAAAGGTTAAAACTTACATAATCAAAAAGACCGACCAATATCAGTGGGGAAATCTTTATAATGCACATCGCATATTTTCTCATTCTAAGATATCGGTATGCCAGATCCAAAGTGCAGACGACAAGGCACCCTTGAACAATCATACTAAGGATAAACGGAATTTTCAGCCCTAATCCGAAGAATGCAAGTATCAGCAACCAGATAGAATACCAATCCCTGTCTGATATCCTGCTTAGCTTTGATGATTCCTCCATAACTAATGTTTTAAAGATTCCGAACACGCCCTTGCGCACCCACCACCCTTGCGCTCTTTGCGTGACAAAGGTACGGAATCGGCTCGACAACAGCAAATTTCCGGGTTCAGTTTTAGTTTAGAACTGCCATTAAACTATTCATGAAATAAGCGCTAAAGCCCCAATATATTCATAATGAACGTATTAATTCATCGACAGCATTAGCATCCAGATTTTCATTAAAAAGCTTCTTTCCCATGTCTTTTCTCCTGAAAGTGATGGTAGATTTCGACCTTCCGACAAGCATGGCGATGTTGGCCGGGCTCACTCCGCACTTGATAAGCAATGCCATATTAAGGTCTGACGGCTTCAGGTCTCCTCCGGAAAGCACATACAGATTGCTTTTGAACTTCGGACTACTCTGCGCTATGGTTTTCTCAAGCTCATCCCATATCGGGTTTGATTCGTTTATGATGGAGCCCTCGCGAATATTCCGCTGTATGGCTCCGTAGACCTCCGACTCAAGTATGGCTGAAGGAATGGCACTTTTGTTGTCAGAAGCGGACGACATCAGTGCCTGCTGCAGCAAGAGGCGGTTGTCTCCTGTCTCGACAGCTGCTACAGCAGGTGTTCCATCATTGCGGAAGAAATACATCACCGTTACGGCAAGAGCACCTGCCGTAATGAGTATCCCCAACACCCACCTCATCATCTCGAGTTCCGTCATAT
>JAIDTO010000165.1 GCA_029060625.1 Muribaculaceae bacterium | reverse complement strand
TTACTTCCACAAAGGTTGCTCATTCCAATTCTCTTGAAACCCCATTGCCTTGAGATCAAATTTTATGGGGCGCTTATTGTATTGCATGTGTTTATAAAAACCGAAGTCCCACCATGGTACGCATCGTTGAGAGGCGCGGTGGGAACTATTGTTGCAAAATTAGTAAAAATTTCTCATACTGACAAATTTCTTATCTGAAAATATTCATTTATTTTTGTAGAGTCTGGGTTAGCCATCGGTTCATCACTTATATATTATCGCCTGCGTCTAAAACCGCTGAGAGGAAACTTCATAGGATAGCTTTTCTTCATTATCCAAAATATCTATGACTTCCTCTGCAACCTCAATGGGTATATTTACAGAGGAATAAGATTTTGTATTGGAATATTCCCAGTAACATCCCTTTCCTTCTAATCTCTGACGTACCTTTTCCATCAAAAAGTGATCCTTACAGAATATCCTTATAGTGGAATTGGTCGATTTATGAAGCAGTTGATGAAAATACAACTGACCTTTTTTCTTTTTTACTGCTACAACATCTTCCAAACTAATGTCATATACGAAAAATGGCACATTATCAATAAGATAACCACCCTCGCATTTCTTTACCCATAAAGATTCCTCCTGGAACGGAGGATAGCCGTCCTCATCTCTCTCAAGAGGAAAGATGATTTTTACCATTTCAGCAATGTTATTTTCTCCAGCCATAGATTTTCTTGTTAAGTGTTGGGTTAGAGGAACTTTCCGAATACAAAGTTAATAAAAATCTGGCAGACAGCATCTATACTTTCTTACTATACAATGGCAAATATAAGAATAATTTGCCGTTATATAGTTTTGATGAAATACTGATTATATAAGATTATCAATCAGATACCAATAGTAGAATGCTTCGGGACGAATCTTTTTAAGTTTGTTCAACTTAGCGGGGAGCGATTTCCCTATGCTAATTTCAGAGGTTACGGCTTCGGGATTATATTTATGAACCTCATTGATTCCTTTCTCAATACAGGTTGCAATGTAGGCTGCCTTTGCTGAATCCACTATAGCGTCTTCAATGAAATATCGGTTTTCATAAATGAAAGATCCGAGCCGCTTTATTCCATCTTGCAGTAGTGCAAAGTCTCCTGCTCCATACAACCCTCTTGTGGCTAACAGCAACGCGGTCTGACGAATATCATCAAAGATAATGGATATGTCGTCGCCGAGGTTTCGGTAACCGAGTTCAACAAGCGCAATACGTTGGAATGACCTTGCCGTTATGTCAAGACTATCCACAGCATCAAAAAGCCGTCCGATGTCATAGACCTGCTTCATTATCTCAGTGGAATGGGGATTGCCGTTTTTATAATAGGGTATGCCGGTGGTGTTGGGTGCAAATGCGGTAAGTTTGTCGCCGAGTATATAACCGACAGAGGGCACTTTTACTACGGAGGGAGCGGAATCAAGCTCGATAAACTGATTTGTAACTTCTATCTCATTCACCTGATTGTAGTGTGTATCTTCATACAGTACATCAAGCAGGATGTATGATTCCTGATTTGCCCTGTCATTATATGCTATGCGGTAGAAGAACTTTGAATGGGTCTTGGGTATGTCTTTTCCCGCTTGCCTGCGTTCGGCAAGTTCAGTCCTTGTAAAACCAAAATCCGTGATCCTGCCGAGATATTCCTCTACATTTGTGCCCGGAGGACAGATTATGTCGATGTCTATTGAAAGTCGTTTGGTTCCGTCACCGAGAATCAACCCTACACAAGTGCCCCCTTTGAATATATAGGGGCAGCCGGAACGGGCAAGCATATCGAGCAGTGCGTATGCCCTTACAACCTTCTCGATTATGCCGAGGTCGTTGTACCTATGTTTCCGGGACATTGACACAAACCATTCTTTTGTGAAGCAGTGTTCTTTAATCATCTGTATTCAGTGTTTCAAGAGCTTTCCCGATTCTATCCTTTGCATTGCGCCGGGAAGCATAGCGCAGGAGGGATGTCCTGTTTACGGAGTAGGTATTTATGACATGGCTAAGGATATGATGCCATTCGGAGCCATGAAGATAATCCATATCATCATCGCAAAGGATGTCGACAAGAATCTTCTCGATACGGGGTGTCCGGATGCCGTTTTCCTCTGTAAGCGGAGATTCGGATATAAGCGGTTTGACGATTACAGCCTCTTTGAAAAGGTCGATATTGTCATATACGAAATCCTTGCCGGGATGAAGATACGCGGTGTAGCCCTCTGCTTTAAGCCAGTGGAATACTGACTCCATAGCTTCACGCTCCACCTCAATGTATATGATGTTGTTCACCGATATATGGTGCTGTAGGTCCGCGAGTACCTGACCGTCGAACACACTTATCTCAACAAAGGGGAAGGCCCCGGCTATGAGTTTTCCTATCTTTATTGCCTTTTTCCTAAGTCTGGGGGCATAATCTGTCACTCTATGTTGCCGGCTTGTGTAGATACCGCGTCCGAGCTTGAACAGTATATTGTCTTTCACCATCTCCCTGAGATACCACGAAAGGGTTACCTTTGAAATGCTGATTATGCCGTTAAGATATGCCAATAGGTCTGAGAACCGGAACGAATCCCGATTTTCCGCATAGGTCATTATGGCTGTTCTCGTCTCAATCATTGATCATTTTCTTTTTCAGATGCAAAGATAACTATATAATGGCAAATATGCAAATATTTTGCCGCTGTATAGTAAGTAAGCAACTGCATTTCCTTTTATTCAGAACCAGGGGTAGTCATTGGCAGTTGAAGTATCAAATTCAACTTTTGAATGATTGAATATATCCTGTATAGCTTTATTTCTTTTGACTTTCGCTGATAGAAAACATGCCCTTCTCAAATTGGGAACTCGTAAGCATCTTTCCAAGTCCTCAGTATTCAATAGTTCACTGTAGGATATATATAATTGCTCTAATGATTTCAGTTCCCATATAGAAGAAATGTCTCGAAGCCCCTTATTCGACACCAGCCTTATTCGACTCATCTTATCCGCCTTCAACGTTGGCATTGAGGTTATACCTGTATACATTAAGGATAAATTAGATAGGCGGTGCAGCGTAGATATAAAGGAAAAATCAGATATTCCCTTTATCAATTTTAATTGCAAGCTTTTTATATTGGGAAACCTGACACACATCATTTCGCTATTTTTCAGAGAATTATTCACTGACAAGTACGATAAATCTTCAAATCTTTCTATCCTTTGCAGGTCTAAGGAGTTAATGGATAATTCTTTCAAACTTCTATTAAGATCAAGGAGTTTATACACCTGTACACCTGCCATTGCTTCTATTGAAAAACTTTCTAATTTGTAAGGAAATAAGCTTTTCAAACTGATATTATCTTTGAAAAATCCATTGAGTGAAAATCGTTTAAGTTCCGGTAAGCAACCGATATTCTCCAACGTTTCAAGTCTTGCCGAAGAATGATTGAATATTGTTAACCTCTGAATATTATTAAGATGGAGAAGAACATCAAGATTATTAACATACCCTGAAGAGGGATTATGCAAATAATCACAAACGAGTGTAAGACCTACATTCTTTAATCCCTTTAATCGCTCGTTGATCTCAACAAGTAATACTTTATCCGCACCATGCACCTCAATAGATAAACTACAATTATCTTTAAGATGATTTAGTATCTCATCTTTAGAAATTCTTGTAGAATCAGATATATTTATTGAGCCGAATGTAATCATCTTTTTCTCTGGGTTTTAGACTGCTAAGTTAATAAATTACTATTTCGTATTTGTTTCAGTTTTAGACTATTCTCGGGCATAAGTTTTGTCAATACCTCTAACGAATAATCTCTGAGATACTTAATATCTTTTCTGATTTCAGCTTTTGGCAAAAGATACTTTTGTTCAATCCAATCATCTTCTGCATATCCATCCCAAGGGAAAAGCCCGAAATATGGCTCTAAAAACAATGCCGGATCTGTAGTTCGATTCTTAAAAAATCAAAGAGAACTTATCTGACATTGATAGTCAATGCATATATTTATTTCCTTTTCTCCTACTAATTTCCATTTATATGTTCTTGGCGAAGAGTTGGCTGTAAGTATAGAAACAGGAGTGGATAAATCCACATTATCAAGTTCTTTCTCTATTTCATCTATTGATTGGTATACAAGGTTGAAAAAAGCAAAAGTATTCTCAGATATATGCTTTGAAGACTCTACGATATGATGATTAACTAATTGCGTAATGGTGAATGTCCCATTCGATAATGGAACAGCATATACCTGACCTTCTTTCAAGTTTTTCCCTTTTGCCATTATATTGTATGGTTAATGAATATCAGCGCAATTTGAAGACCTTTCGGCATCGCCCTCATCAAGCCGGAAAGAAGGCTGCTAATAAGTTTCAAAGTTAGTTTCTTTCCATTGTCCCGTCTTCTCGCCCTGACTGTATTCTCCTTCGATAAGATAGATCACCTCACCATCGCGGATAAGTTCTGTGCGGAACTTACCGTCAAGTTTTCCGCCGGAATAGTTGCGGACGATATGGGAGTATGTACCGACCCGCTTCTCGAAGTTCACCGTTGCGATAGCGATGGTATTCACCATCAATCACTCCATTCTTCAGCTTTACAACTTCCACGTCAAGCCCTCGCTTTATACAGAAATCACCTTTCAGGGGATTGTTGGTCTGTCTGTCATAATAGACAGTGCGGTTATTTTCATCAACAATAGTCAGCAGGTCGTTCCAATCTACACCCTTCTGTGCCGAAGCCGTTGCCACCGCCGCTACGGAGGAAAATATCATCAATATGAATCTTTTAATATAGTTTCTGTTTATAACCATTACTGAAATGTTGTATTATTGACGATAAATTTTCTCCATCATACGAAAAACAAATTGTAGAAACTATTGGAGTTGTCTTGTCGTGTTCACATGCAATCTTCTCTATCTTAGTCAGTCTACCATCATCTTCATAGTGGAAAACATCTTTATACCAACCATATTCTCCCCAATTCAAAACTTCCGATACTATATGATCGTCAAGGTGAAAAATGTGCAGAACATTTCGCAATTTGCACATTCCTCCAACATAAGTATATACCCGCTCTGCATTACCATGTCTTTCAACGAAAGACTTATTGTTAATAGAATCTGAAACGTGTTCGATTATAGAAATTAATTTTCCATCTTCGTCAAAACCATATTCATACACATTCTTATACTTGGATGGCTCTGATTTTAGCAAACGACCTTTGCTGAACCCACCTAATTCATTCTGAAATGGGTATAGATAGTAATAACGACCTTTGGAAAATTGAATAGAAGAAAGCCGTTCAAGATTCTTCTGGTTAAGACTATTGAAATTGCTTTTGTTCTCCAGATAATCTTCAGCCAAAATCTTTACATCATCAGATAGTTCCATAGCCATTATCATTTATACTGGTAACGTTTCAGACGCAGATCCAATTACTTCTCCAGTCCACATCATTGTTCCGGAATTATATTTTTAGCCCATTCAGGCAAAACATCTGAATACCGCTTCGCAATAAGTCCGTTAG
>JAIDTO010000164.1 GCA_029060625.1 Muribaculaceae bacterium | reverse complement strand
CTTACAGGACGCACCCACCAGCTGCGAGTTCATGCCGCATCTGAAATGGGACTCGGCATGCCCATTGTCGGCGACCGTTTATATGGCATGCACACCGCTAACGCCACCGACCGCCTCCTCCTCCACGCCCACAAGATAGAATTCATATTTCCCATCGACGGTAGGCACTATTCTTTCGAATCTCCCATACCTTTCTGAATCCGAGGCTTCGATTCCTGAAGACCTGCCAACTCGACAACCTGCCAACCCAACAAATCACTTAGCCTTCGCAAGCTTGAACGTCACCGGATAGGTATAGCGAGTATTCGCTGGCTTCCCGTGAGCATATCCGGGTGTCCAGCGTGGCATGCTCTTTATGACGCGGAGAGCTTCGTTGTTGAATGCATCGTTGATCCCTCTCACTACTCTCGGACTTGTGACCGCACCATTTTTGTCAATGACGAACTCTACGATTACCCTGCCCTCGATCTTGGCTTTTGCCGCATCTGCAGGATATTGTATATGCTCCTGAATCCACTTTTCCAGTCCCTGGGACCCCCCTTTAAAAATGGGAGCCACGGGAATGCTCTTCATGTCATAAATATGTTCAGGAGCTCGTCTTTCCTCCGCAATCTGTTTGGTTGCCGGTTGATGATCGTCTTTCTGAGGCTTGTTTTGTGGAAGTTTGAATATTACGAGGCGTAATTCGCGGGAGTTTACGGCGTTGCCTTTATACATCGCAGGTGTCCAACGGGGCATTGATTCAAAAAGCCTTATGGCTTCTCGTTCCAGTGACTCATTTGCAGGTTTTCTTCCATTTTGATTATTTATTGCTATATCTTTGATTGATCCGTCAGTGCAGACTGTAAAGTTCACCAATACGTTCCCCTCTACGCCTTTTTCCAACGCTTTCTTGGGATAGATCATATTCTTCTCAATCCACTCATGATAATTCTCCATAAATTCCTCGTCTCCGGGGAATTGAGCATGGCTGTCGCACATAAAAGGCTTGAGGATTTTTTTATCCTCCGGCAAATCTGAATTCAGGATTGAATCCGCTATTGTATAGTTATACCGTTGTGATTCTTTGTGTCTGTTCAATGCTTCAAGCATATCATCGTCTACTTTAGGGAGTTCCTTCATGCCATGCTCCTCACACCATGCCTTCACCCTGTTCAGCATGTCAAGCGTCTCGTCGTTGATGTCGGCAAGGATTCCGGTAAATCCATGATAAGTTGAAGGGAAGTTAAAATCTCTGATATATCCTAGTTCCTTTTTCTCAAGCTCCACAAACGTATCGGATGGATTGTCGCCAAAACGTATATTGCCAAGAGCCGTACGGATTAATTTATCCTTATCTTTTTCATACGCAGGGTTATACATCACTCTGAGGAGTATAGCCGGGTGATTCTTTTTCCTTAGGTAGATACCTATTCCTTGTGTATAGATATCCATGAAATGTCTGGGTAGAGGAAATTCGTATATTGCCACGGTATCGGCATTAGCGTATTGCGACATATCCTCTTCATCAATTATCTTGACAAAGGGTCTCACATCAAGATGCATGTCTTCATGTATCATTCTCAGGTCAGCCTCTATTTTGCTACTTCCATGAACGCCTGATAAATATACAGGCTCAGATCTTTTTGGAAAATCCAACTTTATTTGTGGATAGCAGATAGCCGCCTTGCAACTGTCTTCTTCTACAATCGCTTCTATATCGATAGGCTGGCAGAACATATTTATGTTTTCCGCGCCATTGCCTATTGAAGCCCTGACATCAGACAGTCCCCTTATGCTCGTAGGCGAATACCCTTGAGGTAAAGTAATGTAGACGTCATGCTGCTTAAGAAACTCCACATAATCGTTATAAGCCTTCCCCGTATCCTTATAGTCAACAGGATTTACAATCACTCCCTGCGCCGCGAGCGAAGCAAACAGAAGTATTGAAATAGTTATTGCCAGATGTTTCATAATTCGTAATCTTTAATAATAAAATTTTTTTTCTTGGATACTGATTCGCAATCCCTTAGCGCAGGAACTGCGCTTATTCTCTGCGCGCTCCGGCCGATGCGAAGCAGGCCGTAATCATTGCGAGCTTGCCATAATCGAGTCGCGAAGCTTCCCAAAACACTGAAACTCTGCCCCTTTGCGCCTTTGCGTGATATTTTTAGAGATCGTGAAAGTTAAGTAATTCATCATAAATCATTGCCTTAGAGCATTGACAGGAACAGCTCTCTGTCCTTAGCCTCATGCTCCTCAATATGCTTCTTGATGCGGTGGCGCATCGTGCGTGCTGCCCCCGTCGATTTCAGTTCGAGTATAGTCGTTATCGACTGTATCGAGAAGTCGGCGAAAGATAGCATTGCGAAGCGGTAGTTGCGTTCCGTCATTCCCGGATACTGCTCCCGGAAGCGCGACATGATATTGTCGAAATAGTCATTCACAAAATTCTCGATTCCCGCGATTGTCTCGTCGCTATGGAGCGTTGAGACGAGTCGTGTGACGTTCTTGCCTAATATCGCATATCCGTCGCTCGTATCCGGCACGCAGCTCGAAATCTCGCATAGCGAGTTGATGATAGCGTAGTGGCGTGGCGTCTGCTTTTTCTCGGCAGAAGACTCATGCACGGCTGCCGCCTCTGCGTTATGTCGGTCGATTATCTTCTGAAGTCTGTCTATGTCGGAGACGAGTGTTTCGCTCTGGTCTGCCTTCTCTTTTAGCCGCCGTCGGTAGAAGACAGTGACAGCAATTATAAGTGCCACAAGGAGTATCGCGATAACTGCAGCCATCCACATCATCCGGCGGGTTGTGCCGAGTTCCTCGTGCCGTCGTTCAGATTGCTCTTTATAGTAATCGCTTACAATAGCTGTATATGGATGTGTCAGCAGATGTTGGCGAGAATCGACAAACTTTCCGTAATATCGGTTGAAAGCTTCGTAGGCAGTGCGGTAATCATGTACTCCCGCCGCAAGTATAGCTTCGCTGAGGTTCAATTCTGCAGTGTCTGTCGGCTCAAACATATACACTCTTGCCTCTTCAAGAGCCTTCTCAGCCGAACCGAAATCCTCCATTGCGCAGAAGATACGTGCCTTCTTCGACCATTCCGTCGATGTCAGCTCGTAGGCGAACATCTCTACGGAGTCAAGATGGTTGATTGCCGCCTGGTATTCCTTACGGTTGAGTCTGGCATTCGCCATGGCTCGGTGATAGGCAGCGTTGAATGCCGGAGCATCTTTCATCTCCGGATTGAGACGTGCGGATGCGAGCACCATGAGAGCGCTGTCTGTTCGGTTGAGGGAGATCAAGGCTTCCGCGAGCGATAATTGTTCCCCGATTGCATGCACAGGCTTCTTGGCAAGCTCAAAATAATGTCTTGCCGAGTCGGCATACTCGAGATGCTTCGACTCCACCAACAGCGAACGGTAGATATCCGCCTGCTCACGGTATGCCATACCGCTGTAGAAATCATCGCCGGCAGCGCTTGCCTTCTTCGCCGCCTCAATCAGCGAGATCAAGGCAGCGGCATAGTCTTTGTTATAACCGTGGATCACCCCGTTATAATACAGCGCCTGTATCTCAAGGCTGTCGCCGCGCCCTCTGAAATAATCCGCCGCCATCTCTGTCAGCGAGTCATTGTGGAAGCGTTTCAATGCCTTCTCGTTTGCTTTCGTGAGGAGCAGGGCATGCCATGCCTGGGTCTCCGGGTCAGCGTCCCGGCTGTCGAGTTGCTCCAGAATCTTCAGTGCGGAATCCGGTTGCTCGTTCACCAGCCGATCTGCCTCTCGGAGAGCCTCACGTGCGTTTCTGTGGACGCATCCGGCTGCCATCAGAGCTATCATCAATGTGAGTGCAATCGTTGTTTTCATGGTTGCGAAATTGTTGTTTTTACGGTTGCAAAATTAGGTAAAAAAGCACTTTTATGCAAATTTCATCGCATCACACAGCGTTACATCCATTAATTTTTACTCTCCGATAAATACCTGTAGATTAATTATTAAAAGAACCGTCTCAATAAATATTTCATTACATTGCATTATCAAACGAAACACGCCTTTGGCTTGTGGCCAAAGACGTGTCGTAAAAGAGAAAAACCATGTATTTTTTGCTTCATTCTTCTTCTTCGGCGAGTCCGTCGAAGTCTTCTGGAAGGTCGCCGAAGCGGCCGTTGCGGAGGTCGTCGATCCATTGCATCCAGTCGTCGTTTTTTGATGAGCCGGCAAACATCTCCTCGATGCTGTCCATATCGAAGTCAGGATTAATCCAGGAGTATCCTCCCCCTGCTGCGGCATCCGCCTCTATAGCTTCCATTAGTTTCCGGTAGTCTTCCGCGTTGTCAATACGCTGTACGGCGAAACCCTCTCCGAATATGCGTTGGCTACTATCCTGGCTCTCCGGTTTTTTCTCCTCCCTGAAAAGATTGTCGATTTCCGTGAGGGCCTTGTCGTGCTCAAGCATATCCGGGTTGTCGGAATTAAGAAACGAATGCAACTCGCTCTTGTAGGCAGCCGAATAGAATTCGTTGGCATCATCCTCAAGATAACCATCATGATCGAAAGTATCATCGCAGACACCAAGATACTTATCGTCCTCATGCGGGGTATGAAGCATCTCCCTCCAGTTTGCCACTCTCTTCTCAATCTTCTTCATGTCAGGATATACGTTTCCCTTGCGGTCTACACGACACATACTGAGCACCGGATAGAGGAAATCGAAATCGCCGCGCCATCCGCCGTCGGAAATAGAGAGCTTACCGGTCCAACGACCGTTAAGTTCGAGATAGGGGAGTTCCTCAATCCCATTCTCCGAAATATAATCAGTAATAGTCTTCTGGATGCGGTCAGCAAGGTCGGGAGTATCGAGAGCCGCATACTTAGCAATAAGTTTAGTCCGTGCCATAAATGTCAGTTGTTTTCGTGTAGGTAGGGACGCACGGCTCGTGCGTCCGTACAAAATTACCAATAATTTAAGACATCTCAAAATATTGCGCCGCAATAATTATGAAATCCAGGATTATTTTCATTGATTTTTCTTTAGAATAGTTGGTGTTATAGGAAATTATGAGTAGCTTTGCAGAAAATAACATGAATTATGGCTAAGAAAAGAAAAAATCCATTTGAAGATCCATTCGTGAGTGATAGACTGCCAGCGGCGGAAGATGACATGAATCTTGCCGGAATGCCTGGATTGGATCTGGCTGCACTGGCACCTTTGGCTGCCGGCCTGACCGATCAGGAAGGTATGATGCTCTTTTCCATGCTCGGTCATATGGTCGAGAGTGGTATAACCCCGGAGAAGTACACTTCATTCTATAACGTTTATCAGAAACTGCGTCCGATGATTATGCCTGATATGCCGTCAGGGAAAAGTAAAGGCTCAAAGAAAACAAAAGATTCTTCCATAGGGTCTCATCTCAAAGACAAGACACTGCTGCTGAAGATCCAGATGAAGGGAGTCGTGAAGCCCCCGATGTGGCGTGAGGTAGAGGTTCCCGCCGATATGACTTTCCTGGATTTGCATCATGTGATTCAGTGTGTCGTAGGTCTTGAGAACAGCCATCTGTGGCAGTTTAACGGCACAGCTTACGATGACTGGTTGCTGATCGGTATTCAGTCAACAGGGCCACTTGATCCGGGACTGGAGGATGTGACTGATAAAGCGGAGATCACCCCGCTGTTTGATTATCTTGACGAAGTAGGCGCTAAGCTTGAATATGTATATGACTTCGGCGACGACTGGGTGTTTACCGTGACAGTGAAGAAGATTCTTGACAAAAAGACAGAGTATCCTGTCTGCACCGCCTTCAAGAGTGAGCTCAATGCCATCGAAGACACCGGAGGCCCATGGAGCTATGTAGAGCAGCGTGAGAACCTTGCAGACTGGAAAAAGCTCAAGAAAAAGGAAAAGGAAGAGATAGCGGACCGTTCATGGTTCGACTCCCCGGAAGACTATTATGACATGCTTCAGAGCAACCTTTTCAACCTCGACGCCGTCAACCAGCGCCTGAAGACATTTTGAAAGCAGAAGTAATTCGGTTTCAAGGAGTTTTGTAGTTTTAGACATTTATGTGAAGGCGTTAGAAAAGAATATTATAAACAAAAAAGCGCGTGGCGGAGCTTAGAAGGCACTGCCACGCGTTTTCAAGTTTTTTGAGCCTGAACACCTTTGTTCAGGAGAGTATAGAGCGGCGAATTCGGTCATGTCGCGGCTGTCTGGGTCGATACTCTATATCAATGGATCAAGGAGATGCGCGTTATGACGCGCAGGGAGGCTGGGAAGCCTCCCTCCCATAATACGGATGTACGAGGATTCACGTAGCAGTGATGGACCGTCAGGCCTCAGCCAACAGCATGTGGATCCGGATGCATCCGTCGATGCATTGATGCATGGAGAGTTGAAGCCCTTGGGCTTCAAAGTATCGGAGGCTGCGCCTCAGTATCGGCGCTTCGCGTAGTATTGGCGACTTGCGTCGCAGTATGGCGAATGCGGGGTGCTGTAAGGCGTGCTTCGAAAGACGCAGGCTGGAAAGCCTGCTCTCCATGGTTTGTGGCAATATGTCATTGTGCTCTTTCTATGGCTCGGAGAGCCGTTTTGAGTCTTCAGTCTTGAGTCTTCAGTCTTAAGAATGCGGACAAGCCGCAGACGTAGACGAATGAAAGCCGATGACAGAAGATTCCGGCAGTACTGGCGATAGCGCGGTGTGGACCGTCAGGCCTCGGCCACCGTGAGGAAACCTCTGTTTCCGGGTGCAAAGTTAATATGGTTTTTGGGGTGGATTCCCTTATCGCCATCAAATGCCTTCGGCAAAGTATCGGCAAGGCAAGCCTTGCAGTATCGGAAGCTTCGCTTCAGTATCGGCGCTTCGCGCAGTATGGTGTCGTTGGCGAAGTATTAAGTATGGAGTAAAGCTGATTGTATCACCTTCGACAAACCTGCTGCGCAACAACTGGATATGCGAGGGTACGCGTGCGGAGCATGCTATCTACATTCGCTGACGGCACTATTAGGGAGGAGGGGGATGCGGATTTTTTTTGAACGG
>JAIDTO010000163.1 GCA_029060625.1 Muribaculaceae bacterium | reverse complement strand
GTACCGACCGTAAAGATAAAACTGAGCCGCAACGGTGATATGGGAGCTGATCCTGCCAACGCCTTTGCTCCAGACAGCGAAGCTCCTGCTTTAGAAACAGCGACTTTACCAATTGCAGGCGAACGGAAAACCGTCTATGTGGAATACCTTGATAAGAAAATTGAGGCCACAGACCAGAAGCGAATAGCAGAGGAATTCGCCAAAGCTGAGAAGCAAAGAGAGGAACTTACCGGAATTCTGGAGATAGAAACTCCCGATCCGTATTTCAATGTACTTGGTCCTGTCATTGCTCATGCAGCTGATGGTACATGGGATGGCAAGACATGGCAGCATGGTGCAATCGGATGGCGTATGCCGCTCAGCGGGTGGCGCGGTGCGTACAGCGGTGACTTCTTGGGATGGCACGACCGTGCCCGAACGCATTTCGACGCATATGCTAAGTCACAGGTAGACAGTGTGCCGCCGATCTATCAGCATCCGACGCAGGATCCTAATAAGAACATGGCGCGTGCTGATAAGAAATGGGGCACTCAGATGTACAGCAACGGGTACATTTGTCGCAATCCGGAGCGCAACGACCAGATGCACCACTACGACATGAACCTCTGTTATATCGACGAACTGCTTTGGCATTTGAAGTGGACCGGGGACCTTGACTATGCCAGAAAGATGTGGCCGACACTGAAGGCGCATCTTGAATGGGAAAAGAGGAACTTCGATCCGAACGATGACGGACTCTATGACGCATACTGCTGCATCTGGGCAAGCGATGCGCTATACTATAACAGTGGAGCCGTAACCCATTCATCAGCATATAACTACAGAGCTAATAAAATCGCAGCGGAGATAGCCGAGAAGATAGGGGAGGATCCAACTCCATATGCCAAAGAGGCTGAAAAGATTCTGAATGCCCTAAACTCCACTCTCTGGATGGCGGATAAAGGTGTGTGGGCAGAACATAAAGACTTTATGGGGCATCAGAGACTTCATGACCATCCTGCTCTCTGGACAGTCTATCATGCCATCGACAGCGATGTGGCGGATGACTTCATGGCTTACAGTGCAACACGCTATATCGACAACAACATACCGCATATTCCTGTCGTAGCTCCCGGGCTGGAAGAGGGGTATGCCACAATTGCCACTACCGACTGGATGCCGTATGCTTGGAGCATCAACAATGTGGCTTTCGCAGAGGTGATGCATACCGCGCTGGCATACTGGCAGGCAGGACGTGCTGAAGAAGCGGCTAAACTACTAAAGAGTTCTATGCTCGATGGAATGTTTTTGGGCAACAGTCCCGGCAATATAGGTCAGATAAGCCACTACGATGCGGCCCGTGGTGAATGCTACAGGGACTTTGCCGACCCCACGGCAATGATGGCGAGGGCCGTGGTGCAAGGACTGTTCGGTTTCGCACCCGACGCACTCAACCATACCGTCACGATACGTCCGGGATTCCCGTCGGAATGGGACCATGCCTCGATCAAGCATCAGGATTTCTCGTTTGACTTCAAGAGAGACGGGAAAAAAGAGACGTATAAGTTCAACGTAGATCTTGACTCAGTCAGGACGGCGGAACTTATTCTTCCGGCATTGACTGATAAGGTTAAGTCGGTGAAGGTAAATGGTGAGAAATATGATTGGAAGGTTTTTGAATCTTCTATAGGTCATCCTTATCTTGCGTTAAACATCCCTTTGGCCGGAGACATGACGGTTGATATAGAGTGGAAAGGAAAACCCTACGCTGACTCGAAGACGTACGCCACCGGACAGGAGCGGGCCGGTTTCCGCGAGGTCAAGGGCGGTGACTTCACTTGGTGGGAGGAGACGGAGAGTTTTACCCATGCCAAGCCGGACGCTTCAATGCTTGGACTTGATTTGAAGGTTACTTCTTCTGATAAGTACGAGACCATAGACCTGAGCGGACTTTACAACGCCAACATCACCGACATTTTCCGCAATCGGTATGAGTCGCCGCGTTCTCCGTATACCACTTTGCAGATACCTATACAGGGAATAGGTGAGTGGTGCCATCCCGATGATACCGCTCATATCGACGACAGTGGACTCAGGCGGATGGTCGGTGAAGACGGTAGACTTATGACTACTGTCGGAATTCCTTTTGCATCGGACAAGGTTGGAAAGAACATCATCTATACCTCACTCTTCGATAATTATCCAGACCGGGTGTCAGTGCCTCTTAGCGGTAAGGCAAACGCTATCCAGCTTCTTCTTGCCGGAAGCACCAACCATATGCAGAGCTATATGGAGAATGGTATGATCAGAGTGAAGTATACTGACGGATCGGAAGAGAGTTTGCCGCTTATTGCTCCCTACAATTGGTGCCCTATAGAGCAGGATTATTATGTAGACGGCAAGCAGTTCAGACTCGATACCCCGCGTCCTTACCGGATTACGTTTAAGGAGGGAATTGTCTCGGATGACTTGGGAGAAGCTCTTGGAATTAAAGGAGTCTACGGACGCAGGATTGACGGCGGAGCCGGTGTGATGCTCCGGATAGATCTTGATCCGAAGAAAGATCTTAAGGAACTGGAACTGGAGACGCTATCGAATGATGTGGTCATTGGATTGGCGGGAGTAACTTATATTAGATGAAGTTACCTTTTGATTAATGAGGACGCGCACGGAGTGCGCTCTGTTACTTCTATTTAACGCGAGTCATTTACTATTTAAATCGTATTAGAGACGGTAGATGAATGGGAGGGTGATGGTGAAGGTGGTGCCGGTGGGGATGGTGTCGAAGGAGATGGTGCCTCCGTGCATGCTGACTATCTGGCGGGAGAGGCTGAGCCCGATGCCGGAGCCGCCGCTCTTCGTGGTGAAGAAGGGGAGGAAGATGCTGTCGGCGGCATCGGGACTGATGCCGCAACCATTGTCAGCGACCGATATCATGAATCGATGATTCGGATGGTCAGCCTTTGTAGAGACAGTAACAGAAGGATTCTCTTCAACGGCTTCAACGGCATTCTTTATCAGGTTGATGAGCACCTGCTCCATCTGGTGCCGGTCGAGTTGCAACTGTATGTCAGGATCTTCTATCCGGAATTCTATGAAGGACTCTGAAAATAGCGCGTGCAACCCCTCGAAAATATCACCTATCCTGATCCATTCCAAATGTGGTTGGGAAAGGCGGGATAGTTTCCGGTAGTTTTCTACAAATTTCAGGAGTCCTTTACTGCGTCGGTTGATGGCGCTGAGAGCCAAAGCAGAGTCCTCGTCAAGCTGTCGGTTGTTTTCTGTCAACATATCCGAAAGGGATATGATGGGGGAGAGGGAATTCATTATCTCGTGGGTCAGCACCCTTATAAGTTTACGTTGCGCCTCTATCTCGCTCTGCTGCACAAGAAGGTTGACATTCTCGATGGAGTAGATACATACGTCAGATCCTTCAGATATGTATGATGCCATAGAGAGCTTCAGGCGTTCTTCTCGCCCATCCAAATTCAGAGTCAGAATCTTCGGCTGCCCCGGAATGAGAGACTTCATGGTTGATGAAAGGTCGGGATGCACGGCATCGAGCATCGAAAGATGCGTTATCTTGAATCCGCAAAGGTTATTGATCGCTTTTTGATTCATCCACGATACATTCCCTTCCGTATCTGCTACGATCAACGACGAGTCTACAAGATTCAGGATGGCCTCATACTGTCCGTATTGTCTTTCCTGGCGTATTAGGTCTTCACGAAAACCGGAAATCACATCGTTCATCTCCTCGGCGAGTTCCCTTTCAGAACTATGCATCCTCTCCGCAGGGAAACGGAGGGAGAAATCTCGGTTGCGGATAGCTTGGAGCATGCGGCGCATCCTTTCGGCTGATTTATTGCCAAACCATCCCATTAT
>JAIDTO010000162.1 GCA_029060625.1 Muribaculaceae bacterium | reverse complement strand
AATAGAACCTGCGAGTATATTCCCGGCATACATCTTAGGACTACTACTTATCATTGCAGTGACCGCCTGTACCATAGTCTGGAAGATCCGCGACATAATGCACGCCGACCCCATCGAATATCTGAAAGAGTGATTCCATTTTCGAAAACGAAAATGGAAGGTTATAAGGTTATGAGGTTAAAGGGTTAAGAGGGATAATGTGTAAGATGGATAATGTGACTGTATCTATTTTTCAGCTCCCCAAGTCAATTTAACCCTTTAACCCCATAAACCTTTAAGTTGAGTTTACGAAACTTAAAATAAAAATTATGATACTACACTATATACGGATTTCCCTCCGGAATCTCAGCAAATACAAGACTCAGACTGCCATCAGCATCTTAGCGATGGCAGTCAGCCTGACATTGATGGCGGTCGTTTCATCAATGGCATTGTCGATAAAGCCGACTCCGATGTTAAGCCAACCTTATGCCGACAGGACAGTGCTTTTCTCGCATGATGATGACAAATATATTGATCAATACTTTACCCAGATTGCGGACTCTAAGGAAATGGCCCTGATCTTGGGCCATCAATTCAAAGGGGTTGAGGAGATTCATTACTCCATTTTTGGATACCCGGGAATAAACATATCCTCCAATTCAGGTGAGGACAACGAGCGTTCACTCCTTAACGAAGCCGTCGTCACAGACAAAGGATTCTTAAGATCCCAGGGAATAAGATCGGTATATACTGGAAAAGTTATCGAAACCCTTGCCGATAACGAGACTGTGATTACCGAGAAACTCGCTCGAAAACTGTTTGGCAAGGAAAATCCTATCGGGAAAAGCGTCAATGTAGGTTACTTTTACTTCAATAACGGACCAATGGACAAAACATACACCGTCAAGGATGTGATGGAAAATCCATCTCCTACCCACAAGTTTTTCCAATTGACTGAAGGCATTTTTGTATGCGAGGATGAGCTTTTAGATAGGAATGACGCCTTATGCTATTTTATCCTTAAGGAAGGTGCGTCGGTAGATGAGCTGACTGAAGAACTGAATGAGCTTTTGGGCAGCAGAAACATCAAGTTGCTCGATGCGAAGGATCATTACTCGGAAAAAGAGACTATGGCAATACGCAACGCTATCATTTTGTTTCTTTTCCTTTTTGTTTTGGTGGCTTTCTCCAACTATCTCAGGCAGCAGACCCAGTTGTTCAGGCTCCGTGAGCGTGAGGTTGCCTTGCGGACTTGCATTGGTTGCCAGCCCTCTTCAATGTTGATGTTATTTTTCTCCGAGATACTTATAGTTCTTCTTGTCACTCTTGCCTTGTCTCTGATCTTTATTTCCTTAGCTTCCGGATTTCTCACAACTCGATATACACATCTTTTTACAGAAAACAACTATAGTATGTCAGCCGCCGTACCGGTTGCTCTGATCACTATAGCTGTCCTTATAGCCATCAGCATGATTGTCGTGACAATGACAGTAAGAAGGATTCGCCGAGACCAGACAGGACTCGCACTCAGGATGAAGCCGATGCCGAAGCATCGTCTGCGCAATGCAGGACTTACGGTGCAGATGACTGTGTCTATCGTCTTTACCTGTGTCACTGTCATGTTCTTCATGTCTGTCAGAAACATAAAGGAGTATTATGGAATCCCTGATGATGCGGATAGATATAAGAAGTACTTGACAGTCAGGCTTAACGGATTCAGTGACGATCAATCAAAAGTATTCTTTGGAAGGATAGAATCACTGCAATCGGTTGATAAGGTCTACAGATTTTTAGAATACATGACCAACAAACCTCTCGATGACGAGCAAAAGGATTATATCACCTATCATGTTCTTTTCCAGCATAACACGGACGCTGCTGATTTCTACGGTCTGAAGAGTGAGGATATTAACGCAAAGGTCAACCCTGATAGATTTGCCATAGTCAGCGAAGCAACTAAACAGACACTCGTCGACAGAAATCTCTGGAATGGCAAAACCGTAGAGATTCCGCATTATGGAGATTATGAGATAAAGGGCGTGGTTGACCGTATTCCCTTCCTGGAGTCTTCAAGCGGGAACGCGATTGTCGTATATGACATATCTGAGCCGATGGCTTTTGCCTACACCCGTATAATAACGCCGAAGGCAGGGATGGAAAACCAGGTCCGTCAGGATATAGAGGATGTGATACATGATGTTTTCCCCTCAAGGATTGACATCAAGCCCAAAAGTTTTTATCAAGATAAGGCCGACAACTTTGAAGTCATAAAAGTCATGATAACCATGATCTATGTCTTATCGATAATCAGTGTAGTCACTACAATGGCTGCGGTCTATGCCGGAGTGTCGCTCGATACACGCCGCAGAAGGAAGGAAATGGCCTTGAGGAAACTCAACGGAGCTGGACCCAAGACAATAGCCATGATATTCACCCGTACCTACCTATGGATAGTTGCCGTCGCTGCCCTGGTGGCTTTACCCTTATGTTTCATGTTATCTGAATCAGTCCTCAAGCCCACCTTCCTTGGATTAGATTCAGGAAATGTGATTCCAGCCTACTTCATAGGCCTACTTCTGATCATTGCCGTAACAGCTCTCACCATAGCCTGGAAGATCCGCGACATCATGCACGCCGACCCCATCGAATACCTCAAGGAGTGAATTGAAAACATAATGCAATTCTTTATGAATATGTCAAATTGTCACGCGCTGACGGGCACGGAGTGCCCTCTGTTCCTAAACATGTGTAATTGAAGGTTCTGTTTTGGAGATGCAAACGGACCCTTCCGAAGACCGCGTTTAGTAACAAAGCGCACTCCGTGCGCGCTAACGCGAGTCTGTGATAAGTATAACGATACATCCTCTTACTGCCCGATGGAACTGTCATAAATATCTAAATTTAAATAAAATTCCAAATGATAACTCATTACTTCCGTATTTCCCTCCGGAATCTCAACAAATACAAGACCCAAACAGCTATCAGCATAAGCGCTATGGCGGTCAGCCTTACATTGATGGCGATGATATCATCCATCATGCTGGAGTTCAAATCCTCTACATTATTCGACCAACCATACGCCAAAAGAGTGGAACAATTATCTAATGGAAAAGAGGGCTTAATGTTTGTAAATTATGATGATTTAGCCCTTATTATTGGTCATCATTTTAATAGTGCAGAGAAAATTCTTTATCTTGAAGATGCTACGTACTTCATGAATGTGACATCGGATCCGGGCAGCGACAATGAAAGGTCTCTTACTTCTATAGGCACCTCTCTTGATAGTGATTTTTTGAAATTTTGGGGAAAGAAATCTGCTATCTCTGGTAATATTGTCAGTTCTTTGTCTGAAAAAGAAGTTATAATTACAGATAGGTTATCAAAAAAACTATTTAGGGAAGAAAACCCGATAGGACGCAGCATAAACTTAGATTATAGTAATATCGATGGTTCGAAATTCAATCAGAATTATG
>JAIDTO010000161.1 GCA_029060625.1 Muribaculaceae bacterium | reverse complement strand
ATGAAGGCTTCCTGATTGGCAATCTTGTCTTCTACGTTCATCTTGCCGTCAAATGGGAGTGCCTTGAATCCATCTCGTGTCAGTTTCTCTGCCAATTGCCTCGTGCGTTTGGTTCGAGATACATACACAATGGTAGGGGAAGATGATTCTGCAATCAATGAACGCAATTTCATATATTTGTCATCATCAGTATCTACATGGATTACCGAATAACGCAGATTTTTACGCGCAGCAGAAGATGCGAAAATATTAAGGTCGATATTAAGGGTCTTCTTGAAGTAGTCGCAGATGTCTTGTATCACCTTTTGCTTCGCAGTTGCAGTGAAACATGATATCGGTATTGACTGACCATTCGATTTTTTCTTCTGATATTGGTTGATGAATTTGCCGATATACAGATAATCTACCCTGAAGTCCTGTCCCCACGAGGAGAAGCAATGCGCTTCATCGATTACAATCCGCACTAAATGGCGGGCAAGCAATATTTTCTCAATCGTCTTTGACCTAAGCATTTCCGGAGAAATGTATAGCAGGGAAGCATCTCCATCCATCACCCGACGGATAGCCTCTGAACGGCTGATAGGATCCAGTAATCCATTGATAGTGACTGCATCTGTAATTCCTCTTTCAGCCAGATTATCAACCTGATCTTTCATCAAAGACTGCAATGGAGAGATGACAACTGTAAGGCCATGTACCGAACGCCCTTCCATTAAGGCTGGCAACTGGAATGTAAGAGATTTGCCTCCGCCGGTTGGGAAAATTGCCAATAGTGATTTATGCTCTACAGCTGCAAGAACCGCATTTTCCTGTAAAGGTTCTCCTTCATAAGTCCTGAACCTGTCAAAGCCGAAGAAACGATTGAGATTAACATGTACATCAAGTTCTGTATTGCAATAAGAGCATCCCTCGCTGCATTTAGTATGCCGTAGCAGTAGCACTAGATTCTCAACATTCGGATAATTATGCAGAACCCATCCCGGGGTGATGGACCGATAATCGGAAGTGTCTATCAATGCAAGTGCATATGCTAATTCACATGGATACTTCTGAATTGCACTTTCTATATCTGCATTATGGCATATCTTGTCTCTATATTCTGACTGAATCTGCTTCGCTAATGACTCTTTTTGTCCGACTTTCGCATTGACAAAAGCCAAGAATCCCTTAAACTCGTCGATTCCTTGAAGCAGAGTTGCAAATACAATCTTCTTGGAGTCTGAAAGTCCTGCCCAACGAGTCACTTCGTCCATCAGAAGGACACGGGCTTTTTCACAGTCATTTACAGGATTGTTCATTTGGTCAGTTACAAGCTTGTCGTCTTTCACCAAATGATGGTAGGGACGCTCAGGAAAAAGCAGTGGAGACAAATAGAGAGTATCTACCAATATGAAGGTGCGCGTGTCTTCACCAAACAAATACTTGGCGTCATGATGAATGATGTTATGTCCACAAATAAAATCCACATCTTTAAGGAAAGAATTCAGTCCTTGCTTACCGGCTGCATGGTATATCGCTCCGTCCCACCTGACTGCTCCGATATCATGGATCTTTTTATCACGCAATCCAACCTCAACATCCACAAAGCAATACCGGGAAGCGCCATACGACATTTCCAAAGATACACTTCGTCTATTTTCTACTCCGCTGATGGTATTGATTATTCTATTCCAAAAGGACATTTGTTGGACTTTTATGTTTTAGAAAAATTCTCCTATAATGACCCAAGAGAGCCTCACATTTTGTTCTCTCTAAGCTGATTTTAGATTTCAATGGTCATATTCTACAAAATTAATGATTTTTTTTCAAACAAACGCAATCCATACTGTGTCAATATGAAGATTGACAATGCGATTTATCGCAAATTTGGATAAATTACGATAAATTACTATATTTGCAATCTAAACAAAAAAGAGTTGATCGAACTACCATCAATTACTGAGAACCGAGATGTGGTGGTGGAGTCCTGAACACTTGGCTTAAAATATAAATTCTGTATGAAGAACGTTTTAATGGCTGTTGGAGTACTGCTGGGGCAGCAGGTACAGGCTGCGGAGTTACAGCAGCAGAAGGCTACCCCTGAGCGGCCAAACATTGTTTTCATCCTGGCTGACGATATGGGATACGGCGACTTGGCCTGCTATGGCAATAAATATATCCAGACCCCTAACATCGACCGGCTGGCTGCCACAGGCACAAGTTTCACCCAGGCATACGCAGGCAGTGGCATCAGCTCTCCGTCGCGCTGCTCACTGATGACCGGCAAGAATAGTGGCAACACACGTATTCGCGACAATCAGTGCTATCAGGGAGGAATGACAGGACTGAAAATACAGACAAACGGAGACACAACAATTGTGAGGCGCGCCAATCTGCTTCCGGAAGATATTACATTGGGCAACGTTGTCGGTGCGGCTGGCTACCGTACCTGCCTTGTCAACAAATGGCATCTTGATGGCTACGACCCGGGTGCGTCGCCAAACCACCGCGGTTTTGATGAATTCTACGGCTGGACCATTGCCACCGTACACAGCAATTCGCCATATTACTATCCCTATTACCGCCTGCACGGCGACAGCCTGATAAACATCCGTGAGAATGAACACGATGCCCATGTGCGACACAACACAGAGATTTCCACCGACGACGCCATTGCTTTTATACATCGCAACAAGGACAATCAGTTTTTCCTTTTCCTCGGTTACGATGCACCACATGAGCCCTACAATATTGACGATACTTCATGGTATGACGAACAAGGGGAATGGTCGATGAACACTAAGCGTTATGCTGCATTGGTGACACATATGGACTATAACATAGGTCGGCTTTTAGGCACGCTTGATGCCTTGGGACTGCGCGATAACACAATCATAATCTTTGCCTCTGACAACGGGGCTGCCGTAATGGCACCACTGAAGGAGCTGAACTGCGGAGCCGGGCTGAAAGGGCGCAAGGGGCAGCTTTACGAAGGGGGTATACGTGTGCCCTTGATCGTCAACCAACCGGGGCGTGTTCCTGCCCGACAGATTGACAACCTGGTATATTTCGCCGATTTTATGCCTACGTTGGCACGACTGGCAGGGAGCGATGATGCTGTGCCTTCTGACACTAACGGAATGGATATTTCACCATTATTCTTCGGACAGGACATTGATACAGACAGCCGCCCCCTCTATTGGGAGTTTCCCGGCAAGCAACGGGCCATACGTTACGACGGTTGGAAGTGCGTGACGGTGAAAAAGAACGCTCCGCTTGAGCTGTACCGTATAAAGGAGGATCCGGCGGAGGAGCATGATCTGGCGGCAGAGTATCCCGACGTGGTAAAGGAACTGGATCAGATGATGCATCGCTTGCGTACGCCCAGCCCCAATTATCCCATAGACAATGAATGACATCGTCATAGAGCCCTTTGCACGCCCGATGTATGCCATGCTGAAGCCTGTAGGCTCCGGTTGCAATTTACGCTGTGACTACTGCTACTATCTTGAAAAAGGAAGCGGGACAGCAATGAATGAGCGACTGCTGGAAGATTTTATCCGGCAATACATTGCGTCGCAGAATACTGCGCAGGTACTCTTCACTTGGCATGGTGGAGAGCCTCTGCTTAAGCCTCTTGGCTTTTACCGAAAGGCACTTGAACTGCAACGTAGATATGCCGGTGGCCGCAGGATAGACAACTGCTTGCAGACCAATGGCACGCTGCTCACTGACGAGTGGTGTGAATTCCTGCGAGACAATGGGTTCCTTGTTGGCATTTCAATTGACGGACCTCAGCCGCTACATGATGCCTTTCGACGCTCATCGGGGGGCACCTTAACGTGGAACGATGTCATGCGGGGCATCAGGTTGCTGCAACGGCACGGCGTGGAATGGAATGCAATGGCAACGGTGAATGCTGTAAATGTGGAACATCCGAAAGCCTTTTATCACTTCTTTCGCGACATCGGATGCGAGTTCCTGCAATTCACGCCCGTGGTGGAACCTGACAAGCCAGACCGTTCTATCTCGGCTGACCAATGGGGCAGGTTCCTTTGCTCACTCTACGATGAGTGGGTGAAGCAGGATGTAGGCAAGCTGTTTGTGCAGTTGTTTGATGCCACCTTGGCCAATTGGGCAGGTGTGGCTCCGGGTGTGTGCTCAATGTCGGCTACGTGTGGACTGGCTCCGGTTGTGGAGGCTGACGGCTCAGTGTATTGCTGCGACCATTTCGTGCGACCTGAATATAGGCTCGGTAATATTCTTGAACGTCCACTTTCAGAAATGCTCTATGGCGAGAAGCAGTTGGGATTCGGGTGGTCTAAAGAGTCTTCATTGCCTAGGGAGTGCCGGGAGTGCCAATGGCATTTTGCCTGCCACGGAGAGTGCCCCAAAAACCGCCTTGCCACCGATCGCTACGGCGAACCAGGCTTAAACAGCTTGTGCAGAGGTTACCGTCAGTTCTTTGCTCATGTCGCAGCTGACATGGATTTTATGAAAACAGAGCTTGATGCCGGCCGTCCCCCTGCCAATATATGTAAAGTTAAAAACATCCGGCCATAAGAAAAAGAAATCCATCCCAAATTTGAGATGGATTATTACGTGAATTATAAATTTACGATGGCTTGAGTAAGAGCTTTGCTCTCAGTATTCTTCTTCGTTAAAGAAAAAATCGTCTTTGGAGGGGTAGTCGGGCCAGATTTCCTCGATTGATTCGTAGGTGTCGCCTTCGTCTTCTATTTCGTTGAGATTTTCTATCACTTCAAGCGGGGCGCCACTGCGCTGCGCGTAGTCAATAAGCTCGTCCTTTGTTGCGGGCCATGGTGCGTCCTCAAGTTTTGACGCGAGTTCAAGTGTCCAATACATATGCTGTTCAATTTTATTTATAATTTATATTAACGATTTTTTTTATTATGCTCACAAGACAGGAGTCCATGTAATTTCAGACACACCCTGACAAAAATTAAGATATCTTGCAACAATAAAAAGATAGTCGCTCAGTCGGTTGAACCAACGTATCAATACAGGATCAACATACTCTGACGATGCAAGCTCAAGAATACGCCTCTCAGCACGCCTACAAACCGTTCTGGCAACGTGGCAATGCGCGGCTAATACACAACCTCCAGGAAGAACAAAAGCTCGAATTTTTGGCGTTTCCTCATCGAGGATATCAATCCAGTTCTCCAAAGATGCAACTAAACGAGTGTCTATGCCATGACAAGATGGGGCTTCTCCCTCCTTTACTGAAGTGGCAAGGTAACAACCAGCATCAAAAAGACGATTTTGAATCTCAAGAAACTGTTCTTTCAAGCGAACTGGACAATCCGGATTTGAAAGCACTACTCCAAGAAATGAAGAGAATTCATCGACAGTGCCGTATGCTTCAAGACGAGCAGAGAACTTGCTTATACGCTCTCCACCAACTAATGATGTGGTGCCATTGTCGCCAGTTCCTGTATATAGATTGCTTTTCATATTCACGGTTAAATTAGTGTGTCTATATCTCTAACATAATTCAAACGTATTTGTTCCGATAAAGTATAAATATTTTAGAATTAGGACACCTTAATAGGTGGACGCACGAGCCGTGTAAATCACCATCGGTGTAAATAAAAAAAGCCGGACTCCATTGCTGGAATCCGGCTTTCGTAAGGCGGCGATTACCTACTCTCCCGCTTTCGCAGTACCA
>JAIDTO010000160.1 GCA_029060625.1 Muribaculaceae bacterium | reverse complement strand
CGGCTCTTCAAGTTTCTTCATCAATATTGAGGTGGAGCCCTCGCCATTCCAGATTCCTACAGTACATATAGGAGGGCACGACTGGATGTGTTTCAACGCAGTCTCTCAGGATTCCGAGGAGCAGATATATCTTACAAAAGGGATGACAGCCAAGGATATGTATCGCGAGTGCTTTGAAGAATGCCTCGGAAATATGTTTCAATACGGCAGACCTAATCCATTCTCTCACTGGAAAGCATACAATCCAAATATGTTTGCCGACCAAGAAAGAGACACCCCATGGCAGACAAAGTCGATGATGCCTCTTCCGAAAGGCTATCACGTTGCGTCGGCAGCCGAATGGGAAGACCTGATACCCGCAGGCACGGTGATTCCTGCGTCTTACAGGACCCGCACCGGCGACTCGATACGGGCCTCAATCGTCACAGCTCCGGATATGCTCGACAATACACCTTCTGCAATCACGAACGCACAGAACTATCTAAAACGTGGCGTGCTTTTCGAGTCCATCACCACCGGCGCCAGACTCTTTCTTCCGATGGCGGGGATAAAGACCAATACGAGCTGCGAGATTCCGACTGACCCGAATTTCAGATTCGATACAAGAAGCGGATACTGGATGAAGGAACAGAATCAAGTAATGCTCCTTCAATATGAAAGGACTGGAGAAGACTCCTACGGAATCAAGCTCGAGCGTAAAAGCTGGAACGCAGACGGATTCGTAATGGTGAGAGGGATTAGGGACTGAGGGAGGATGGAGTAAAGAGTAAAAAGTAAAAAGTAAAGAGTAAAGAGTATAAAGTATAAAGGGTTAAGGGTTTGGGGATAAGGATTCTTTAAAATATAAGGCTATGAGAAAATATATCTACACAATATTGTCTGCCGTCTCTCTCGTTATGGTATCTTGCCAGGATGAACTGCAGTTTGACGACATCACCCCCTCGAAAGGCACGGGAATATCCTTCCATATCTCAGTGCCGGGGAATGAATCTGACGGGGCCACACGTGGCGAAGCTACTGATGAGCGCGTCGTAAGCCTCTGCTATCTTCTCGCCGATGCGTCAGGGAAGGTGTTGAATAATAGTCAAGGGCAACTCTCAGAGACTCTTGATCGATTGGAAATCAATGATCTTGCAGCAGGCAGCTATTCGATTGTCTTCTTAGGAAGTTCGCGCGAATCGGAACTTGCACGCATCGAAAGTCCGGTGACTCTTGACGATACGTGGCTTCAGAACACCATGCTGACTCACCCTATAGAAGGATCATATTTCTTCAAGAAGATAGATTTCACTTTGAGTGAAAGAATAGAGCCGAAGGAATATGAGGTGATACTCGACCGGGCTCTTTCGAGAATTAAAGTAGAGTTTCCGGGCCTCCCCACCGCTGTAGAAGCCATGATATCAAGCGTGACTGTAACACTCGACGAGGGATGCCATGTGTATTCCTCCATCAACGGCGACTGCAGCTACTCCGGAGAGGCCACGATCAGCAACTGCGAGGTATGCGACTCCAGCTTCAACCTTACGCTCAATACCTTTCCTTCAGCCACTCCCCTCTCTGGGACTGTAAAGGTGAAGGCAGCCACTCTTTCAGGCGACTCAATCTGCACCTCCTATCGCTTCTCCGACCTCTCAGCCGAAGCAGGGAAGGTGAACAGGATAGATATTGCCTTGCGCCATCCTGATTTCAAGACCGGATTCATCCGCATACGTCCTAAAGACTATTTCAATTATAATGCAGACCTTATGCTCATGGAAGACGAGCCTCTCGAGGTGCTTCACGACAGCATCCAGCGCTACTTCCGGATTACAGAACCTCTTATGCTGAAGACATGTTGCAACCAACTCCGCCTTCAGCTCTACTCCGCTGCTCCGGCAAGCAACGTGGACATCTACGCCAACTTCCCATCCTTAGGAATCGACAGCGTGCACCTCGTACATCTTGACAGAGTAGAGGCTCTTCTCGACATGCAGGTGCCGATGACTTTCACTAAAAGGGAAGCGCAATATCTCGACGTCCATGGGAAACGCGTCACCCTTCCGAAGATGGACATTCCTTCCGATATCGAGTGGGTGGTCAAGACTGATGATCCCTTCCTGACAAGAATGTCACGCCTGAGCTTAAAGAACTGGAGCGTAAGCTTCCACGACTGGGAGAATATCTGGCCTTCAAAAGCTATTACGCCCGATCTCAAATGCATGAGGCATGCGTTTGTACAGATGATCAACCTCGCACTTACATTAGATTCCAACGAGTTTGCGGAAGAACTTTCCGCAAACAAAGGCAAATATGTAGATGCCGACCGCGTCATCAGCGTAGAAGATATTCTGGACCGAATCCACGACAGAGCAAACAGCAACTACAGCATAGGAGCCAATAATCACTCATCAGGTTCCAACGGCTGGGGAGGAGGAAAGCATAACGGCTATACTTCCTTGATAATCAATCAGGAATACTTTGCTACTATGTACCCCACAGAAAATCCTGAAACACCCTGCAACAGGGAGCGCGAATGTTTCTATCACGAATATTCCCATTGCCTCGGCTTTTCCCACGACGGCAACATGACTTATGGCGGAGTCTGGACCAACACTGTCGGCACAGCTTACCTCCGGGCCCATAAGGCGGGAAAGATCTTCTTTTATTCACCGGAATTCATTGACAATCTTCCCTACAGGCGTGCTGAAGCTCCTAAATGGGCAACCCCGAGAAACTGACATGAAAAAGAATAAAAAAATGCAAAATTGCATATTTTTGACATTTAATCATAACATATTGAATTTTAGTTGATTACAAACGGGGGGGTAAATTAAATCTTTATTTTGATAATCATAAATGTTAAAAATACATATAATGGCATCAAAAAAGATAGAGGGTTGTTGCAAAATCTAACAAAAAATTAGTATCTTTGCACTCAATTTATCAAACACATTTTAGAGAGACACCTATTTAATAGATTATAACCCTGTCCTTAGCATAGGGCATCATGAATTTCTGATATGCAAAAAAGGCTTTTAGCAGACATCTTCGGAGTCCCTTAATGAGGACTCCAAGACTGTATAGACACTGAGGATTAAGAAACCCGTGGTGACTATAAATCGCTATTGCACTTTTAATACAGACCACCTACTACCTACCAATGAAGATAATACTTACATCCATATTAATAGTTTTAACAGCCATTTCAGCCTTTGGAGCGACACCTGCCGATTCGGTCAAGGTGTATTTCCTTGCGGGCCATAGGCTGTTTGACCCTTCACTCGGCAACAACCGGGAGGCTATGGATAGTTTTATCAAAAAAGTCAAGGAGGCAAAAGCAGAGGACAATATCAATTATCTTACTATAAGCGGCTACGCTTCTCCTGAAGGAGCAAGCGATGCAAACGAGCGACTCTCGCGCCTCCGCTGCGATGAGATAGCAAAATACATCAATATTAATGCCGGCATCGACAGCGAATTGATCAAGACATTTGCCGACGGTGTGGCTTGGGAGGAACTTCGCAATCTCGTGGCAGAGCATCCGGAGATGCCCTCGCAAGAGAGAGTGCTATACATACTTGACCACACTCCTCTTTGGATCTACAACCGGGAGAAAACCAAGATAATCGACGGCAAGAAAAAGCAATTGATGGACCTTGCCGGTGGACGTGTCTGGAACTGGATGATGGAAAACCTATTTCCTGACTTGCGCAATGCAGTGGCAGTTGTGCTCTATCTTAAGCATCAAGAAGCTATTACGGACATTACCCGGCAGGAGACCTTCATAACTGATGAAATCATAACCGAAGAGACCAACTCAATCGAAGAGATCCTCCAACCTGTCCAGCCCTCCCCCATTGATTCGACCGACCTTAAAGTCTCTAACGACCTTAAGGACTTTAAAGACCTTACTCCTCTTCCATCCAATATTCCTGCCAAAGCAAAGAATTTCTACATGGCGGTCAAGACAAATATGCTATATGACGCCGCCCTCGTTCCAAATATCGGAGCAGAATTCTATCTCGGCAAGAACATCTCACTCTATGGGGAATGGATGTATGCATGGTGGGACAACAATAACCGTCACCGCTACTGGCGTGTCTATGGAGGCGATCTTGGATTGCGCTGGTGGTTTGGGAAAAAAGCACATGCCAAACCCCTTACAGGCCATCATCTTGGCATCTACGGAGGTATCCTGACGTTTGATTTTGAAACCGGCGACACAGGATATTTAGGTGGCAAGCCGGGAGGAACTCTTTGGGACCGTTGGCTTCTCAATACGGGTGTAGAATACGGCTACTCACTGCCCGTAGGGAAACACATTAACATCGACTTTTCCATAGGATTAGGATACATGGGAGGAAACTACATCAAATATTATCCTTTTGACAACGACTATTATTTCGATAAAGAATATAAAATGCATTATTTCGGTCCTACAAAGGCCGAGATATCGCTCGTGTGGCTAATAGGGCGAGGCAACACCAACGTCAGGAAAGGAGGTGACAGATGAAGAAACTGCATCTTTATTTCCTGCCACTGATACTTGTAAGCATTTTCATGATTGAGGAAGGGTGCACCCACAAGGACCTGAACGAAGATGCCCACACTATGATTGCCGACCAAGTAGAGGTGATATTCGATTGGAGCAAGGCCCCTGCTAAAGAGGCAAAGACCATGGTGCTCTATCTATATTCTGACGAGCATGAGATGATGGACTACCGGTTTAACAATCCTGACGGAGGACTGATTCGTACATATGCCGGACCGCATACTGCAGTCTGCCACAGTAACGACGACCCTTACGGCCACCATCTTCGCAACAATCATTCTCATGATGAGATAGAGATATTCACAAATGAAACTGCAGTACTGGTAGGACAAGGAATTTCCACAAGAGGAATTCCCCGTGCGAAAGGCACTGAGGACGAACCATTAAGGGAAACTCCCTCTATGATTTATGGCACGCACAAACGTGATGTTAACCTCAAGGTATCAGCCCTCCCGCAGAAACTCGAGCTCTTCCCCGAAGAGCTTATATGCAGGTATTCAGTTGAATTCGCGGATGTCGAAAACCTCAAGAGCGCTGACATACATATCGATGCCACCATCTCATCGCTTGCAGGAGGATATTACCCTGGAAGGATGATGCCAACCTCCGAGACTGTATCCCACACCTTTACCCTGACACCCGATCTTGATAACAAATCCCTGAATGCTCAATTCTATACATTCGGGCTTCCTGATGGCGAAGAGAAGGAGCACAAGCTATGTCTCTACATAGCCTTGAAGAACAATACCGGGGGCTTCTTCACATTCGACGTCACAGATCAAGTGAACAAAGCTCCTGATCCTCGCAACGTAAGCATCAGGCTATTCGGACTGAAGCTGCCGGAGATACCGGATGACCCACTTCCTCCACAAGGAGAAGGGGGAATAAGCATAGAGGTCGACACTTGGGACACGTATCATTACGATCTGAAGGTGTAACGATAAGACATAATTCGAAAAATAAAACAAATAACAATAATAAATCTTTAAATCCATCATTTATGAACAGACTTTCTTTAACTGCAGTTGCAGGTGGTTTGGTTGTCCTCGCTTCCTGCTCACAAGAAGAGGTGGCAAAGAGCCCGCAGGCACACGATGCACTACCGATCTCATTCCGCGCAGGAATCTCTACGCGTGTCAATCCGGATCTCAACTACATCCAGAATCCGTCGACCTTCTATGTCTCAGCCTACGCTCCCAACCACATGTCAGAAACCGGCGTGACTCCCGACTCCCTCTTCTGGGACGAACCTTTCTATCAGATGGGAGCCAATCTCTATGCCAGCAGCAGCAACCAGAAATGGCCGTCAAAGGCACAGGCAGACAAAGTGGAGTTCTTCGCGTATGCACCCTCTCTTGAGGAGATCCAGAACGCAGCTTTCTCCCAACTTGACCCCACAGACCCTAACTACGCCAACAATCTGGCCACTTACACGAAAGCCATTCAGTTCTTCAATCTCTGCAACGACAATGTTCCACTTGATCCAATGGGGCAGCAAACCACAACGTTTAAGGACGTGACTCTTTACAAAGGATTCAAGCTTGGCCGCTTCTATGTGGCTACTGACATCTCCAAGCAGGTAGACTTCATTACCTCTCATATATCGGCAGACGTGCCTGAGAATGAAGATGCAGCCAACTTAGGAGTCGAGCTGAAATTCAAGCATCAGCTTTCCAACATCGAACTCCGGGCATTCGCAGCAAATGATGCCTACAACATCGAGATAGCTGGCGTAAGAATCGGTAGACCCTATACAGGAAACGCAATCTTCAACTTTTGTGATGGAAAAGGAGGTGTAGACTTTGCTGCCGGTGGACAATGGGGTATAGCAAAGAATCCACAGCGACTCCCTGTAGAATATATCTTCGGCGAGGGTGATGAAATATACCGTATGGGTAAGTTCAATAACTATAACGGTGGAGCAGTCACTTCAACCACTCCGCATTCTACGGCAGCCAATGCAGAATCTATAATGGGTAAAGGGGGCAACGCCATGGTACTTCCAACAAAGAACAATGCATGGGCAGGCGAAGCAAATCCCTGGATTGCACCTAAATATAGTGCATTCACAGGTAACGGAGAAGATCCCTACCCTGACAGGAATCCCAAAGATTGGAGTGCAGACGGAGAAGGCGACATGTATTTCAGCATTCTGCTACGTGTGACTTTGAAGCCGACCGGCGATGAACTGACAACTCCGCAGATCTATCCTTACGGTAATAACACCACAATGAACGTGGTATATCTTGAAAAGGAGAAGAATTCCAATAAGATTGCTGGTCGAGTTCCCTCAAAGAACACGACAGTCGGTGCCAACAACGAGATCGTAGAGTTTGGATGGGCAGCTGTTCCTGTTGGTGTGAACTGGGAACGTGGCAAAAAGTATGTCTATACTCTTGACTTTAGCAACGGCGTTGGTATTCAGGATCCCGAAGATCCGAAGCCGGGCACTCCCATCATCGGTGAAGGTATCAAGTTCTCTGTAAGCATTGAAGGCTGGGATGAACAGCCTACCAACACCCCAGTACCTTCTGAGTAAGTAAATCTTCAAGCGTGCGGGGGAGAAATGCTCTCCCGTATGCTACAAAACACCTCTGTCAACTGAATTTAAAGAAATGAATATAAAAAGAGTGACATATTTTGCTCTTGCAGCGTTTGCCTTTGCCGCCTCCTGCTCTAAGGAGGCGGCAGAGCCGAACGTCTACGACTGGGCAGACGGGAAGATATATTTCAAGACTTCCCTCTCCGACGTCGCCTACTCGAGGGCTCAGGATATGACACTTGACCGTCTTGAGTCTTTTCAGGTGACATGTTTTAATACTGCCGACAGATATACGGACCAGGCAGGATTTCTCTCTCCCTATTTTGAAAATGCCACATTTATCCGTAATGTAAACTCCGGGTTAGGCACCTATGTGTCATCTCCTGCAGAGGAACCGCGCGACTGGCCTTCCAACAACGGATTCCTGAGGTTTTTCGCATTCTCTCCCTCTCTTTCGGTCATGACAGACGTAAATACCGCGCTCGAAGCGACCGACAACAAAGAATACTTCAATCTTATCAACAGCACCACGCAGCTGCAATCCTCCGTCAATATTGGCTATCGCCTTGGCAAGGTGCGCATAAATCCTGATATCTTGCATCAATTCGACTTCGTCACTGCCGAAGCCGCAGGCACAAGGTTGAATGATTTCATGGGTGGGGTTGAACTCGCATTCAGCCATAAGCTCTGCCAGGTGGAGCTGAAAGCATGGGGAGCAAGCGAGGATTATAATTTCGAGATAGCAGGCGTACGCATCGGCAATCCTGTAGTAGAAGGCACTTTTGTTTTCGCCGATGATGCCGACAAAGCCTCAGCGGGGAGATGGGACTCCGGCAATCAGCCGGTCATGGACAGGGTGGAATATATATACCGTGGCGACAAAGCCTCCGGTGCTGAAACTGAGCCGAGTGTCGGCGACAGAATCTTCAGAATCAACAGCCAGGAACACTCCTCAATGGAAATGGCTGCCTCGATAATGGGCCAGGGTGGCTGCGCGATGGTAATTCCTACGGTCAATGACAGATGGGAAGCCCTTGCCGACCCTAATATAGGAGCAACCCCCTACTCTACCGACAGGATGTATTTCAGCATATTGATGAGGGTAACTGATAAAGGTAACGGCTCAGTGATATATCCATATTCTGGAAAGAACAACGGCATGGTAGTGATAAGCTATGCTGTAGACAGTTCCGGAAATATTGTCAGACAGCTATATGCAGGTCAGGCAGAAGGGTCATATTTTTATGATCCCGAACTTCAGCAACCCTACGTGGCTGCAGAGGGGGAGGAGATAAAGGATTTTGGATGGGCAGCCGTTCCGGTCGATGCAGACTGGAGTGCAGGCAAGAAATATATCTACACATTAGATTATTCAGCGGGTATCGGTCTGCATGATCCGGCAGACACAGACCCCGGAAAACCAATAGGAGGGAAATCCCCCATCTCTTGGGGGGTGACCGTCAGCGGCTGGGACAATGCCACACCTGACGGCGATGAATATACTCCCGACCTGGATGTGCCCGGAAAGGGTGATAAAAAGTAATATATTTAAATAGAATTGAAATTAATGGGAATGAAAATATCCATATATGCGGCTATGGCGGTCTTGCTGACTCTTTCTTCATGCAGTCAGGAAGGGCCGTCGGGTGCCCGAATCTCCGGAGATGGAAACAGGATATATTTCCGTTCCTATCTACCCACTGTCAGTCAGACTCGAGCCGAAGTGATTAGCCAAGAGACTCTGACGGAGTGCCGCGTGACGAGTATAAATCCGGACGACAACAATCATCCCGCAACGGGAGAGATGACACCATATTTCAGCGACATAAGCTTTCAAAAGGATGGAGAAGGAAATTTCCTTCCTGAAGATGAGGAATCTTGCATGTGGCCAGACACAAGAAGCAGGCTACATTTCTTTGCCTACTACCCCTCGGCAGAAAAAATGCAGGAAAATATCAATGAAGGAAAGTTCAACCTCGCCAACCACTCCGAGAAAACCGAGGATGGCACTCACCTTCTCGACTATCGACTTGAAAAGTTTCAGGTTGCTCCTGACATTGCAGACCATGTCGATTTCATAGCGGCATATGCCAATGGGACAGGGAAAGAAAATGGAGAATCAGGTATTCAGCTTGATTTCAGTCATAGACTTGCAAGGATAGAGATTGGAGTATGGGGCGACAACGATAAATATGATTTCGAGATTGCAGGAGTGCGCATCGGAAATGCCTTGACCGAAGGCGACTTCTGTTTCTCCTCACTAATGTCGGCAGAACACGCCGGCGAATGGCTCGCCACATCACAGTCAGCTGTAGAGCATATCTACACTGAGGGAGAGTCTACAGTCCTTCTGAGCAAGGACAGCGGAAACCATACATCCAAAGAGAATGCCGCATCCATTATGGGAGATTACGGCACCGCTATGGTGATTCCGATGGCTGAGAAGATTGAGGCTTGGGAAGGGAAGGATGATCCTGACATAGATAACCCTCAATATTCAACGAATAAGCTATATTTCAGTGTGTTGCTTAGGGTTACCAATAGGAAAGATGGAACAGTGGTCTATCCATATCCCAACGACCTCGACAGCATACCGACAGTATATCTGACAGTCGGAGAAGATGGCAAGGTCAGCAAGAGAGTGTATCTTATCGACGATGAATATTACACTGCCAATCAAAAGGACGACGAGTTAAAGTTTACTGAAACGGAAACGGAAAAAGTGCATGCCTTCTGCTGGGCATCCATTCCCGTGGGAGCAAAATGGGAGGCAGGAAAGATATATACATATAAGCTTAACTACAGCTACGGCATCGGATGGCATGATCCCTACGGGCCCATTCCCGGGGAACCTATCATAGAGAGAGGGATGATACCCTTTGAGGTAGAAGTGGAGAACTGGCTACCTGCAGAAGACTATCATCCGAATCTTGATGTCCCCAAACGGTGAGGGATAAGGGATAAGGGTTAAGGGTTAAGAGTTAAGAGTTAAGAGTTAAGGGTTAAGGGTTAAGGGTTAAGAGGGATATTATAATAGGTAATGTTTGGGAACAAGAAAATATAGATATCTATATGGCAAAAAAAATATATACATATTATGCGCTTCTCGGAATTCTTATTGCTGTGTCGGGATGCTCGCAAGAGGATGTAGCACGCAAAGGAAACGAGTCCGGGGGCAGGATCGAATTTAACGCCTCGCTGCCGGAAGTCAGTTCGCGAGCCTCTGAGTTGAACACAGCCTCGCTCAAGGATATTGAGGTGAGTGCATTCACTGTCGGATCATCTTCAGAAACACCATATTTTGTCAACAAGACATTCAGCAAGAACGGCAATACCGGCAAGTATGTATGTTACGATCCGCAATGCATATGGCCGAACAATAACGACCTGCTACGGTTCGCGGCATTTGCCCCTACGCTCGATGAGATATTAACAGCCGGTGGCGAAGCCTCATCAACAGGCGACAAGCTTACAAGCTTCAACGTTCCCCGGGACATAGCTAAACAGTTCGACTTCGTGACTTCCATCGCTACCGGCAGACTCCTTGATAACGAGGGAACCGGCATCTCGCTAAAGTTTCAGCACCAGTTGAGCCGTATAGAGCTAAAGGCTTGGGGAAACTCAGCCAGCTACAATCTTGAGATCGCCGGGGTTCGCTTAGGAGGCATCGGAACAGGGGGAACATTCAATTTAACAGCGCAGGCGTCTGCCACCGATCCGACTCAGGCAGGTGTATGGGAATCCGTGACGAAAGGAAGCGTCGAATATATCTTCCGCGATGGTGATGCTATAGTGATACTTGACAAGACAGAAAGCTCTCCCCTTTCCGCAGACAAGGCTGTCTCGATATTGGGGAGCAAAGTCGGAGAGGGAGACGGTTACGAAAATTCGGCTATGATCATCCCCTCCAATAACTCTGCATGGAATTTCAAGACTGATGCTGCGAATGGCGACAGCCATGCCGACGGAATGTATTTCAGTGTGCTTATGAGAGTGACAGACACAACTCCTTACGATACCAACGGAAGCATCGTCTATCCATATTCAGGTGCTGAATATGCTGAAGAGATTATTTACCTTGCTATAGACAAGAATGACGGGAAAACAGTGAAGACCCGCCTCTATAGGCAGGGTGACAACTATTTTACAGACACGAACCTAACAACGGCTTATGACCTCTCAGCCAACGACGCCGATGTCAAGGCTTTTGGTTGGGCTGCCCTTCCGGTCGCCGACGACCT